>SLPX01000135.1 GCA_007131745.1 Myxococcales bacterium
AGGTCGCAAAGGTCAGGCCGCGTGTCTTCTTGATATCGCGCGAATGGGACCCGGCGCTCCGGAAGTTTACCGCCGAGCGGCGTATCGCCTGGGCAGCGAGGTTCACTGGTGCGAAGAGATCCGAGATCCATCCGTTTCGTGAGCATCCCGGTTTGTCCAACCGGCGAATTCAGGTGTCAATTCTGTTCTTCGAAGGGGATTCTGACACAACGGAACCCGTGCCAATAGCTTCTCACCACAGGGTCTGCGAAGTTGCGGTACACAACTCTGAGGTTCCAGGGACTGCCGCTGCTGAAACTTCCCCCGCGGCTCACCCTCTCATGGAGACAATCATCTACTTCGTTCACCGGATCCACGCAAAGATCAAGGCAAGTCCCATAGAAATACGGGTCATAGCAGTCCAGTGTCCATTCCCAGACATTTCCGGCCATATCCTTGAGGCCGTAAAATGAATCACCTTGCGTGGTCGTCAAGTATCCCACCGGCCAGGTTCCCGGTCCCTCTGTCACCTGATTGCACCCATACGGAAGACCCTGACCCGATGGATTCCAGTTGCACCTGAGACAACTCGGCGCTTCTGGTCCCCATGGGTATTTTCGCTCATCCGTTCCCCGTCCAGCTTTTTCCCACTGCGCCTCGGTCGGCAGGTCGCCACCCACCCAGATACAGTATTCTCGGGCTTCATCCCATGTGACTCCGTTTATTGGGTGTTCTTCCCTGTCTTCCGGAACAGTGGTCCAGTTGTACCACGATGTGCCGCCGCCCTCGGTCGGTTCTCCATTGGTGCAACCCCCTGCGTCCTTGCACTCCCTGTATTGAGACACACTCACCTGGGTGACTTGTATACAGTAATGCGAAAGAGTCACAGTATGCCGCGGAGATTCATTGCCGACGCCAACCCAGCAATCATCATCTTCGCTACACCCCATTTCAAAATCCCCGGCGTCTATGTAGACCCACCCATGCGGGCAAGGGCCGAGATCGCATTGCGAGGTATCAAATCCTGAACAGTCTGGAAGACAAGCCAATGTTCCAGAGTAAAAACCCTGTGATTCACACGTTTCTCCGCCGAGGTCCGTTCCGTCACATACTTCAGATTCTTCTTTGATGTTGTTGCCGCACTCGTCGCCGATTTCGCAACCGGTGGTATCGAACCCTGAGCAGTCTGGAAGACAAGCGAGAGTTCCAGAGTGAAAACCTTGTGATTTACACGTTTCTCCGCCGAGGTCTGTTCCGTCACATACTTCAGATTCTTCCTTTATGTTGTTGCCGCACATCGCCGGTATTTTGCAACTGCCGGTATCAAAGGTACAATCAGCTTTACAGCCAAGTGTTCCCTCGCCCAATCCGAGGCTTTCACAAGTCTTGCCGTTCAGGTCCTCTCCATCACATTCTTCATCTCCTTCCACAACTCCGTTCCCGCACACAGGATGTTTAGGCTTAAACTCAACCGTACACCCATGTGTAAAAAGAAGAGATAAAAGAACAAAACAAGAAACTTTGGAAAAAACCAATCTATTCGCCCAAATGTTTTCCATGTCTTCAAGGATAGAAAAACCGAATGCGCTTTTCAAGAACAATGCCGACGGAAGAAGAGTGAAACATTACAGAAGCATAAAAACATCTTGACCTCGACTCCGGGAAGGAGGCAGCGTAGAGGATAATCAACTCGTCGCGGCTGTGTGGTAAGTCAAAAAGAAAACGGGACATTACCGAATGACCATTTTTTTATTTTGTCAGGCATGGACCCGTTGGCGTAAGGGAAGATGAGGCAATCAGAGGAGCTAAATAAAATGGAGAAAAAATCCAAGCATCAAAGCGAACGCCGGGATAATTCCGGAAGTAACAACAATGGACAACGAAAAGAAATTATTTTGGATGAGAGTTCGTTGGAGAAATCTTCTTCAACAGTTTCAAGGCGGCAATTTTTGGGGGGCATGGGAGCGGCGGTCGTTGTAGCGGCCGTTGGTTGCGGCGATTCGTCCTCTTCTGTTGACATCGACGGAGGTCCCGACGAACATGACGGAGGAATTGTAGACGGAAGGGTGGTGGACGGAGGGAACGGAGATGGGGGAACGCATAATGGCCCTGACGGCGGAGTGGAATGCGATAACGAACCAATTGAACCGGAGCCTGTCGAACCCAGCGAACCTGTTCTTGTAGGCGCGGCCTACGATGACAGCGACGGCACGCTCAATTTCGAAGTGCCTTATGACATCCCTTACGATCCCGACCTCGACCTTTGGCTGCTCCTTCTCTTTGGCGGTTCCGACGAGCTGCCGACCTTCGCGAACTGGCAAGGTCTGTCAGAAGATGAAGAGCTGAAGCATACCGGAGAGGTTTCTGTAGACTGGGGAACGATTAGAGCAAAGGTTTATAGACTTCGCCGGGAGCTCAATATAGGGGAGCCTATACAGATCACCAACATGCACAGTTTTGGTTGTGTTGCAAAGGCTGCGGTTCTCTTCGGTATCAAGGGTTTCCGGCATGATCCACGGTCAGTGGATAGCGCCTTTCAGATCGGCGGGAGTTCGAACCCGTCGGAGGTTGCGCTCGAGACTTTGGCGGGCGACGCCGTGTTGGCAGCGGCGACGCGCTACCAGACCATGACCCAGCCGAACGTTGCGGGCGTAACGCTCGACAACCTTGACAGTCGCGTTCCCTACGGCTTCGGCATCGTCGAGGAGAGCAACTCATCGCTTCCGGTTCGGGCCGAGCGTGACAATAATACCAGCCACAAGGGTTTGGTCGCGTTAGCTCTTCGCCCGGGAAACGACCTGATTCCGCCGCTTCCCTGCTATAACAACCCGCAGCCGGGCACGCCGGCGAACAGCATCGAGCATCGGGAGTTCACCTTCCGCTTCGAGTCTCAGGCCCTCACCGGGCGCTATGTTCTCGGAGATCCGATCGTCGTATCCCCGGTCCGGATCACTCAAATGGAGCCTGATTCGTTCTTTTACGCGGATGAGGAAAATGCTGCGGTTCATGGGGCCATGTTCGATCCCGGCCGTTCGAGCGGGCTCGACGGTCCGCAGCGGCAAGGCTTCGACTCCCGGCTGGGCCGGCACGGCGATTTGATTTATGAGGGTGGAGCTCACAAGTATTATGCCGGGCGGATCAACTGTGACCCGGCAATGTCCGGGCGTCCGGTCGATGTCCCGGTGCATCGCGAGGTCAGCATAATGAAGATGCGCTCAGTGCTGCCGCACGCGGGCACGCGATCTGTGACGCGCGGCGCTTCCTGTCTGACTGTTGTACGTACCCTGCCCCCGGCGAATGCCTTTCGTCCCGCCTACTGTTGCGCGGACAAGACGGCCCGCTGGACGACCGACGACGTGGATCTCGGG
>SLPX01000317.1 GCA_007131745.1 Myxococcales bacterium
CTGTTTTTCATCTTTGTTCTGGCTGTTTTTCTGGGCTTTGAACTTATTTCCAAGGTGCCGTCTCAGCTGCACACGCCGCTTATGTCTGGGGCCAACGCGATTTCAGGAATAACCATCGTCGGCGCCATCCTGGCGGCGGGCCTGGAAGGCGGTCTGATCGGCACGATCCTGGGAACTGCAGCCGTGGCCTTTGCTGCAATCAACGTGGTGGGAGGATACCTGGTAACCGACCGCATGTTGGGCATGTTCAAGCAGCGCAAGGGAGGAGGGCAGAAGTGAATACTCAAAACCTGATTACAATCAGTTATATCATAGCGTCCATTCTGTTCATTTTCGGCATCAAGATGCTTTCATCGGCCAAGACGGCGCGCAGTGGGAACCTGGTTTCTTCGCTCGGAATGTTGATCGCCATCGTGGTGACGCTGCTGGATCGAAACATAGTCACCTATCACTGGATCCTGATCGGCTTTGCAGTAGGTGGATGTGTCGGCGCGGCCGCGGCCCGCGTGGTCAAGATGACATCCATGCCTGAAATGGTCGCCGTGTTCAACGGCTTCGGCGGCATAGCGAGCTTGCTGGTCGGTTGGGCCGAGTACCATCGCAATCCCCATGTACCGGCCTTTACCCTCACGGCCATAGCGCTTGCGGTTCTGATCGGCGGCCTCACTTTTACAGGCAGTCTCATCGCGTACGGGAAGCTCTCGGAGAAAATCACCGGCAAGCCCATTCTTTTCAAGGGTCAACACATTTTCAACGCGGGAATCCTTATCTCAATCCTCGCTGTCACCATCTGGTACGTGATTCAGCCGGAGCTCTATTTCCTGCTCATGGCGTTGATCGGCCTGTCTCTTGTGCTCGGCGTGATGGCGGTCATCCCCATCGGGGGTGCGGACATGCCGGTGGTTATTTCTCTCCTGAACAGTTATTCAGGCCTGGCGGCTTGCGCGGCCGGATTCGTCATAATGAACAACGTTCTGATCGTGGCGGGCGCGCTCGTAGGCGCGAGCGGCATGATTCTGACCGTCATCATGTGCAAGGCGATGAACCGTTCCCTGTCAAATGTCTTGTTCAGCGGTTTCGGCGCGTCGACCGCAGCAGCCGCGGGAACCGCCTATCAGGGCGAAGTGAAACCGGTTTCCGGCCAAGACGCGTATTACATGCTGGAAGCGGCCAAGTCCGTCATATTTGTTCCCGGTTACGGAATGGCGGTCGCCCAGGCACAGCACGTAGTCCGGGAGCTGGGAGAATTACTGGAAGCCAACGGCGCGGAAGTCAGGTACGTCATTCACCCGGTTGCAGGGAGAATGCCCGGCCACATGAACGTGTTGCTGGCGGAAGCCGACGTGCCTTACGACCAATTGGTCGTGCCCGAAGATGTCAACCCGACAATTACCAACGTGGACCTGGCGATTGTCGTTGGAGCAAACGACGTAGTGAATCCCGCAGCGCGCGAAGACGAAACCAGCCCCCTTTGGGGAATGCCCATCATCAACGTGGACATGGCGCGCGCCTGCATAGTCTGCAAGCGCAGTATGAAACCCGGATTCGCGGGCGTGGAAAACCCCCTCTTCTTCAAGGAAAACACTCGCATGCTTTTCGGCGATGCAAAGAAATCCTTCCAAACCCTCGTATCCGAATTCAAGGACAGCTGATCCGACAACAACTTCGGGTGAATTCACACGCGAATCCACCCGACCGGGGAAAAATTTTTAAAGAGCGAAACCCGGGGAACGATTGTTTTGAGCGTCCACAACAAACAAATACAGCTCATCTGTTTCCGGATCCAAACCTCCCAGCCTGACGGTCACTTCCAGACGATTTGCCGACCAGTGCCCCACTGTTGATACGGCCAAACGGGTCACCTCTTCGATGTGAGGCGCGTTTCCTATTTCAACCCGGGCAGCCGCTCCGTCTCCTATCGCGATATATATGTCATCCACGATCCTGTGGAAGCCCTCCGTGCTCCTGTACCAGGATCCGAATTTTATGCGGTCCCATACGGGTTCCACCTCGTCGTGTTCCTCGCGCATCACCGTCCCGTTATAGTCGGCACGGATGTATCCCCCCTCGGGAGAAATGTGCTCAAACGCTCCAACCACCGGTCCGTAGGGATCATCGAGGTTGACCTTCAAGTACACGGACATGGGGTTCCACGTCTGAAACTGCCAGAAACCGCCGACCCACCAGCTCGAATTAGTGTTGTTTCCGTCGATTTTGAAGCTGCCGTTGCCGGTATGCGTAACGAGTACGATGTCATTGCCGTTGCATGACCCCTGGCTGCAACTGTAGGAATAGTTATCCCCGCGAGGTCCATACATCAGCCATAGATCCTTGGCGCTCGAGTCCGTGGAAAACTCAGTCTCGCTGGAGTTGTTCCCGGGGAAAACACCCAGGTCCAGCAGCGCCCAGCTGACATAGATCTCGGTAAAATGCATCAAACCCAATTCAGCGTCATCATCGATGATGCCGTATTCAGCGACTCCGCTTCCTTCCCCGCCGATAGTCATAGCCTGTGAACCGGAAAGCCCGGCGGCTCCGCTGTAGAATGTACTCACTCTCCACCAATCGCCGAGAAGTGGGCTCGACAGCTCAACCGGCTCGCCAGGCTCACCGGATTCCATGTTGTCGAACAAGACATAACCGGGTCCGAGGTCGCCGAACTCATCTCCGCACACGATTATTTGAGCGCCTTCCCACACATCTCCGATAACGGAAGTCACTCCAAACCCACCCCCCACGGGATCACCGCAATCATCAGGCCCTGCATCCACTTCGCCTTGCCCTGCATCGGCTATGGCCGAGTCTTCGCCATCCGACGAATCATGGGCCAAAAAAGCATCCCTTTCCTCTGAGACCTCCTTTCCACCGCAGCAAAGGAGCGCATTCATCAACACGGCGAATAGCGATAGATGTAATATCACCTTCCCCAACCGTGATAGTTTTTCTTTTTTCATTTCAATCTCCATACATTTTCATGGTCTGACTTCCGAACAATCGCACGGCCCAACTCACGGGAAGAACCCTCCCCGTTATCCCCGCTATCAACCGGTTCGAAAAACCGCAAACCAGTGACGGCTTTCGGCCCAGGGCCGAAAGCGCTTCCCTTGCAACCGCGGCCGGTTCCATCTCGGGGGCTGCAAAAAGCGAATTCTTGCGCGGCCTGGATGACAGATACCCGGGCGTGCACGTAGGTCCCGGAATCACGGCCAGCACATCCACCCCTTCGTCTTTCAACTCGTACCAGAGTCCTTCGGCCAGGACCCTGTTGAAAGCCTTTGTCGCTGCATATGCCGCGACCATGGGAGAACCCTGCATTCCGGCAAGAGAAGACATGAGCACCAGCCC
>SLPX01000379.1 GCA_007131745.1 Myxococcales bacterium
GAAGACCCATGGTTCGGCATCGCTGTGACAGACGGTTTGTCCACTGCCGACAAAACAGGCTCGCTCGATCAATGGCTGTCAACAAGTCGAGGTGTACTCCAGTCAACATTTTTGCATTGAAAAATAGTTTTATTTTTATTAGAATTGATTTGTTAAGTTATGTTATTTGGAAATAAAGGAGGCCGTCATGAAGAAAAGGGGTGGCTATTTGCTGAAGCTTTATCGGTTTTCAGCGCACGGATTCTTGTATGCAGTGCTCTTGACATTCGGCATGTCCGGATGCATCAGCCTGGATTTCGACCTGAACCCAAGGGCGGATGCAGGCTCATCAGTGGGCAACGAAAACAACAACCAAAATTCCGGGAACATTCAAACCGACGGGTCCATCAAGGACGAAATCGACAGCAGCGGAGGGAACTTCGGAAATATTGGAACCGGCGGCGCCCAGGACATCGGTTTGTTCAGGCAGATACTCGAGGAGGGCGGAATACCGGGCGAAAACACTCTTTGTGCGAATGGTTTCTTTTCAGAGCACTACACAGAACTCCCTCCCCCGGAGTGCGGCCATTCCATCTGCCTTCACGGAATGCTGGCCATAGACCGGGATTGGATATTTGACCAGTACCAAGCGGCAATACAGTTGGGAATGAATTCACCTCTGGATCCGGCCACGTTCCAAAGGCGGGATATCGACATAGCGGTGGTTATAGACGTATCCGGTTCCATGGACCAGGAGATGCGGCTCGATTTTGTAAAAGAAGGGCTGCGAATGCTCATCGACGAGTTGAGGCCTGATGATCGGATTGCCCTGATAAAATATTCAGGCCAGGCGCACTTGGTTTTCGGGTTCGAGGACAACCTGACACCCGCGCAAATGCACAATGAAGTCAACGCTCTCCAGGCCGGGGGCGGCACCAACTTCTACGCCGGCTTGGAGTTGGGATTTCAAACAGTGGAAGAGGTAATGGACCTGGCAAGAGAACCCCGGGTAATCATGATGTCCGACGGCATACCCACTTTCGGGATATGGCAAACCGACCAGATCATCGCCATGGCGGAAACATACATTGAAAAAGGAATCGGCTTGACCACAATAGGAGTGGGAACCGACCTCAACATCGACCTCATGCGCGGCCTTGCAGAACTGGGCACGGGCAATTTCTACTTTCTGGAAAACGCTGCAGCAATTGAAGACGTGTTCCTGGAAGAGCTGGACTATTTCGTATCACCCATAGCATTCAACCTGAAAGCAAGCGTAACCGTAAACTCGATATATTATTTGAGAGAAGTAGTGGGCACGAACCTTTGGAAAACAAAGGGAAACGGAGGCATGATCGAGATCCCCAGCTTATTTCTGGTGAGCCGGACGAGCCACGACGAGCCACCTGCCGAAAGCGGCGAGGGCCGCCGGGGAGGCGGAAGCGCTATTTTCCTGGCGATGGAACCAGTGGAAGACTACAACCAGGAAAATGAAGATGTTCACTTTGTCGCCGATATTAATCTGAGTTATGAAGACGGGTTTCAAGACGGTGCGCTTGTACAACTTGAAGAAACCATAACCAACCCGGCCCAACCGGGGCAACACCCACTTGGCCAGGATCCGCCGGAACCCTGGGTCAGCCATGCAGCGCTGAAAAAAAACCTGGCCATTTACAATATTTACCTGGGGCTCAGGGAAGCGTGCCGTCGCGCGGCCACCAGTCACAACTACGCCCTTTGGATCCTGAACCGATTGCTGGAAAAAACAGAGGAATGGAACGCGGAGGTCGAAGACGAAGACATTGCGGCCGACATATTGTTGATTGAAAAGTTTCGCGCCAATCTGATCGACCGTGGAGCGACCCCGGTCGAACCTCCCGGCCCCGCCGTAGTGTTCAATCCATAAAGTTCAACCAGAGTCAACAAGGCGCTCGGCGGTTTGTCCACTGCCGTAAAAAACAGGCTCTCTCGATTCCGGATCGTGGGGTGGTCGCCGAGGCCATGTTTTCGCAGGCTCCGGAAACGCCGGACGTCGCCGTTTGAAGCTTACCCTTCGGGTAGGCATCATCGGCGACTCGGCCGAATCCCTTCAGCCCTTCGGGCAGCGGGCTTCTGACGCACGGCTTGTTCCGGAGACCTGCTTCAACTTTTGGTCTCGGCACACCACATATCCCAGGCTCGCTCGTTCGATCATTTGCAGCCAATAGAACGAGCCGCAAAAAAGGCAGATGGACAATAAGCCGACATCTGAGTTGCGCTTCCGGGTGCAGGGGGTGGTGGAACGGGGGAAGGATGAAGCAACTCGGACGAGCCGCAGATGAAACTCCCGTCAGGGAGGTTCTAACAAGGCGCTCGGCGGTTTGTCCACTGCCGTAAAAAACAGGCTCGTTCGATTAATCATTTGCAGCCAATAGGGCGAGGTCTACTCCTTAAGAAGAGTTCCATTGTAACAACGTAAAACATGGAATATGAATGAAGCGATGAACAAGGAGTGACGCAAGAGGTGGATGGAGGTTGGGAATCGGCTCCGGCCGGCATACAAAGACTAGAAAGAAGATAGAACGAATGAGTCCAAGCTGGAAAGTAAGTTTCGCAACTAGATCAGGCCGTCGCTTGAAATTTGAAATGGACGGAAAACCCGCAAACCCAAAAGCTGCGGTGATGCTGCTCAAGGCAAGGGAACCAGCGGAACACGATCTTGAATCATGGCGGGAAGAACTCCGGAAACAAAACTGCCATTGTGTCTTGCTCGACCTGGCAACACCACAAGAATCTTCGCATGATTCAGACGAACCCGTTCCGGGCGTTCGAAGAATTTCTGCAGCGGGAGAAGGCATGACGAACATGGGAACCGATCGCCCGCAGGAAGGGGAACCGGACGAGGCTGCAACCCCTGAAGAGGAAATCGAAAGAAACGCTTATTCCGACATCAAGGATTTTCTGGGCAGGGCCGCAAGCGGTATGGGCCGGGAACATGTCGTTCTTCTGGCAGGTGGATTTGCAGCCAGGTTAGCGGTGGCGTACATGTTGCGACAGAAAGAGGAATCATCGAAAAAACCGGCAAGCCCTCCAGGTCCGCTGGAGAGCGGGATTGAAGGAACCGGGAACGAACCTGCAGATGGATCCTTGAGCAATGTCCGGGATGGGATGGTTTCCGTGTTCAGATCCGCTTCGGAAAAAAGAATAAGCGCGATCGCAGTGTGCGGCCTTTCAAGCGAAGAGCTGTCGTCTGCCAAGGAGGAACTCGACACGCTGCTGTTGGCCGGGCCTCCCGAGGCCGAAGATGTTCTTGAATGGATCCGCACGGATTTCGCCGAATGGCTGGAAACCATCATAGTGCCCGCTGCAGGTGAAAATTAGAAAAGGCGGATTCATGACGGCTCGGAAAAAATCTTTTGTTTGCATGTTTTTTTTCCTGTTCGGGTTGATCGGGTGCAACCGATCCGCGGTTCCTCGTGAAGATACGGCAAAGACAACCCAACATTCGGAACAAAAACCCGACCTGGATTTATTTCGTATATGCGTTTGCGAGGGAGAATTCGGCGGATTCCCCGGCTATAGCTTGAAAGATCTGGAAGCTTCTTATAAACACTGCGCCGAATGTTTGGTGGCGATTTCCGGCAATGACATCGAGCAGTATATCGTGGGACGAAAACCGGACGGAAAAGTGGAAATCGTTCTTAATGCAAAGTTCTCGAACGTTCTGCGCAAAAGATCGCCCCGAAACAGGGTGGCGAATCTTGTGAGACAAAATCCATTTTCTGTTTCGCTTCACAACAGCACCCTGTACATCGGGATCTGCTATCCCCGGATAGGAGCGGCCGCGTTGAATTTTCCGGTAATGCACATCGAGGAAGAAAAAGAAAAGATCAGGCTTCTCATCGGCGATCGGCAGGGAAGATGGAGCTCTTTGGGCAACGGCCCCAGCGAAGATGTGGATATCGACCCTCCGGAATTGAGGCGGTTTTTCTCGGACTTTAATCTAAAATCTCTTCGTTTCTGATGCAGTTTCCCGAAAAAACTGAATTAACGACCTGAATGTCACACCTGCATGGTTTCCTGGTTTTTAGCATACCAGCCCTTGGCTTTAACACATTGATATGATTATCCATTTTTCTTGGCATTGCTTTTGCAAATTCTTGTTTTCGAGACACAAAGAAAAACAAATTCAGAAGAGGCATCAAGGAGCAGGCAACCATGAAAATCGACAAATTGATCAAAAGAGTCTGTCTTGCAGTGGTCGGAGCGGGTTCAAGTCTGGTGATAGCAGCTTGCTACGGGGTTCATACGGAGTGGGATATGTATCAACCAGAAAACAATCGAAAAGTCGTTTCAGGCCGGGTGATTAACGGGGAAATGCAAGGCGTCGACGGAATGGAAGTATGCGCAAATGTACCCGGATACGGCGCGGAGTGTACTTACACTTCCAGCGGAGGCTACTACGAAGTAAATGCAGAGCCACATCTGAGAGACCATGCCGACGCCAATGGCTTCTGGGTAGTTGTAAGAGACGTGGACGGACCGGCGAACGGTCATTACGAAGATGAAGCGATTCCGGTGGACCCGGGATCAGTTCCCGCTCAGGTAGACATTCAGGTGGAAGAGGTTTTTGACTAGAGTATTCAAATTCCCACGAGCCTCGTTTTTTGAACTTCCGAAGTTGTTTAGCTAAAAACCCCGATTGTCTGATCAAAATGTCATATCGACATTGATTGCTGTTTTTTTGCATCAGAGGGACACAGCTCTAACATATCGATAATTTTGAGCATTTTTCTTGGCATTTCTTTTGCAAATTCTTTTTTTTAGCGACGAGATGAAAAAAACTGTAATCCAATGAAGGCGAAAAACGTCAAAGAGCCATGGAAGTATTAACTGGAAATAAACGTAAGAAGATGTTTTAATAAAGAAGCTTTAAGGAGTAGGCAATCATGAAAATCGACAAATTGATCAAAAAAGTCTGTCTTGCAGTGGTCGGGGCCGGCTCAAGCCTGGTGATTGCAGCCTGCTACGGAGCTTACTATGAATTCGACGGGCGACAGCAGATGGTCTACGGCCAGGTGACGAACGGAGAGCAGCAGGGAGTGGACGGATTGCAAGTATGCGCCAATGTTCCGGGCTATGGTTCCGAATGCACCTACACCAACTACGGTGGACACTTTGAGGTGAATGCCGAGTCTCACCTCAGAAACCATGCTGAGTCCAATGGATTTTGGGTTGTGGTGAAAGACGTGGACGGACCGGTCAACGGAGAATACCAGGAAGAAGCCGTGCCCGTGGATGCAAAAATGCTTCCGGTGAGAGTTGACATCCAGGTCGAAGAGGTTTTCGAATAGCTCGTAGAGCCGCGGCGAATGCGGGAAGCGATTCATCCCCCGGCGCGGCTTCCGAAGACCCGGGTTCCTGGATTGCCGGATCCGGGGTCTGTTTCATTTCATTTTGTTTCAAGAGGTTTTTTCATGCCGATAGGTATTCACGGGTTTCTGAAAGATCTGCGCTGGTCCCTATACCAGGATCTGGAAGCACAGGTTCATGATCTTCGTTATCTGTTCTGGGAATCCACCCGCAGGTGCAACCTGACATGCAGACACTGCGGATCCGACTGCGGCCGGGATGATGACCAGGAGGGTTTGGACGGGGAAACAGTCCGGAGAGTGTTCGGATCCATTGCATCCAAATACAAACCTCAGAATATTATGCTGGTGGTCACGGGCGGTGAGCCCACCATGAGGCCGGATCTCATCGAGATCTTACAATACGCCGGCTCCCTGGGTTTCCGCTTGGGTATGGTTACGAACGGAATAGCGTTGGACGGAAAGATGGCCAGGCGGCTGGCGGATGCCGGAATGGAAAGCGTGGTGGTTTCCCTCGACGGACCCAAGGTTTGCCATGACTGGCTGCGTGCGAGAAAAAACGCATTTGAAAGGGCTTGCCGGGCCATAGCATTCATGCGCGGGGAAGGGATACCCACGGTGGAAGGAATCACATGCGTCACCCCTAGAAGCCTGAAACGCCTGACCGAGACATATGAAATCGCTCTTCGCGCGGGATGCACACATTGGAGAGTGTTTAACATCTTTCCTATCGGCAGGGCGAAAGACGATTACGAATTACTGCTATCCGAAGACATGATCCGCACCCTGGTGGAAGAGATGGCCCGACTGCGGGAAAGGGGAAAAAAAGAAGGGATGGTGGTGAACCTGAGTGAAGAAGGCTACTTGGGGTGGGATTGGGAGAAAAAAGTTCGAGACACACCGTATTTTTGCCGGGCCGGGATAAACATAGCGGGAATCCTGGCCGACGGCTCTATTGCAGCGTGCCCGAACCTGCCGCCATGGATGAACCAAGGAAACGTGGCAAAAGACGATTTCGAGGATGTATGGGAAAACCGCTACGAAATGTTTCGCGACCGAACCTGGACAAAGCAAGGTCCTTGCAAGGATTGCAGTGCATGGCGGGTCTGCCGGGGAAATTCCCTCCACCTCTGGAATCCCGAAGAAAGCCGGCCTCACTGGTGCCACTACAAGATAATGAAATCCTGACATCATTTTTCAGAAATTTTTCCATTTAAATTCCAATCTCTTCACAATATCTTATTAGACTGCTAAAATGCCGCTCTAAAGACGCGAAACACAAGGAGGCAGAATGTTGAAAAAGCCGGTGTCAAATAGAGTTCCAACGGTTTGCTTGTTTTCAATGTTTCAGCGAGCCCGATTTCCGGCCGCCGTGCTTCCGGCATTGATTTTCTTCTTTTCTTCGGTTGCATGGGCCGCGCCTCGGCCGAAACCGGTAGAAGGCAAGGCGAAAAAAGTTGAAAAATCCGTTCCGCCGGACACTGCAAAAAAAGATGCAAAAAAGGTCGAAAAAGTGAAGGAAAAGGATCCGGCTGACGCGGATCCCGACCTGGCGTTTCCTGAAGACATCGAAGACGCTCACGAAGAAAAGACCATCCAGGAACCTCTGGAAAAAGATCTCCAGGATCGCCCTAATGACGAGCCGCCGAGAGGGATTGCAGTGACACAGCCTATTCCGACTGTCCTCCCGGCTCACAAGCCGGTCGTGCCTTACGTGAAATCTAAATGGGGTTCAGTTCAACTGTGGGGATTACTCCAGGCCCGCTTCGTGATGCCGCTGAGGGGGACTTTTTCGGGCGGCTACCAGACATTCAAAGGCAATACCATGGAAAATGATCAGAACATGGCCTTTGAAGTTCAGCGAATCCGCTTGTTGCTCACCGGGCACATATTGTCGGAGAATTTCACCTACATGTTCCAGGGCGACGCTGCCGGCGGCCCGCCTTGGTTGCTGGACGTGAGGTTCGGCTATAGTTTGCCGTGCATTCCAGGGCTGACCATTTATTTCGGTCGTTTCCTGCCTAATTTTTCCTTGATGATGCCGACCCTTATCACCCGGCTCGAAACAGCGGAATACCCGATTATTCTGACCGAAGGAGCTTGGGCGCCCTGGCGTCAATTGGGGCTGCAGGCCGAGTACAAAATCGGACTGGGCCCAGGGACCTTTGGCGGATACATCGGCGTATTCAACGGCCCTGCAGACGGCTGGACCGACGACAACCATCATAAAGATTTCCTGATCCGGGCCGACTATGCATTCGAGCATGGCCCTGCCAAGGGTTTGATGGTGGGAATCAACACCTGGATCGGTTTCCCCAAGTGCAGCTACAACGAAGAAGAGCCGGGCACATCAACGTGCAACGAGCGGGACTTCATTTTGAACAGGGCGGACATGGACGTGAAAGCAGGAGTGATGGCCAGGTATGTTCGCGGTCTGACGGCTTTTTCCGGTGTGACAGCGATGGCGGAATTCATGTTCCGGCACTACACTCCATGGGCGGAAAATGTTGACACATTCATGGGCTACGGCGGATGGGCCCATTTGGCTTACATGCACAATTTCGGCCCCACCGAGATAGAAGGCCTTGTGCGCATGGATTTTTTGGCGCCCAACACAAGCGTAAGCAAGAATCATGCATGGAGGCTTACGGCCGGGCTGAACTGGTATTTCCAGAAAATACATTCACACGTGAAGATCAACTACATCTATCAGAACAATTCCGAAAACTATACCGGAAGGGCTAGTTGGATAGACGTGAAGTACCCCGATGACCCGTTGTTCATGGATGACTGGCAGGTAAAAAGAGATCTCCACATGTTCCTGGTCCAGGCAAACACCGAGTTTTAGATTTTCAGGACTTCGCCCTGGTTTTCTCTTTCAACTTGGAAAAAAAACTCTTTTTGGGAGGGGTCACTTCAACCCCTTCTTTTTCCGCCAATCTTCGCAACAGTTCTTCTTTTTCCTTGTTCAGCTTTTTCGGAATTTTCAGATCCAGGCGCACAAGGATGTCACCCATGCCTGAACGTCTGATACGCGGAAGCCCCTCACCCTTGAGCACCAGGATCTCATCGTGTTGAGTCCCGTGTTTTATTTCGACTTCTGTTTCCCCTTCCACTAGAGGCACCTTCACCGTGGTTCCAAGGGCAAGCTGGGTGAACGTCACGGGTATGGAAACTACCAGGTCCGGACCCTCCCTTTCGAACCTGGGATCGCTTTCCACCATGAGGGAAACATAAAGATCCCCGGGCGGCCCTCCGGACGGGGACGCCTCACCCTTTCCCGGCAACCTCAAGGTAAGGCCGTCTTCCACTCCCGCGGGTATCGTGACTTTCAGCTTGTCGGTGCTAAACACCAGACCGTCGCCTTCACATTCTTCGCACTTTTGGTCGATGACCGTTCCCCGGCCCCTGCAAGAGGGGCACGCCGTCTGCACTATGAAAAACCCTTGCTGGTGCGCAACCTGGCCCTGCCCTCCACATGAATCGCATTTTCTTGGACTCGTTCCCGGTTCCGCGCCGGAACCGTCACAAGTCTTGCACGTAACACGGTGCCTTACCTCCACCTCCTTGACGCAACCCTTTGCAGCCTCCAGGAAAGTCAGTTCCACCTGGGCCGGTAGGTCTTTTCCCCTGCTCCTCCTGCGCCTTCCCCCGCCTCCGCCGAATCCGAAGAAGTCTGAAAAAATATCCCCGAAATGAGAAAAAATGTCTTCCATTCCCCCGAACCCGCTGAACCCGGTACTCTTCAATCCTTCATGGCCGAACTGATCATAGAGACGCCGCCGCTCGGTATTAGACAGCACCTCGTACGCCTCGGCCGCCTCTTTGAATTTCTCCTCTGCCTCCGGGTTGTCCGGATTCCGATCGGGATGATACTTGATGGCCAAACTCCGGTAGGCCCTCTTGATTTCCTTGTCCGCGGCATCTTTTGTGACACCCAAAACCTCGTAATAGTCTCTTTTAATCATGTTCTTCGTCTGTCTGAGGCGTTAATAAAAATTCCCACGCGCTTCCTGCAAACCAATGCCCGAACCCTGAAACCCGGTCAAGGTAATGACGACTTGGGAAACTGTCAACCGGTCAAAACCTGTAATTGCGCGGAATCCATTGACGGGTCAATCCGGCCTGCTGTAAATAAAGGATTCCAGGCCTGGATGAACCGGAGGAGATTACACATGAGTGTGAGCGACACCAGGGCGGGGCGGCTTGAAATAGAAAAAACCCTCGTTTCCTACAATTGCAGGCTGAAAGAGCGCGATCTTGAATCCATCAATACCGTGGTAATACACTGCACCGAACTCCCGGATCCGGATTTATGCAGGGAGTTCGCCGAGCGCATTCTCTATGAAAGCGGGACGGGAAACTGCGGCCACTATTACGTGCACAGAGACGGTGTATGTTTTCAGTACGTGGAGTTGAATCGGACGGCCCATCACGTTGCGGGTCAAAACGAAACCAGCATCGGGGTGGAATTGATCAACCTCGGACGTTATCCACACTGGTTCAGGTCGGACCACCAGGAGATGACCCAGGAGTATACGGAACAACAGTATGAAACGCTCACAAAACTGCTCCAACACCTGAGAACGGAGTTGCCCGGGCTGGTGCGGCTGGAAAGACACAGCGATCTGGACAGAACAATGGTTGAAGCGCAAGATAATCCATCCATACGAATAAGGAGAAAAGTGGACCCGGGGCCGCTTTTCGACTGGAAGAGGATATGTAAATCATGGCGTACCGGTTGAACCCGGCCGCGTCCAACGTACTGGAAAGAGGCTGATGCAGTGTTGAACAACAATAATCCCGAAGCCAAGCATCCACCAAAAACCTTGAGGGACCTTGATTGGGAAACTCTTACGAAACTCATTTCAGAGCGTTGCAAAACTGAAAGAGGAGCGAAACGAGCGCTGAAATGGTCTATGTGCGACACGGATGAAGAAGCTCGCAAATCAATAGATGAACTCTCGGAGGCAAACCTCCTGCATGAGCAAAACGTGTCGTTGGCAATTTCGGTTCATCCCGAAATCTACGACAATATCGAAAGACTCTCCAGGCGGGGAATCCTGGACGGCGAAGAACTGATTCGGGCAGCGGATCTAATGGTTTCTGCCTCGGATTTGCGCCGGCTGTTGGATTCTATGAAGCACGCGGCCCCTTCTCTCGCTGGTAAAGGGGCGAAAATCAAGCGCCTCGAAGACATCTCCGGGCCGATACAGGATTGTTTCCTGCCGAACGGCCTGCTGAGGGACGAAGCATCGGCCGAGTTGGGATCGCTTCGCCGAAGGGCGAAATCCCTCAGGGAAGAAATCGTGGACCGTCTCAAAACCATGATGGAAGAGCCACGAATCGAAAAGCTTCTTCAAGACAAGTACTACACGCTTCGCGAAGGACGCTACGTGCTGCCGGTTAAAATCGAGTGCGGACATATGTTGCCCGGAATAGTACACGCGCGATCGGGAACCGAGGCAACCGTTTTCCTGGAGCCGGCCGAGATAACCGAACTCGGAAACAAGCTAAAAATGGCGTTTTCCGAGGTTGAACTGGAGGAACGCCGCATCCTGTCGGAGTTGAGTTCCCTGCTTCGGGAGGAAATCCCCGCGCTTGAAGCCAACCTGGAAATATTGACTCAGCTTGACCTCATTTCCGCGGCTGCCGGTTTCTGCCGCGAAATCCACGGAAAACCCATAGACATAAACAAAGGAGAAGGCCTGAACATAACGGCCGCGAAACACCCTCTCATGGCAGCGCGCAATGAACCCGTTGTGCCGAACGACTTCGCTCTCGAAGGCTCTCGATCGCTAGTGATCACGGGGCCGAATGCCGGGGGGAAGACCGTGGCCCTGAAAACCGTGGGCATGGTGTGTTTGATGGCCCAGGCCGGCCTTCATCCTCCATGCGGCGAAGGATCAAGCGTACCCTTCTACCGGAAGATCTACACATCCATCGGAGACGATCAGGACATGGCCGCGGGTCTTTCCACTTTCAGCGCCCACATGAACAACCTGAATCGAATCCTGAATGAAACGCGGGATCGCGACATGGTGTTGCTTGACGAAATCGCGGTCGGCACCGAACCCACCCAGGGAGCGGCTCTCGCCCGCGCCGTACTTGAAGCGCTCGCTGACTCCGGCGCGCAGATCCTGGTCACTACCCACTATACCGGGCTCAAGGCACTCGCCTCGGAAGACAAGCGTTTCACAAACGCAGCCATGGAATTCGATCCCAAAAACCGCAAGCCCACCTATAGCCTTGTCCGAGGAATGCTTGGCAGATCATCCGCGTTGTCGGTTGCACGGAGTCTTGGACTTCCCGACAAGATTCTCAACCGCGCTGAAGAACTCATGGGTGGACAACAAAGCCGGCTTGAAGGCTTGATGGAAGACGTCGAACAAAAGCATGAACTGCTAAAGGCGGAACTTGAAAAAGCCGAAACCGCCGCGGCCGAAGCACAGGTCAGGGAAAAACGGGCCGCAAAACTGGAGAACTCGCTTCGTGAAGAACTGAAGGATTTGAAAAAAAAGACACACGACCAGGCTGTGCTGGAACTCCGTTCCCTGCGGGACGAACTCGAGCGCGTGCGCAAAGTCCTTGCCGGGGAACCCAAGAGCAAAAGATCCCTGAAGAAGGGCGAAGAAACAGCGGCTGCAGCAGCCGAACGGCTCATCGACCTCGCCCCGCAACATGAAAACCTTTCGGGCAGCGAACCCAAAAAAGGAGACCTGAAAATAGGCGACGAGGTTGTAATAAAATCAACCGGAACAAAAGGTAAGGTGGTTGATTTGGACGGCAAGGGCCGCCCCACCGTACAGGCCGGAACCGTAAAGCTCAGGATGAAAATCACAGACGTGCTTATCACGAGACGGGCGCAACCGGCCGGGTCGGAAAAACCGCCTGCCGCCCTTTCGAAAGCGGACAAAGTTTCCAAACATACAAAACAAAAAAAGCCGCAATCAATTGCAAGCCGGGAATCTGAAGATCCTTTCATCCTGATTAATGATTCCTCGAACACGCTGGATCTCCGTGGAATGCGCGTTCACGAAGGGCTTGCCGAGCTGGACATGTTCATTGATTCCATGCTGAAACAAAACAGGGAAGGCTTCTTCGTTATTCACGGCTACGGCACGGGCGCCATGCAAAAAGCCGTGCGGGAACAATTGAGCATCAGCCCGTTCGTCCAAACCTTTCGGCCCGGGAGAAAAGGCGAAGGCGGAGAAGGAGTCACCGTGGTTTTCATGGAACAATGACCCGCTACTTCAGGCCGATCGATTCTACCCGCGTTTATCCTCGCTTGTTTTTCTTCAACCGCTTGATCAGCTTAATTGCCTGAGTTAGCCTTAAA
>SLPX01000005.1 GCA_007131745.1 Myxococcales bacterium
ACGGGAATGGATTGCGGAAAACATCGTACCGGCAATTCGAAAAAGAAAGGCTGTAAAAAACCGCCCATCTTGATTCCCTTGGCGGTGCCGTTAAGCACAAGCGGCACCTTGACCTCCACGGGAGTGGTTTCGTCGACCATGTAAAAATCGGTGTGGCTCAGTTCATTCTTGAGGGTATCGAATTGGTAATCTTTGATGAGTACGGTTACCGGTTTCTCCGGCGCGCCCGCGCCCTTGATATCCAGATTCAAGATGGTATTCATCTTCAGATCCTCATCCAATGTTTTCTTGAGAATCCGAGGATCCAACTTCAAAAGAACCGTTTCCTTTCCCTTGCCGTAGCACACAGCAGGAATCAAGCCCTTGTCACGCATCCTCCTTGCCGCACCCTTCCCCTTTTCTCGCCTTATCTCCACTTCCAGTTGTCGACCTTGCATTTTTAATCTCTCCACGAAAAAAACGCATCCTTTCAAAACGGATGCTCATTTGGCTGGGGCGGCAGGATTCGAACCTGCGAATGCGGGGACCAAAACCCCGTGACTTGCCACTTGTCGACGCCCCAATAACCCGCAGCGCCGAACTGCCCGGGAATGACTAACCTGCCTTTTTAGGGCAAGCTGCCTTCACGGGCGGGTTATATAAGAAACAAGGCAGGTGTCAAGAGACTCGTGGACAATAGAATCAATCCGAGTTATTCAAACGGAAATCACTTGAGGAAACCTGAATCAATCGAGCAATAAATTCAAGGCAAGAATGAACAAAAACAAAAAAACAAATCCATCGAATCTCACTCCATCCAAAGAGGAATCCGCCGCTCTGAAGACTGCTCTCTATGATTTCTGCAGCCGAGGCCGCCCTTCATCCATTCTGGATTTTCCGGATGTGGAAAGAATTCTCCCATCGCTGCCGGCAACAGACATCTACTATACAATCCAGGAAATCGGGCTCAACGATGCAACCGACATTATCGCCCTGGCTTCACCGTCCCAGATTCAATCCTTCCTGGATCTCGACATATGGACAAGGGACCGAGTGGATCTACAAAAGGGGTTTTCCTGGTTGAACGCTCTGGAATCACTTACCCTGGGACCTTTTCACAGGGCGGTAAAGGAATTCGACCCTGAACTTGTCGCAGCCATGTTGGCCCGTAGCTGTAGAATAGTAGATCTTACCCTGGAAGAAGAGCCGGATGAACCCATTGAGGGGCCGTGGAGATCGCCCGACAGTTTTTACGCATTGTATCCGCTGAAAGAGGAATCGGTTGAGTTTTACCGCGGTGCAGCACGTTTCATGGACAAACTCTACTCGGTCAACCTTGCATTGGGCGCCAAAACTCTCATGACCGCTCGATGGGAACCTATAGCTGAATTGGAAGAATCCGCGTACCGCTGGCGCTCAGGGCGTTTGCAAGATTTTGGTTTCGCTGATTATTACGAATCCCTCCAGGTATACGCTCCTGTTGATCTCCAAAAACTTAACATAAACGAGGGTTTGCCCGATCCGAAACCCATGTCTGAAGAAAAAGCGCCGTCCCTTGCCCTGGAAGAAATTCAGACCGAGCAAAAAACCGACTTTATGGGGCTTTGCCTGAAAACCATGGAAGACCCCGTAGAAATCGAACGTTTGGGTCACGCAATGGCCGGAACCGCCAATCGCTTGATGGCCGCTGATCTGGTAGAGAGCCCCGACCTGGCCGAGGCAAAGAAATATTTCCGGACAGCGCGCAGGTATATCAGCCTGGGACTTGAATACGTATGCAGGTCCAATCCCGAACTGGGAGCCAAAGCGCTTGGAAACCTGACCTTGCAAAAACTTTTCAGGGCCGGCTACACATTGACCTTTAATCTGCGTCGGCTCGTGGAAGAACTCAGGAAAAACGGCCGGCTATCCCTGGCCCCCAGATCAACGACCCTTCTGGATCATCCTTGGGATGAACTTGCAGCAGCTCTTACACAAAGACGGCCCGAGTTGATCCGGGATTTCGACACTCCCCCTGCTGAAGGAAGACGGCCCATTTCAACAACAGCGGATGTGCGCCACGCTGCATCTCTGGTGGAAGACCTTGCCATGCAGTGGCCGCTGTTGTTCGAAACCCTCGGCATGAACCCAGGCGTTTTGGCCGGTGAATTGCCCGCCTCCACCGTACCCTCGGAACCTGCTCGAATAACCCTCGGCGATCTTTTTCGAACGTCATTTTTAAACCACCTGCTCGGACGAAAAATGACTCTGGATCCTTTATCCACCCAAGACCTTGAACAAGCACGCAAACTCATCGCTAAACACGCAAAAACCGGATCCACCCTGCTGGAAGCGGCGCTCCAGGGTGTCAAGGCAACCGCGAAAAACCGCCCCCTTCCCCAACGACCGGACCGCATTGTTGAGAGCTGGGTTTCACCCATGATGGAATCAAAGCAAAAACCGGTCCGGGTCGAGACTTTGACAGGTCTGGTGTTGACCAAGCGTTGAATAATCAATCAATCAATACAACCCTGGTTCAACTCGCCGAATGATTGCTCCTGAACACACCAGTCGTCTGAAGTATTCGTGTCTTCTACGCCGATCCTGCCAAGACTCAAAGATCGATCAGGCATTGTCAGCTCGTTGTCATCATCGTACCACTCATCGGGCGACCAGGGGACCATCGCGGATCCACCCCAGCGAAGAAAATCCACTCCCAGACCGGCAACCGGTTCCCGGAGAACGAGATAGTTCGTACCGCCCGGGCTCCAACTCATGGACCTAATCCTGATAATCCCGTTTTCATCCACATGGTGAGAGCCGAACGCTCCTACGTTGCAAACAATGTGTGCATAATCTCCCGGACCCAAGCTGTAGGAAGGCAGAAACAGGAAATTGGTCCCCAGGGGCCGATTTGTAACCACCTGCCAATTCTCTAATTCCACCGGTTCGTTACCGGGGTTATATATCTCGATCGTCTCAGCGTTCCACAAGCCTCCACCGCTCACCTCGGTGATTACAAGACTGGACGGCCCATAAGGCTGGAGACAGGGCAACAGGTTGGATAAGCCTTTTGTGCTTTGGGCAAAACAAAAATCACTCGATCTGTCGGAATCTTGACCATCCGGGACCCGGGAAAAGGAAACCCCCTCCTTCTGGTATCCCGGCAACGGAGTCGGAACATCCGCCCAGCCGGTTCCCTCAACCTCCATTGCGCTTTCACCCCAGCGGATCATGTCAGTGGGCCGATCACTCGGATCGGATAGAACAGCTCCTCCTCCAAAGCGACCCCATGGGATGTTTTTTCCAAGCTGTACATCAGATTCTCCCGACAAATACGGCTGGCCGCCGCTGTTACGCG
>SLPX01000217.1 GCA_007131745.1 Myxococcales bacterium
AAAGATTGATTATGCCTGAGGGAAAACCTTCGGTTCCGGCCTCCTTCATGCGTTCGTATACCTGCAACCCGATGCTTTCGAGCAGTTGCTTTCGCTCTCTTTCCAGGAGAGACGCTTCAACCCTGTGGCGGGAAGCCCTTGCGCCTTCCCTGATTCTGTGGCCGAGGTCTCCCATTGATTCCCTGGCTTTTTTCCACAACCTGGAAAACTCTTCTCCCGCGTGGTTCATGTCCCATGTGTAATGAACATCCCGTTTCTTTCCGTCACGTTCGGTTTCAGGCTCGTTTTCCGGGTCGAGTGCGATCTTCGGTTTCTGTTCTTTTTCTTTCATTCTTCATCCTTCATCTTCCTTAGCCTTGCATCGTTGGCTATGCATCATTAGCTATGCATCGTTATGCATTTCTTATTCTGCATCCTACACGGCGCTGCATCCGCCAAATTGCCTGACCGCGTTGGGTCTCCTTCAATGAAGAAAAACATAATATAATATGGCCGCCAAGATGAAACTCACGGCCGGGGTCCCGATCCATCCGAACAGAATGCGCCAGAGAACTCTCCTGTCAACCGTTTTCACCCCCTTTACAAGACCTATCCCGAGAACCGCTCCGACGATGGCCTGGCTGGTAGAGACGGGGACTCCTATCCACGCGAAAATGTGAACCGTAAGCGCCTTCGACAGCACGACGATGAACGCGCTGAATGCATCCAGTTTCACCAACCCCCGGCCCACGGTCATCATCACGTTGCGGCTGTATGTAATCACGCCGAGGGAGATTGCCAGGGATCCGATGAGACACGCCCAAAATGGTGTGAGCATGTTTTCGCCCACGAACGCGCCGGTCACGTTGGCTACATTGTTGGCGCCGAGAGCGTACGCGCCGTATGAACCGGCGAGTACCAGAGCGGTTTTCAGATTACGGTCGTAGCTGAAAATATCCATGTCCAGCCGGTTCATAGCCTTGCCCAACAAGAGGTAGAGCGACGCGGAAGCGATCATCGCTCCCACCGGGGTGGATACCCAGCAAATCAAGACCTTTATCAGGGGTTCGGTCTGGAGATTTCCGGTCATCAAGCCCACCAAGAGCAAGGATCCGACCACGGATTGGCTGGTCGACACCGGCAAACCCCACAAAGTCATCAAGGTCACGGTCGCGGCCGCGGCAAGCGAAACGATAAACGCGACATTAAGGCTGCCGATTGGGCTGAGTTCCTGGTAGGTGTGCATGCCTTGTGAGCCTTGGAGGAGCGCTCCCGCCACCACGAAGATGGAACACAATGCCGCCGAGGTTCCGAAACGAACCATCCGGGAAGCCACTGCCGGGCCGAAAACATTGGCCGCGTCATTCGCGCCGAGAGACCAGCCCAGAAATACGCCTGATGAAAGTTGCCACATAACCGGAAACCAAACCTTTATACAGATAGCGCTGAATAATCCCGACCCGGATGCTCAAATGCGTCGCTTGACTGCTATGATCGCCATTCGATCAGCGGCATTCTCAGAGCGGTCCGAAACATTACCTATGGCAACGACAACGTCTTTAAGAAGTATCTTGTCGGCTTTTTCCAGGTTAGTTCTGAAAATACTTCTTATGAGCGCCTGCTCGAGACGATCCGAATCACTTTCCTTGACATCCACCTTATCGGCGAAATCAAGGGTTTCTTTGGGTCTTTCCAGAAGAACTTCCGCTGTCGCCTTTAGTAATTGATAAGCTTCGAAGTTGCAATCCACCAGATCATGAAAAGCCTTCTTGAATTGCTCCGGTATGGAAATCTGTTCGGTTTCGATGATTGCAACCACGGTTTCGGCCGAGTTCGGCACAGTATCAATAGTTTCAAGGAGACCCAACAGGTCACCGCGCGATTCGGGAAGAAGCGCTTTTCCGTACAACTTTAATTCAATGTCCCGCCTGAGATCGTCGGCTCGGGATTCAAGCAAATGTATTTTTCCACATTCGGCTTCGCCGCTTTCGGGACCATACTCGATCAAACGATCCATGTCCTTGTGGAATTGATCCATGCAGTTTTCCACCCGTTCGAAATACTCGCGGATCATTTTCTTGATTTTTCTTTCTTCTCTGAAAAAAAGTGACATTCTCCGTATGCCTTTCCGTATGCCTTTCCGTATGCCTTTCCGTTCATCGCCTTTTGGAGCTGATTGTTCGGCGAATCGGTTTGTTGACACCGCTTTACCCTTCGGTGAACCCTTTTGTTCGTCGGTCTTAATCTTCGGTCGGTGAATAGTATTCCTTTGCTTTTGTTGCGATCTCGGTCACCGAGGAAGTGGTCAATCCGGACTCGGCCGCAACCCGCTCCATGACGATTTCCCGAAACGCTTCCGGATTCTTTTTGGCGGTTTTTCTAAGTTTTTCATCTTCTTTGAGAAGTTGATCGTGGATTTCCTCCATGCGAAGAAGCAATGAATATTCATGCTGCGTGGGTGGGCGGACATCTTTATTGCGGTGTGGCCCGGTCACCATCTTTCTGTAATAAACTCCATCTCTTGACCAGCCGCCCCCGTCGCTTGCAAACACGTAGTAGGCCATGATCCCGCCGTATCTCCGAAGATTGCGGGGCCACGCTCGAACCCGGACGGCTTTGTATGGTCCGCCGGCTATTCCAGCCGTGGCTACCTTCTGCAATACGGGTTTGATATCTTCGGGTTTTGCATTGTACGGCATGTCCAACTCGATTTCCAACCTGGGCCTGCTCTGCATTTCGTAGTTTTCACGATATTGCCACACATCACCGGGAAGTTTTTTACGGCTCTTGAAACGGGGGTCTTTTTCCCTGAACATTTTTCCATATTCAACGACATCTTCATAAGATTGTCTAACCTGCTCACCCTCTTCTTTGCAGCCTGCCGATCCTCCAAGAAAGAGAAACACGGACATTGACAAAACTATCCGTCTCAACATGACACTCTCCTTTCCCATGCCAACATACTCCAGTTCCATTTCAAATCGAACACAAAAAAGAGTTACGGGCGAAGAACGGGCTTTGGTGTATTATTGAACTTCACCTTCCATTGTTCTCACTGTTTCAATGTAAAGACGCAAAAATTTCACTCCGGTTGTTCGTTTAAAAAACCCTCCATTAAACCCTTGACTTTTCATTCTCCATGATAGACCTAAAGACACGGCGTCTAGCCGGACAATTAAAATTGGTTTCGGCATGATCGATCTAATGTCCGAAACTGTTCTGAAACGTACCGGCGTTTGTAGGATAAATCCTCTAATGGATTGTTATCCTTTACTTTTCAAAAAACCGAGGAGTCAAGATGTTCGAGATGAGATTTCACGGACGCGGT
>SLPX01000163.1 GCA_007131745.1 Myxococcales bacterium
GAAACCTTTATTTCTTTGCGGGTGAGCGCAACGATGATCCTTCGTCCGAGTACTCCCTGTACGCGTATTCTCCGGATGGTGACTTCTTGTGGTCCCACCCGGTGGATGGCAATCCCGGAAGATCGCTTGCAATCGGACCGGGCGGAATGGTCGTGGGCGGTAGCGAGGGAGTTGTCTACGCGTTTTCTCCTGATGGGAAGCTTCTTTGGACATACGAGGCGGAAGGAGAATTCTTCTCCCACGGAGGAGGGCTTCCGGCCATTGACGGTGAAGGAACGACATACATTAGAATGAGTGGACTCCATGCAATCCGGCGGGACGGAACCCTCAAGTGGGAAGCCGAAGTAGGAGGAGGTCTATGGCAAGCGGTTGTCATCGGAGGGGACGGCACTCTGTATTTAAGCTGCGGTGACAAGGGCCTGTGCGTGATAGAGCACTGAGCGCTTGTCTTCCATGTTCAGAAATTCTCAGGAACAAAGAAACCCATTGGAGTTTGGCATGAGTTGGAAAACAGAAAAAGTATGAGACTCACATGACATTTGAGAATCGAGTGTTCGTTTGAAATCATCAACTTGTTAATGCAACACATGTGTTGTATATTGTGCTTGTGAAAACGAAGGACTTGATAAAAAGGCTGAAGCAAAACGGTTGGTATCTGGATAGGATAAAAGGTTCGCACCACATCTATGACCATCCGAATGCAGCGCGACCTGTTACTGTTCCGGTTCACGGCAAAGAGGTAACTGATCGCTTTGCAAAGATAATTATGCAACAGGCTGAGCAGGCGCTCGGCAAGGAGTAAATTATGGTGCCCGGCGGATACTTTGCCATTCTTGAAAAAGACGAGGACACGATCCTGGTTCAGTTTCCACAGCATAGTACAATCAACACCTTCGGTTACGACTGGGAGCATGCTGAAGAAATGGCCCGGGAGGCGTTGTCGGCTGCCCTTGAGGCGGATTTCGAGCGGGGGTATAAGCTTCCGCCCGTTAAAAAACCTCGTGCCAAAAAAGGCCGGAAAGTCGTGTTTATTCCCCTCGAGCCGGAGGTGCGGACAGCCTACATGCTTCGCGCTTGGCGGGAAGAAGCCGGATTGACTCAAAAGCAAATGGCCGGTCGATTGGGCGTCAGCTACCAGGCTTACCAGAGAATGGAACGACCCGGTCGTTCCAACCTTACTGTGAGTACGTTGGAGCGCGTGGCGCGTGCATTGGATAAGCAACTGCTCATCAAGATGCAATAGCCTTCTATGGATGGTTCAACCACAAGCCCAGCGCCGGCCGCCCAAAGATTTCCTGCATATATGATTCCCGAATCTTATTGGACTACCGCTGACTGAGATTCTGAGTGAGATTATGCGGTGTGTTTCAGACCAAGAGCGTTTTACATCCCTTGTTCGACGGCTTCGTAAAGTTTCAACAGTTCCTCGAGTTCGGCAAGCCTGGATTGATGAATCAACTTCCCGGATCGCCATCTATCAACGAGTTTGCGGAATCTCGCGTTCGGAAGAACAATTTGCCGACAATCTCCTTTGTGCGTTACCTGAGCCGTTCCGACCCTGATATCTCTTATGGCAAAAACAACACCGGTGCCCCACGACTGGAACTCGACCCGATCCACCTTTGCCAAATGGAGATCCGAGAAATCGATGGTTGCATCCCGGTATTCAACTGAAAGTGATACCTGGATATTCTTCAGGCTTTTATTGTTTGAATCAAAAACTCTTACCGTCATGTTGCTCGGTCTTTCGGGTAAGCCTCTGGTCTTTGCTGCGTGGATGTTTATCACCCCGGATTTCAGACCTGAAATCGATGGTCTTTCACCGGCTTTGTCATCATGCCTAACGAACAGAATGGAGTCTTGGAGGTTTTTATGAGCGTTAAGTCGTGCGCCCCCGAGTAAGGCGGTGTTTATAGACCTTGCAACCCGCGGGGCGGGGACAACCGATATCCGGGAGATTTCAATCCTGATTGCAGTTGCACCGTGGCGCAGTTGAATCGATTTGACCTTTCTTCCTCTATGATGAGGCAATGGAAACACGACCTCTGAATACTTGGTTTTCGACCTCGGTATCACTTCAAGGACATTCGCGCTCAAGAGATCGTCATACTGGACTGTCAAGGTAACCCTGGTGTCTACGGTGAGGTTAGGGTTTCTTGCCATAATCCTGACCTCGGAAATCTCCAGATCAAGGTCGGCGCTTTGGATGGGGCTGTACTGCATGAGTACGATCTGATCAGCCTTGATTGTCGTAGTTTTGATCCTGGATTCGGGAGGAATAGACCATGACGACAGGGGAAGAGTTTTTGCAAAACAGATCGAGCCGGTTGAAAAGATCCATAGAAAAAAGACTACACCAAACAAAACATGCTTTTTCATTCTTCTGCTCCCGGGTATCTTGCTTGACAATAACGAAAACGGAGATGTTTTCTGTCACCCAATCAAGCGAATTCCTTTCGTTTCTTTATCTTCAAGTTCAATTTTTCTCGCATGTAATTCTTCCAGATGGAAGAAATTTCGCCGTCTGAACGGAAACCGGGAGGTGTTTTCCGGCCGGTTATTTGGCACCAACCTTGCTTACAGAAAATGCATGAGACTCACATCACATTTTGAGAATCGAGTGTTCGCCGGAGATTATCAACGAATAAACTTACGAGAATTAAGGAGTTTGCAATGAAAAAACCACAAAACAACAAGCCGGGATCCAGTACTCATGCTATCAGAAATCTGATGATTCTGGCCGGAGTCGCGGCAGTACTGTCGCTGGGCATATCCTCGTGTGGGGACAAAGACAGCGATCCGGCCAACGGCGAAAAAACTTGTAATACCGATACCGAATGCACCGAGGGAGAAGAGTGGTGCGAACATGGAATATGTGAAGAGTGTGACAACAGCGGCCTTCTCTGCTTGTTGGCTTGCGATGAAGGCTACGAAATGGTCGAGCGAAACGGCTGCCACCCCTGCGAATGCGTTCCGATAAACGAATGCCTGAGCGATGAGGATTGCGACGGGGGCGAGTGCATTCCCGGCGACATGTGCATCTCCTGGTGCCCGGCCGGTGATCCTTCTTGCTGCTACGGAAACACCTGCCTGGTTGAAGGCGCTTGTTCGACCGATGCTGAATGCACCGAGGGAGAAGAGTGGTGCGAAGACGGAACATGTGAAGAGTGTGACAACGGCGGTCTTGTCTGTTTGTTGGCCTGCGAAGAAGGCTACGAAATGCCGGTACGAAACGGCTGCCACCCCTGCGAATGCGTTCCCATAAACGAATGCCTGAGCGATGACGACTGCAACGGGAGCGAGTGC
>SLPX01000424.1 GCA_007131745.1 Myxococcales bacterium
AAAGTGCAATCGGTCCGGCACGCGTCCGGATCAATGTCGGAGTTGAACTCGCCGTCGTCGCATTCTTCTCCGGCGTCTATTATACCGTCGCCGCAGCGACCTAACGTGCAATCCGGCCTGCACTCTGAGTCAATTTCATCGGAATTGATCTTCGTGCATCCGGGAGCGGGACTTCCGTGTATCGCAAGGTATTCTTCATCTCCGCAGTCGCATTCTTCGACTCTGGATCCGGTCAACTGAACAATGCCGTCACCGCAACGCGCCCATTGACATGTTCCTTCCGGGCCGGACGGACAATCATCGTGAAGAACGTCATTTCCGTCATCGCAGGTTTCATCACCGCCGTCTTCGTTCCAGATGAACCCGTCACCGCAAAAAGCTGGAATGCAAGTACCGAGCGGACCGCTCGGGCAGGAATCGTTTATGCTATCGTTTCCGTTATCGCAGATTTCCCCGTATTCGTCGTCTACGACACCGTCTCCACACCTGGGCAACACACAAGTGGGCCTGCATTGGTTGGGGCCCCACCCGTTTTCATCCCCGTCATCGCACTCTTCGCCGGGATCCAGCACACCGTTGCCGCAACTGTCCTGTGCACAGGTATACCCCCCTGCTCCATCGGGTACGCATCTGTAGCCGGGCGGACAAAACGTTCCGTCTCCGCATGCAACGACGTTCATCCGCCGGGTGCAACTCGCGGCCAAGATAAAACCAGCAACACAAACAACAACAACACCTTTGTTGTATAATAGATTTATCCACTCTAAAATATAAATACTTTTACTCTTACTCCTAATCATAAGCAATGGCTCCTGCACTAGTTCAGCATTATAAAATCAAAGGAAAAGCTCCAAAACCGAAACAACCTCACGGCCGATCTCTAAATCGATTCAAAAAAATCTTATTTGGTACAAGTTTACTTTTTTCCAAAGAAGTATACAAGTGGTCTCATGGAAATCTTCGCCGGTGTCCTTGGAAACCACCAAAACGGCGAACAATTGCGATGATTATCAAATGATAAAAACAGATTACATGGCTCCCGATGTGGAAGCGTGGAGCACAAGAATTCTTGAAACCCTCCGAGGCACAAAAGGCCGGAACCCTCCACCGGAGGATATTCGTTGGGCCGTGCTTGTTCTGGACGTCCAGGAGATATTCGCCAATCCTGAATCGCCCGCGTACATCCCGGCATGGGAATCAGCGCGCATTCAGTCGGCAAAAGTTCTTTGCGCGGCCGAAAAAACCGGAACTCCGGTTTTCCGGACCCGGCATATTCATCCTGAAAGTGATGCAGGTGGATCCATCGGACATTTTTTCGGCCGGTTGATCAAGCGCGCCGATCCCTTGTCCAAAACGATGGACCATGCGCAAGGAGCTGTCATGGAGAAGTCCCGCAACTCAGCGTTTGTGGGAACCCATCTTGAGGAAACGCTTTTTCAAAAAGGCATTCAGGGACTTATAATCTGTGGGGTCCGAACTCCTTTGTGCGTACTTGCAACCGCTGTGGACGCGGGAGGCCGAGGTTTTGTTCCGGCCGTCGTCTTGGACGGCACCGCCGCAGCCTCACAAAGATTGCACGTTGCATCTCTGGAAACTTTGTCCTCGGGGCTTGCCCATGTCATCACATCAACGGAAGCCTCGGCTCTTCTTGGGGCCGACTCGAAAACACAAGGGCCGAGCCCGTTTCGCCCAACCGGTGCGAAACGGGAGGATCACCGGGAAATCGTGGATGTACTCGTGGTCGGCGGAGGACCTGCCGGTATAGCGGCTGCCATGCAAGCAACAAGGGAGGGTCTGACCACAGCTCTCGTAACCAATGAACCCCCCGGCGGCCTCTTGGCTGCTGCGGGGCCTTTGGCCGCCACGGCCGGAATAGTGGACGGACTGAAAGGCATGGACGTATGTTCAAAACTGGAAACCGGTTTAAAAACCGCGGGAATCCGACCGATCAAAGGTGAGGTCACAGCTCTTTGCGCATCATGGATCGAAGGACCCCGAGTTTCACCGATTTTCCTCCACGAAGCAACGCTCGACAATTGTGACGCTGACAACGGTTGCTTGAAGATTCATTCCCGCACGGTGATCTTGGCCGTCGGAACAACCCCTCGCTTCTACGATCCGCCCGGATGGAAGGAAGTCCTGGCCGCCGGGAGGGGCCACAGGGATATTCGCACCCTTCCATCGAAACTCGACGAAGCCGACGTGGTTGTGATAGGAGGAGGGGACGCTGCGTGGGACACAGCGCTGTCCGCCCGGGCCGGAAACGCTCGGGTAATCTTGATGTGCCGCGCTGATTCGGATAGAAATGTCGCTTTGAATCTTAGAAAAAGAGCGGAAAAAGAGAACGGAAAAATGTTCAACATCATGTTCAACCGGATTCCCGTCCGGATGAAAAAGCTTTGCTCGAACAGAATCGAGATTTTGCATCGGAAATACAGCCGAGATGAACCCGTAGCGAATCTTTCGGCCGACCACGTGATAGCCTGCGTGGGACGCACTCCCGGACTGACGGGAATCGAAGAAGAATACGGGCCGTTTTGTCGCAACATCGATGGAGTCCGGGAAAGCCCCCAAGGAGTGTTTATAGCGGGAGATGCGGATTCCGGAAAAAACCGGTACCTATTGCGCGCGTTGGGTTCGGGGCAATGCGCGGGAATAGCCGCCGCCCGGTACTTGTCTGCCAAGGGCTGGAAAGCATCGGGTGGAGAAAAAACAAAAGGGTTCGCGGCATGGGGGTCAGTCAAATCACGCGGATTATACGGAAAGGAACATCAGCAATGAACCTGGATGTAACCGAAAATGAAGAAACCCCTATTTTGGAAAGGTATTCAAAAGGCCCGTCTTTTGAGGTGATCCGCTCGACAGGCCGAAAAGACCTGGCGGAGGTATTCGTAGCGCGCTTTTCCGGAAACAGGATGTGCGAATTCGTCGACGGAATGGATCCTTCATACTCCAAGGAGGAAAAGTGGATCATCAACATTTCCACTCAGTTCGGTTGCCCGGTGGGTTGTCCATACTGCGATGCCGGCAGTGCATTCGAGGGAAATCTTCGGTCGGGGGAAATGCTGGAAACCGTTGAATACGTAATCGGTCGCAACCAGCGAGGTCTTGCAGACCGTTGCGCTAAACTCAAAGTGCATTTTTCCAGGATGGGCGAACCGGCTTTAAACGACGAAGTTTTGGCCGCGGTTCGGGCACTGAGAAAACTTCTGCCCAACCCGAACCTCTGGATATGCGTGGCAACTACCGCTCCAAAGGAACGGGAAAAGTGGTTCAATGAATTGCGCTGGGTCAAAAACGATCTTTTCCAGGGCCGGTTCCAGTTGCAATTTTCCTTAAACAGCACAAGCGCTGAAGAACGCAACCGCCTGGTTCCGATACCACATCTTTCAATGAAGGAGATCGCTGACTACGGGAAACTCTTCTTCGAAAAGGGAGATCGAAAGATTGTTCTGAACTTCGCTCTTGCAAAAAACGTTTCTTTTGATGAACAAGTAATCAGCAGCCATTTCGATCCGGATTTTTTTTGTGTCAAGCTGACCCCGGTGAATCCCACGTTCAGAGGCCGGAAAAACGGTTTTGAGACGGTTTTGAGATCCTATCAAGACATTGAGCTGGAAAAGGCGATACAACACTTGCGTACGGGCGGTTTTGATGTGATCCTGAGCATTGGCGACGCCGGAGAAGATGATATCGGCAGCAACTGCGGCCAAGCCGTTCAATTTGAATCCATGAGGGCGTCTTGATGTCGATCCGGATGGAATTTACAGCATTTGCAGCATAGAGTAGAGCCGTTATGAAAGTCCTGTTGGTAACCGAATCAGATGATTTTTCAGCCGAAGAAAGTCTCGGGGCCACTTATTACATGATCGAAGCGATGAAACGCGGCCGAACTCAGGGCAATCCATGGCTTTATATTTCACGGCCCGTACTTAGCGGCTTGACACTCGGCCGCTTCCAAAACTCCTCATCCGCAACTAATTTGGAAGAAGCAAATAAACGTGAGATCCCGATTTTAAGACGGCTTACGGGAGGTACCGCGTTTTTACTCGGCGAAGGCTTCGTTCATATCGCTATCGCCGTATTCATGGATAAACAACCGCTCGAGTCCGAGCCGCGTCAATTTCTTCAGAAATATGGAGCAATCCTGGTAAAAGCGCTCACATCTCTCGGCCTGAAAGCAAGATACCTTGGAAGAGATGTGATCAGCATCGGCGAACTGCCCGCAGCCTTGCTGTCTTTTGATATCGACGAAAACAATATCGCGCTTCTGGAATCCATAATATCCGTGGAGAAACCGGGGATACCCGATGAATCCCTGGACGGATATCCTGCGCCCGTGCGGGAAAGCCCGGCAAGAGACTCCCACACGAACCTGAAAAAAGAAAACCAGGAGTTGACTTATGAAAGGATCGTTTCAGCCGTCAAAAACTCTGTGAAAGATGCAATGAAACTCGATATCGAGCAGCGGCGAATAACCCCACTTGAGAGGGAGAGAATCCGCAGTCTGCTTAAAAAAGTCCGCATCACCAAACCCGCTGAGACTCAATCCACACCTTTTTATGCAAAGAAATGGAATTCCCGCCCGATTGAAGAGTCCATAGGTTACGTGGAGGCATCGGTTGCAGTGACTCAAGGCAGGTTCCTTAAAGATGTAAATATATACGGCGATTTCATGGCGGACTCCGCAGGTATAAGGATTCTTGAAGAAAAACTGCGGATGTGCCCGATAAAACGGAGACAGATCGCGCTCACTATCGATGATGTACTCGGCGCGCCTGAACATGTAATATTGGGCATACGAAGGCTTGGTTCAATCCTCGAAGCTATAATGGATGCAGCCAAAAAAGGAGTCCAGGAAGCCGAAGGCTCATGAACACGGGACGTTTCCTCTTTTTGTGCGTATCCTGCACGATCCTTTGGATGTCGGGGTGCCAAGAAAAGAAAACAACCGATGAATCAAAACCCTACAGTTACCGTAATGAAACAGGCTTGCCCCTGGATTCCGAGTTCGGGACATCCAAGGACGTTGAGTTCCTTGAAACCTCTTTGCGGGTTTGCACCCGCACATCCGCGGACCCGGCTTTTGAAAAACTGCCGGATACAGCTAGAGAAGCTGCAACCAGGCTTCAAAACTCATCTTGCCGGATAATAAACATCTTCTTCACAAATGACCGCGCCCTCTTCGTGATTCCCCCGGCCCTTGGACAGGGAAGAACACTGGAACTGGTGATGAATAAAGACCCCGGCCCCGCAGCGCTTGTAGACAGGGGAGAAAAACGTTTCTGGTGGGGAGAACCGGCAAAGCTATTGGATGTTTTGGAAGGAACGCCTCATCGTTTTCGAACCCGGGCATGGGCGAGATTCTTGGACACCAAGGAGGATCCCGATTTTGTGTGGAATGATAAACCGACCGACAGGTTGGACGCTGTAATCGAATACGGGGTAAAAAACCCGGGGCGACTTCCCCCGCACGATGTACGCATCGATCTGGTCATATGGTCAACGGTGGAATCACCGGAAGATGAATCCTTGAAACAACTGCTCCTTTATTCGTCGTTGATGAGTCTCGGAGGAAACCATGGATGGGAAGCTATAAAGGAAGTGTGTGCAAAGACCGGTTTTCCACTTAGATGGAAAACCACCGTTCGACCTCGCCATTGGCCGGAAGATCGCAAATCAGTAACATTCATTTACGAAATCATGGAGCAGCAAAACGGCCGGTTGACAAAAACAACAATCCTTCCGGCCAACCGCGCTGCATTGCCTCCTGCTGAATTTCAAAGGCGATTCGGCCCTATAGGAAGTCCCGATCGTCAGGAAATTCCGGAAAAACTGCTTAAGCCGCTCCGCGCTCCAACGGGAATACCGGATGAGCCCAGAACGGGCGAATTCGCAGTAGTGAACAAAACTGATCGTTCGGCTGCTATTCTCCTGGACGGGTACCGCGTTGGAATCGTTTCACCGGGAGGACAACAGGTTTTTAAAGGTTTCCCCGCCGGATATTATCGAGCGTCCGCTCACTCTCCCTGGGCAACAACATCTTTCGGACCTGTGGATACGTACATCCCCGGAAAATGGACACTGATGGATTGACGTGATCCGTGGTCGATTCAAACTATTTCCCATCAGCAAGGGACACGGATTGGAGAAAACGCGAGAGAAACCGAGGGGTATCCCCTGATTCAGAAACAAGGGTGAAATAGTGAACAACAATGCATCCATCGACCTGTTTCCCCAAGCCGCGGACATATATGGAATGGATCAATTCCGTCTTTTCAACAATATATACGAATGATTTTTGAAGCCAGTCTTTTCCTGCATCAACCTTTAGATCTACGGAGTCGGTCGTTTCCAAAGCTTTGACGTCTTTCGCCTGGCGGCGGGCAATGCGTACTTCCTTGGAAAAAACATCCCGGCATCCATCCTGTACTCCAACTGTCCCCCCTGATTGAGGCCTTTCGGCCAGAATCAATCGCTCCCGTGACATGATATTATGAAATTCCCCGTATCCGGCCCTTTCTTCAACCGAGATCCAGGTCGCCGGTAGTTGGAACGTGACTTTCCCCAGTCGGAAAGACACCCAGGGGAGTTCACGGCCGTAATCCAACGCGACCTGCACACCGGCATAAAAGACCAAGAGAACTGCCGCTGCCGCCGCGAAGGATGAAACGCGCCGTTTCAGGGAAAAATTTCCCTTCCATGCCACCCCGCCCAAAACAGCACCTCCCACAAGCCCCCCGATGTGAGCCCAATTGTCGATCACCTTCATGTGAAGGCCGGGCAACAAGCTCAACCCTCCAAGAATAAGAAATATCGTTATCAGCGATTTTCTCCACGCATCGGGCCAACGACCTTTCCCCGCTCCAAGCGCGGTTACCATCGCCCCCAGTATTCCGAATATCGCTCCCGAAGAACCCACGGACAAAGGCGCCTCCCCCAATGCGAACGATGCCGCACTCCCGACTGCACCCGCGACAATAAAAACAACTACATACAAGGATCGACCCAGGATCTGCTCCGCCATGCGGCCCAGGATGACCAGTACAAACATGTTGAGCGCCAGATGGACCCAATGTGCATGCAGAAAAACAGAAGAAACCAGCCGATAATATTGGCCTCCCCTGACCGCTTCCTTCATGTTGGCGCCCCAAAGAATCAATGTCGCAGGATCCCCGGACCCTTCTCCAATAAGCTCCATGCCAATCCACACGAGAACACACACAAGGATCAAGCAAACAGTCACCGGCGCGATTTTCAGAATATTGCCCCCCCTGACTCTGGGCAAAGATGCTTTCAGCTGTGCGCGATCCAGCACCTTTTCCGCTTGCTGAACAACTATCTCCAGCCCAAGACTCTCACTCGGAGCCTCGAAACCATCGAGTTCTTCAAGGTGGCGAGTCAATTCTTTTCGCACTGACCGGCCCTTGAGTTTGTCTAGAGCCTTGTTCAAAAGAGAGCGCGCTTCTTCCTTCTTGTTATTCATTTTCGCCCCGATGCCGAGCCACGCATATCTCGTACCTTGATCGGTTGTCTGGGCGAAACCACTCCTCGGTTTCAGCAACTCATCGAGTTCCCCGTACCTCCCGCAGAACGCAAGAAACATTATTCGAGCCTGGTCCAAAATTTCAGAGGCTGCACTATCCGACACACCAGGGCTGTCCTCGAGCAGCCCCATCACAGCGCTCATTTTTTCAATGTCCCCCGTTTCCCCGTATGCCCTGACCATTCCCGATGCCAGCGGAGGATGAAACGCCATGACCTCAGGAGGAAGGTTGTCCTCGAAATATTCCACTGCCTCCCGCCACCTTCTGTCGTACAAAAGCACCGACAAAAAGTGAATCTGGAGAGCTTTCCGCTCTATTCCGTCCCGTTTTTCGAGATCTTCCCCTATCTCCTGGAGTACTTTTTCAGCCTCGCCGCGCCTCACCCGTCTCATCGGCTCCAAGGCTTTTCGTATTCTTCCTACCTTTGCGCCGGGTTGAAGCAACTCCCTCAATGCTGTAAGCCGAACCGCCAGATCCATTCTCTCCGCAAGGACCGCTCTTCGCGCAGCGCGATCGATAAAAGGAGGCAAGACCACCATGAAGACAAAAGCTCCTATGCTGACGAAACTCCACGCGCTCATGACATTGTCCGACAAGAGCAGCCAACCGGCCAAAACCAGATTAGCAGCCAGGAGCCCCATGTAGCCTCCCTGTTCCCGGTAAGAACGTCTCGCGGTGAACACAAGCACAACCAAATTGTTGAGCGCGACAATCCAAAGGCTCATTTCCAGGAAAAACCGCAATACGATCTCCTCAAAAAACGCGGGAAAAACACACCCTTGAAACCGGCTGAATACAACTTTCAGGGGTTTGAATAATGGCCGAAATGCAGCGTTCGCGAAAACACCCGAGGACGCAATTGAGCACAGAACTCCACGGTCACCATTCACAAACGGGTCAACAAGACACCATCCGGAGCTAGTCTGAAACGAACAGGCAAAGTCCGTGTTCCTCGGCTTCCTGTGCTCCTTCGTATAGGGCGCGCCACACTATCCGTTGCCTGCTCTCCATGATATCCAGATCCTCGGAGTAGGTGTCGTCTTCCTCTTCTTCTTCCACGCCGTCCGGATCATTGATATTCAGATCTTCAGCCACTTCTTCCAGAACCATCAAGAGAGCGTTCACGGAAGCCGCCCTGATACCCAGAATGTCCATCCTCACATCAAAATCCATCGGAAGGTAGATATCAGCCGCCACTTCATGACCTTCCAGCCGATCCATGAACTCGGTGATAGCGTCTTCGTCGATCCCCGTGGCAATCGCACGTCCGGCAGACGCATCAGCCCCAGGAAGAGGATCGATTCCTTTCGCTTCCAACCCGTCTGCAAGCTCCTCCATTTCGTTTTCATCAAGTCGATCGCTCAACAAACCAATCTCGACACTCGGCATATACAGCTCCGTTCAATTTCGAGTCCAAGAAACAGATACAAATAGCCTTCAGGAATCACCAGTCTAAAACGATCATGGTACAAAAAGTCAACCTAGAGAGAAAAGATTTTTTGGAGAATCTATAAAAAGATCAATTCAGGAGAAACGGGTATGTAAACGTCTGGGAAGGTCTGGAAAATGAGGGAAACTTTGCGGAACGGACAGCAGCCGCGACACAGTTTCCGGTTGGAGTTCCGGAAAACTGGCCCGAAACTGTGGCTGATTTCACCCGGCCGTTGGAACCGGCCACGGTGACACTTACGTTCACTCTACCCGTAACCTTGAACTTGTCATAACAACGTCTCACCGCTCCCCTGATGGATCCCATAGCGGATCTGATATCACCAGCGGTCAGTGATTCCTTGCCGCTCGGTGCCGGTTTGGGTTTTGCAGCCTCCGTGGCCTTCTTTTTAGGAGCGGCACTCGCTCCCAACAAGCTCGCCAACGGATCATCCGCAGCAGAACTCTTTCTCGCGGAGGGTGTAGTCGTGGGAGTAGACGGACGAGTAGTCGTGGTAGAGGTATCTTTCGTCTTGGCCGGAGGACGTCTCGAAGAGGGAGCAGTTGAAGGCGTTCTTCCGGCCGCACGAGCCTTGGCCGCTATCTTGGCTGCCTCGGATGCGTCGTCATCCTCTGCGTCATCGGTTTTTTCCGTATCCGCCTTGGCTTCTTCAGAATCAACCTTTTCTTCTTCTCCTTCTTCTTTAGCTCTTTCCGTGTCCTGTTCTTCTTTGTCCTTTTCCACAACAGCCGGAGTTTCTTTTTCAACCCCCTTTGCAATCTCCTCTTGCTTCGGAGGTGTTTTGTCATCACCCATTCTTATTACAACGACAACACCCAACACCAAGACAGCTATCAAAAGGACTCCACCCAAAGCCAATACAGGAATAAGCCAACCGGGCCTATCAGAAGCCGCCACGGGCATCAAAACAGGAGACGCCATTGGACTACTGAACGGACTGGGTACACTGATCCCCACACCTTCCGAGTCCGCGGATCCATCTCCCAGAGTTGAGGCCGCCATGGCACGGATATCCAGCAGACCGGAACCTTCAGACTTGGCTGAAGCTATCCCCGCGCCGGGACGCGCTCCGCCTCCTCCCAATCCGCTGGATCTGGCGGATCCCCCGCCGGTGGCAAGCGACTGGAGGTTGGAAAGAGAAAAAAGCACCGAGTTTTCATTTCTCTGTCCGGTCATAGCCGGCTGAGGAGAGTCATCTTCTTCCTCTTCGGGAAACAATGAATGACCGCCGCCCGCGGCCGGAGCGTTTCCGCCGGATGGTGCCGGCGAACCGAACAACTCACTGGATCCGGTCTGGGGCGCGGACGCCATGGAAGCATCTTCATGTGAGGGACTACCGAACAAGCCTCCTCCCGCTTCCTCGGTTCCAGCAGAGAACGAAGCCGCTGATTCCGGTTCCTGCACGTCGGCCTGTTCGGACTCCATTGGTGGAGAACTCTCGGCCGTAACCGCGGGACTCGCCGCCATACCTCCGAACGGCGCGGCCGCTCCCTCGGAAAAGGGAGATTGAGCCGCCACGGTGGCATCTTCAAGATCCGAAAACTCTTCCACTCCCCCCAGCTTCACCCAATCAGCAAATCCCTCTCTCCATATAAAAGTCTCTACATCTATTTCGCCTGCTGCAAACTTTTGGCGAACTTGCTCATCGGTCAAGGGCCCGACCTGTTCCCTGTCGATGACCACATGCCATCCGGCTTCTTCTCCACCGCCCTGCTGCTCGTCTGAAAAGCCCGAGTAATCGAAGACCCGCGTTTCTTTTTCGTCGAATCCACCCTCGGCTGCTGGGGCTGCCTGTTCCTGGGCTCCCTTTACCACGATGATGTGTCCGCACTTCTTGCACCGGATCTTGAAGACCTTTCCACGGACCTTTTCATCCGCGATGGAGTATTTCGTTCCACAATTCTCGCAGATGATTCTCATGAGTCCCTCTTTCTTGCTTTTGGGCCCACAAAATCCGGGCCCGTGTTGTAAAAACCGAACGATTCATCATTATAATGGAATCGTTCACCAATGGCAACAAGTTGGCCGCCCATAATCTCTTTTATGAACCACATGCCAACCAACACCGAAGAAGACCTGCGTGTGCCGTTTTTCTTTGTTGTTTGACAAATTGTCACGGGTGTTCGTTGGCCTGTTTTTCCAAAAACACTTCTTCTATGCACAAGCTCTGCGCTCGGTCGGGCCCAAGAGAGACAAGCCATACCGGAACTCCCAGCATCGATTCGATAAATCTCAAGTAATTACGGGCTGCTTCCGGAAGCGCCTCCATGGAAAAACAACCGGACAAATCGTCCTTCCAACCGGGAAGAAATTCATAAACAGGTTTCACCCCGGATATCTTCTCAAATCCGCTCGAAGAGATATCCATCCGACTCCCTCCGAGTTCATAGGCCGTACATACGGGAATCTTTTCATATCCGCTCAGCACATCCAACTTCGTCACGGCCAATCCATCAACTCCGTTTAAGAAAACCGCCCTTTTCAAGGCAGGAATATCGATCCAGCCGCACCGTCTCGAACGTCCGGTGGTGGCTCCCACCTCTCCCCCCGCTGCTTGCAGTTTTTCACCCTCCTCGCCAAACAACTCGGTTGGAAAAGGCCCTTCCCCGACCCTGGTCGTGTATGCTTTTACAACACCCATCACCCGGTCGATTCGACTCGGTCCGATCCCGGCTCCTATGCACGCCCCCCCCGCAATAGTGGATGAAGAAGTAACATAAGGATAAGTACCGAATCCCACGTCCAACAGAGAACCCTGAGCGCCCTCGAACAGGATATTCCGGCCGCTTTTGATCTCGCCGTCCAGGTACAGTTCGGCATCTCCCAGGAACGGTTCCAATATCCGGCTCCATTCCCGCGCCGCACTTACAACTTCTTCGAGTGAAAACTCAGGCCGACCAACGGCGGAAAGAATTGCGTTCGCCCGCTGGAGCGCCGGTGTTGCCGCAACCCTGAATTCTTTCATGTCTCTCAGCAATCCGGCCCATACACCCCGGCGGCCGACCCGATCTTCGTACGCGGGACCGATTCCCCTCAAAGTGGTGCCAAGAGATCTCACCCCCTCCTCGTTTAAAGAATCCAGCGCCTTGTGATACGGCAAAACAAGATTGCTGGCCGCACTGATCAAAAGTCGAGATCGGTCTTTAAGAAGGCCCAAATTTTCTGCCATTCGTATCTCTTCGACCAACTCTTCAGGATCCAACACCATCCCAGCTCCCAAAACGCACTTGCACTCAGGACGCAACATTCCGCTGGGCAAAAGGTGAAAAACAACCTTCGCTCCGTCTACAATCAACGTGTGGCCTGCATTCGCTCCGCCGCCGAAACGCACCACACAATCAGCCTCTTTCCCCAAGAGGTCCACCACCTTGCCCTTGCCTTCGTCTCCCCATTGCAGCCCGACGACCACAACGTTAGCCATTAATAACCTCCGGTTAGATTCCTTCTTCCGATTACTGTTCACAAACAGAACGAACAGTCGTAAACTACATGAAATTCAAATACATTACAGGGCGGTTTACGCCGCCGAATCGAGGTCAGCTTTACCAAAGATCTCAACCTTGTCAAAGAGAATAACCAATTTTCACGCAGC
>SLPX01000361.1 GCA_007131745.1 Myxococcales bacterium
AAATAATGAAAAGATTTCCCGCCTTGGATCTTGTGATTGGAACCGACTATGCATGGAAGTTCGAAGAATGGTTGCAACGCATGGTTCCAAGAAGCCGTTTGTTCGATCGGGCCGGGCCGGGGGAATATCGTTTCTGTACCGCACGGCCCGGCAAGGCCGGGGTGAAGGTCAGCGAGAACGTGACAATCATGAAGGGTTGTAACAATCGTTGCGCCTATTGTGTTGTGCCGGCTGCTCGCGGTCCCAGGGTGGATCGTCCCAGAGAAGCAATATTGGAAGAGGTGGATCGTTTGATATCCGCGGGCGCTAGGGAAATCGTATTGCTGGGTCAGAACGTGAACGCTTATGAAAGCGGGCCGGGTGGTTTCGCAGGGTTGCTCAGGGAGGTTGGGGCCAGGCCAGGTGTTTTTCGGGTTCGGTTTACTACGAGCCATCCCCGGGATCTGGACTTGGAGACGGTGAGGGTCGTGGGTGAAACTCCCCGGGTATGTCCTCACTTTCATCTTCCGGTGCAGTCCGGTTCAACCCGTATTTTGCGCGCCATGGGAAGAGGTTATACCCGCGCCGATTATTTGATGAAGGTGGAGTGGATACGTAAGTACGTTCCCGATGCGGCTGTGAGTACGGACATTATCGTAGGGTTTCCGGGGGAGACGGAAGAGGATTTCAAAGAGACCATGAGTCTTTTGGATCTGGTGAATTACTCGTTTATATACTCTTTCCGTTATTCGGATAGGCCGGATACGAGGGCCGAGAACATGGAATGTGCGGTCGACCCGGAAATTGCTTCCGAACGTCTGAGAAATCTTCAGGCCAGGCAGGACGAGATCTCCGAAAGAAATCTTCATTCTTGGGTCGGCCGGACCGGCGATGTGCTTGTGGAGGGTCCATCCAGGCAGGGAGGGGGCCAATTTATGGGCAGGCTGCCCACATCGGAGATAGTCAATTTCAGGGTCGAATCCTCGCAACGGTTGACAGGAGGTCTTATAAGAGTTGAGATTACATCGGCCGGGCGACACACGCTCGAAGGAAAGATGATCGGAGACGGCGATGTGCGGGACACCGGATCGGTCGGAGGGCTGGAGGCGGATGCCCGGTATGATCACGGGAAAGAGGAGAGAAGATGAAGGAATGCATTGAAATGGTAGTTTCGGGTGTCGTCATGGATCCAAATTCGAATACGCCGATAGTTGTGTTGAAAAATGCGGCAGGAGACAGCGTGTTGCCCATATGGATAGGAGTGATGGAGGCGGCCGCCATAGCCGCGTCGCTTGAAAAAGTTGTGCCTCCTCGCCCGATGACGCATGATCTGTTTGCATCCGCGCTTTACGAGCTTGGCGCGCAGCTTATCAGCGTGGAGATACCGCGGATAACGGAGGGAACGTTTTACGCTGTCATGAATCTGCAAACGCAAGACGGTATGCTGGAGATGGATTGCAGACCGTCCGATGCCATAGCCTTGGCGATGCGTGCGCGTTGCCCGATTTATGTAACTTTGGAAGTTGTCGAGACGGCCGGACTTGTGGTAGAAACGCCGGACTCAATGGATGATTCGGAGGATTCCAAAAAATTAAAGGAATTACTCGAAAATCTTCCTGACGATGTTTTCGGAAAATACAAGATCTAGTTTGTTTTCTGGGAATAATGGTGTTTTTCCTAACGTCTTTGGGATTATGTGAATGTTGCGGCGGTAAGTGAAAGTTGAAATTGTTAAAGAAAGATCCGGACGCGGGATCATTTTTTTGGGTGATCCGGATTTTGCTTCGTGGGGAGGTGCTCTCTCATGAAATCTTTGTTTTCCATGAAGGATAAAGTTATCAAAAGGTCCAATTCTTTTCCAGGGGTGGTCGGACTTTCGATTATTGCGGATGAGTGCATGTGCAGCGGTAACGTGGTACGAATGAAAAGGAGGCGAGGATTGTTTTCAAAGAGAGCGGTTGTTTTCGTAGCGGCAGCGGCCTCGGTCATGCTGACCGGTGTTGCGGCCGAAGCCGCCAAAGTCGATGCGCTGATATCCAGGCTGCACAAGCATGAAAGCTACCAGGTTCGAGTGACCGCGGCTTTGGTGCTCGGGAAATCCTGTGATTCCCGCGCTTACTATGCACTTGTTCAATCCCTGGAAACGGACGAGCATCCGGTTGTCAGGTCCACTGCGGCTTCTTCTCTTGCATCGATGGGCCTTTTGAAGGCGGCCGATGTTTTGAGAAAGGCTTCAAAGGATAAAGATCCGGTTGCAAGAAAAGGCGCTGCCAGAGCGCTTGCATCTCTTTGCAGAGGCGAGACGAGGGGAAAAGATTTGTACATCAACCTGGACAGGATTACTTACAAGGGGCCGGAAGAGGGACGGATAGCAATTGATGTTACGCGCTGCCGTTTCGGCAGGGAATTTCAAAAAGAATCCGGTTTTCTGCTTGCGTGGAAGGGGTGTGGAAAGCCGAGCCCGAAACAACTCGGTAGGCAGAGAATAGCCGGCTATTTCGTGGACGTGGTGGTCCAGGTCAGGATGTTCGGGGATGTTTTGGGTTGCAGGATCACTCCAACAATTTTTACCTATCCCCGCGGGCAGCTTAGAACAACCGGCGGGGGCTCCACAGCCAAGGTGCCTGGAAAGATGGATCCGGGTACAATAGATACTTGCATAAAGCATTCAATTGACGCCCAGGCGGAGGGGTTGATCCAAACACTCCGAAGGCTATGAAAAAAGGAACAAGTGATGGCTCAAGCACATTCAGGCCGTAAGCTTCGCAATTTTCTTTTAAACAAAAAGCTTCAGCTCAGTTTTGCGGTTTTCATGCTGGGGGTGACGGCATTACTATGCGGTACGCTCATCACTGTGACTCTCTACGAGATGAGACGCGCCAAGTCGATGTTTTTGCGCCAGAGGCGTGAAGACACCAAGTTGTTTGTAAAGCAACGTCAAGATGCAACAGAAATGTTTGCACGGCAGCGGCAGGAAGCCACCGGCATCATGGAAAAACAGTTGAAAGTGGCAACGGACATGCTGGATGTCATGATGTTGGACGAGTCTCTGAAAGAGGCGGCCGAAGAAGCGCAGGAAAAGATTCGCTCCAGCGACGCTCAACGCGTGGCAACCCGCGCAAAGCAGGACACGGAATTGGCGAGGCTCAGAGCGGAAGAAGACCAGGAAACGAGAAAAAGGCGGGAGCAGCTTGACATGGAAATGGAACAGAGCATGCGCCGGTCCACCATAATTTTGGCCGTCTCCATGGTGGGTGGGTGTCTATTGTTTCTCGTGGTGCTGTTTTTGTATGGAATAGTTTTGACGCACAAGGTTGCAGGGCCCTTGTTCAAGATATCCAGGCACATGGACGAAGTAAAGGAAGGTCGCCTGACCAAGGTGTGGGGGCTCAGGAAGGGCGACCAGCTCGTGGAGTTTTTCGAGCATTTCCAGCGCATGCATGAATCACTCAAAAAGCGGCGTTCAAAGGATATCGAGATTCTGGAAAAGGTGGCGGCCGCGCTCGAGGATGAAGACGGCACCAAGAATGATGAGTTGAAAAAACAAGTCGGAAATCTCCTGGACGAGAAAAAGAGCACCCTGGAGAAAGACAAAGCCTAAACACGCTCTAGGGTTCAAATAACGGCCCAGATCCAGGCGGCGATGTAAACGACAAGTCCTGTAAGAAATCCAGTGCCTCCAATAATCAGCCCGCACCAAGCGGCTCGTCTCCAAATCGGATTTGTTTTCTTTTTTGTTCCAAACAGTTCAGCAAACGCAGCGATGCAAGCGGCCGCAGCGGTTGACATTCCGTACCACGGCGGAATCTCCAATATGCCCGAGACTAGGAAAAGGGCTGCAAGGGCCAACAGCATTGACAGTATCCCAAACAAAATATACTCCTGGTGTTCTCCAGTGCGATGGCGCTGTGTTTCGCATGAAACCCGTGTTCGGTGTGAACCGGGTGAAAACGCACTGGACGAAGAATAGATAACCTGAAACAGAGCAGGTGAAAACCCCATAAAACAAAAAGTGGACGAGAGGACAGGAAAAGACAGGAAAGATGATTTGGTGGAAGACAGCCCTATTCGTGGTTTCAGCGGTTCTTTTAACGGCAGCGGGGCTTGGATTTTTTTTGGGGTGCATGGTGTTTTCTTCATCGGGACACAGCGGGCCTCGTAGTGCGCACTTCGATGGAAAGAGGTTTCGAAATCGCGGCGGGGAATCGGAAAGAGGATTGGGCAGCCTTATCAAGTGGATGACGAACCGCAACAGGGGAAAATGGAACGCGTACAAACACTACGACCCCGGTCCCCCGCCTCCCGATCGTGTGGGAACCGGGAAACTACTCGTTACTTTTGTGAATCACTCGACCGTGTTGCTTCAAACCGACGGAGTAAACATACTCACCGACCCGGTTTTTTCCGACAGGGTGGGTCCGGTGAGTTTCGCCGGGCCGAAGAGACATCGTCCTCCGGGTATACGGTTCGAGGATTTGCCGCCCATTGATGTGGTTTTGATAAGTCACGATCATTACGACCATCTTGACATCCCGACGCTGAAGAGACTTCGGGAACATTCGAATCCCTTGCTTCTTGCGGGTCTTGGCAACAGTGCTCTTTTGCGCAGACATAATTTGAAAAACTCCCGGGACTTGGATTGGTGGGAAACATTTTTGTTCCGCTCAAAGGATGCATCCACGGAAATCACCTTTACTCCGGCAAACCATTTTTCCATGAGGGGGTTGCGGGACAGGAACAGGACTTTGTGGGGGAGTTTCGTTGTAAATACTCCTTCGTCCAGAATATATTTTGCCGGCGATACCGGTTTCGGGCCTCATTTTGAAAAGATCGGCGGCAGGTTCGGGCCCTTCGACCTGGCGCTCATCCCGATCGGGTCTTTCAGGCCGAGATGGTTCATGAAGCCCAATCATATTTCTCCCCAGGAGGCGGTTTCGGCACATCATATCCTGGGTTCCCGCTTTTCGGTCGGCATTCATTTCGGAACGTTTTCTTTGGCCGATGACGGGCAGTTCGAGGCGGTGAGAGAACTCGAAAGGGCGATTCTCCAAGATCCTCGGGAGACTTTGTTTGTGACACTTGAATTCGGTGAGGGACGGTGGGTTCCCTTGTCCGCCGTTATCCAGGGCCGGCAGACTGCAGATCCTGCAGTGTGGGCCGCTCCGATAGCAGCGGACAGAGCAGGCTGAACGGTTTTTTGTTTTCAAGAGTTGGGGTATGATGTTGGGAGTTTCGAGTTGACTTTTGCGCGGCTGGAAAACGCCGCTGTCTAGAGGAGTATTCAATGGGTGATGTTATAATGTTGGGGTTTACCGATGTTTTGCTTCCGCTGATCGGTTGGATCACGCTTTTCTTTTTCGGAACGCTGACCGCTGGCATTGTGGTAACGGTCTGGTCAAGAGGCAGGCTTCAGCGAGGGAAGAAGCCGACCGGGATCGCCACCGCGTTCATGGTTATTGTGCTCTGTTTGGCTTTACCCGTTTTTGCGGTTTACATGTCTTTTTCTTTTGCTTTGCAAAGGGGCGTCGGCCATCTGCTTGAAAAAGGTGGTAGATCCATAGTGGAATGGACACTTGAGGTGGGAGGCGATGCTTTCGAACATGCCATGGAGATTTCCGGCGAGGACACCCTTGTGGACTTGGTTGACCTTCGAAAGAGATTCGAGGAGAAGAAGAAGCCGCTTGCGACGCTCCCCGAAGCCGAGGCGGGCAGTCCGTTGGGCATGGTAGTGGTTTTACCTGCATTCGTGGAAGCCATGTTTTGGGAGAGCCTCCGCATTGCGGTAGAAGATCTGGATGAGGAGGAACAGAACATACAGTGGAAGGATCTGCGCGCAAGGGCTGAAAAAGAACTGGTAAACCAGGGCGAAATAGGATTCAAAGAAGCTGGAAGCAGGTTTCATGAGGGCGCTCGGAAGAGCCTCTATACAGCGCTAGGAGTGATCTTGGTACCGAATCTTTTGGCGATTCTCTTGTGCGTTCTGATCGCGGGGTTCAAAAAGGAGGAGGAACCGGCCGCTCCGGGAATATAAAGATTTTGCAGGTCTTACACAGCCCTGTGAAGTGGATTTTTGGAGGTGCGTGATGACAAACAGTGGTTCTGTAAACAAGGGGTTGAGAGGTTCATGGATAGTGGGTGTTGTGGAAATAGTTCCGATTCTTGCAGCCGTATTGTTTGTGCCCCTTTGCGTGGGCCTTGTCCTTAGTTCCGGGTGTTCGGGGGGCGAAAGCGGCGTGGAAGTTGAGAATCCTTTAACCAACCCGGAACACGGCCCGCCTGCAGGCTGGGCGGAGGGTGAATGTTCTGTTCCGGCGGAAGCTGGTTTGGAGGATGTTTCCAGTCCTGATCATGTAGTCGGACAAGGCACCCCTGAAAGCTGTACTGCAGAAGATTTCACTGACGCGGTGGCCAAGGGAGGAGTTATTGTCTTTGATTGCGGGCCGGATCCTGTCACCATCACCTTGGATCGTCCTGCCAAGGTTTTCAACAACGCGGATCCGGATATCGTGATCGATGGTGCCGGTCTGGTGACCCTGAGCGGTGGAGGGCGTACGAGGATTTTATACATGAATACGTGCGATCCTGATCAGCACTGGACCACATCTCATTGCCAGAACCAGGATCATCCCAGGTTGACGGTGCAGAACCTGACTTTCATCGACGGTGACTCCCGGAATGAAGATGAATACGATGGAGGTGGGGCGATATGGGTTCGCGGCGGGCGTTTCAAGATTGTTAATTGCCGTTTTTTTAACAATATCTGCGCAGAACTCGGCCCGGATGTGGGTGGGGGCGCGGTCAGGGTGTTCAGCCAATACGAGGGCCGCCCGGTGTACGTGGTCAACACCACTTTCGGCGGTGCCGAGGGTTTCGGCAATACAGGGGCGAACGGGGGGGGGATATCCAGCATAGGAGTTTCTTGGACAATCATAAACAGCCTGTTTTCCCATAATCGAGCAGTCGGTAACGGTGGGAATCCGGCGCAGTCGGGAACGCCCGGAGGGGGTAGTGGGGGAGCCATCTACAATGACGGCAACACAATGACGCTGGATATCTGCGGAACACTTATCGAGAAAAACGAAGTGAACGCATTCGGCGCGGCGATCTTTTTTGTGACCAACGACAAGAGCGGCGATTTGCGGATCAGGGATTCGGTTATAAGGGATAACATAGGCGGCTCTTGGCACATACTTCCCGGCATATCGATGCATGACGATACGAAACGCGAAATCTCGAATTCAGTGATCGAATAAAATAACTCACATCGTGAATAACCGTGTAACGCTCCGATACAGTGTCGGAGGTTCTATTGGTGAATCGGAAGTGAAACGCATTGAAAAAGGAAAGAGCAATTGTCTGTGATGAATGATTCAAATAACGTTTCGGGATGCGGAATAATTGCGATTGCAGGAAGACCCAATGTGGGAAAGTCCACCCTGCTCAATAATGTCGTGGGCATGAAGGTGGCGGCCGTTACTCCCAAACCTCAGACCACACGCAACAGGACAAGGGGGGTCGTCAATTACAAGGGCGGGCAAATAGTTTTCGTGGATACCCCTGGTGTCCACGTGGCGAAGAAAGCCCTGAATCGATACCTGGTCAAGGAAGCGATGGAGGGCATGTCGGACGTGGATGGGATCGTGTTGATGGTTGAACCCCGCGATGATCCAACCAATCCTCTGCCGGAGATGAAAATCTTGATGGATAGAATCGGAACCCGAAAAGATTCACGAGAATCCTTGAAGGGGACCGCTAAAGAAGGTTCCGGAAAACCTCTACTTGTGGTTGCGATAAACAAGATAGACAAGATGAAAGACCGCCGAATGCTCCTGCCCCTTATCGATTCATGGAAAAAAACCATGGATCCGGCTGCGATCATTCCGGTATGCGCGCTTGACGGGGACGGATTGGAAAACCTCCTGGATTTTTTGGTTGAACATATCCCTCCGGGGCCTCACCTCTTTCCTCCGGATATGCTTACCGACAGGACCGAGAGGTGGCTCGCCGGAGAGTTTATTCGTGAGCAGCTTACCATTTTGTTCCGCCAGGAGATTCCATACAGCCTGGCCGTCGAGATCGAGAGCTTCGAGGAAAGGCCGGAAAAAAACGATGTGTTCATACACGCGAAAATTTTTGTTGAACGGAATTCTCAGAAAACCATTGTTGTCGGAAAGAACGGCGACCGCCTGAAGGAAGTTGGAACAAGGGCGCGCAAAAAGATCAGCGAAATGATGGGTTGCCCGGTCCATCTTAAACTCTGGGTGAAGGTGGCGCAGGGGTGGACTGAGGATGACCGAGGCTTGAGAAGGGTGGGATACGAATAATGAGAGAAGATCCGATTGTTTGTATAGTCGGGCGACCCAATGTCGGTAAATCAACGCTTTTCAACCGGATCATTGGCAAAAGGTCGGCCCTCGTGGAAAACACTCCCGGAGTCACCCGGGACCGTCATTATGCATCCATGGAGCATACCGGCCGGAGAATGCTTCTAGTGGACACCGGCGGATTCGACCCCGGAGACAAGGACACCATCTTTTCAGCAGTTAGAGAGCAGTGTCACATAGCGATAGAGGAAGCGGACGTTATAATCCACGTTGTTGATGCAAGACAGGGTTTGACGCCTGACGACGAAGAAATAGCGTCGTTGCTCAGAAAATCGGGGAAGATTGTTCTGAGGGCGGCCAACAAGGTGGATTCAAAAGAACTGGATGTAATGGCACACGAGTTTTTTGCCCTGGGAGCGGATAAGGTTTTTCCGGTCAGTGCATCACATGGGTTGGGCGTGGCGGACCTGCTGGACGAGGTAATTTGGGAAGCTGAGAGAATCGGTTTTTTTGGAGCTGAGGAAGCGGGCGAAAGCCTGGAAAAGAAGGACGATTCAGATCAAGAGCCGATTCGCGTCGCCTTGATCGGTCGGCCCAATGCAGGAAAATCTTCACTCATGAACAGGCTCCTTGGGGAAGATCGCGCGCTTGTTCATGATGTTCCCGGTACGACACGAGACCCGGTGGACGTGGTTTTCAGCGCAAATGGTCAGGAATTTATCCTGGTCGACACTGCGGGTATACGCAGGCGCAAATATGTCAAAGAAGGCATGGAACTGGTGGCGGTTATTCATGCTGTTAGAGCGATGGAAAGAGCTCACGTTGTTTGTCTGGTCTGTGACGCGGGGCTGGGAATCACCGAGCAGGAGGCCAGGCTCGGAGCTATGGTCCAAGACAAGGGCAGGGCGGTGGTCGTTTTGTTGAACAAATGGGACAAGGTGACTGATTCCACAATGGCCGAAAAGCTTCAAAAGGAACTCGAGCATCGTCTTCGTTTTATTTCCCATTGCCCGGTTTTGAAGGTCTCCGCGCTTACAGGCAAAAACACGAGTCGAATTCCGGGCAAAGTTGTGGAAGTGTTCCGAAAGGCACATACCCGACTGGCGACCTCTGAAATCAACAGGTTTTTAGAAGAGATAGTGAGCCGTCGTCCGCCTCCGGCTTTTCATGGAAAGCATGTCCGCCTTTACTATATGACGCAACCCCAAGTCAACCCGCCGACTTTCGTCGTGTTTGTAAGTCACCCCAAGGGTATCACCATGCCTTACCGGCGCTACATTATTAATCGAATCCGTGAAACTTTCGGGTTTGACGGCACAGCGATTCGTCTTGTCGTTCGTCCACACCGGGATCGCCCCGAAGTCGGCAAGAAAAAAAAACGCCGAGGCGCCACGAAGAGAGTTTCCGGAAAGCAATGATCGTTGTGGTTTCGGGAGGGGTCGGCTTCAGGGTTGCACGAAAACATCGCCGAAATCAAACGGCGGGGCGAGGAGATTCAATTCCGGTTTGGTCATGGGTTCGAAATGCATGGTTTTATGCGTCATATCCATCCAAAATAGTCCGCACCCGAGGCTGATTCTCCTTTCTTCCTTTTCGGTCGTCGGTTCCGCGTTGCACGCGACGGATACGAGCATTTTTCCGTCGGTGGTGATCGTAGAAGGTCCGAGGATGATGGATTTTTCAGGTTTGTGTTTCGCCCTGATCCTCCCTGTACCGTCTATTTCCAGGAGTTTAGAAAACGCAGTTGTCTTTTCGTGCAGTTCAAGGGCTTGCTGGTGACCTGGTGGAGTGTCCAGTGGTTTGGGTAGTTCAAAAAGTCCGGCATCCGCGGCTACGATGAAAAAGGACATTTGAGCAGGAGCGTCCCGGAACGCTGTTCCGGACCTTATCTGTTGAGGGTTCAAGGAATAGCTCCACTCGAGGGGGGGATTTGAATCTTCCAGGGAAAACCGGGCTTTCTTGTTCGCTGCGGGTTCATCCGTTCCGGTTCTTGCTGATAGAATCTCATATTGCACCGCGGAGGTGGGATGACGGCCGATTCGCAGACTCTCATCGTTGTCTCCCGACAGGATCCAAAGGATCTGCTCTGCGGGCGGTCTTTCAGGCGCCTGGGCAAGGGGCGTTGTCTCACCGGGTGTTTTGGAAATTGTCGGAGGCCCGGTTTCCTGCCTCATGAACATCAATCTTCGCACGAGGAGGGGGTCCTCCTCGCTGTGAATTCTTACCGGGTCGAACCACCGCACGTTTGCCGTATCAGTTACATCGGCGAGGACAAAACCATTGAAACCGGAAAGGAGTATAACTAATGTCAACCCATCGGGTGAAAGAGCTGCGCCGATAATGTTTTTTTGAACAATGTTCTCGGGTATCTTCACCCCTTTCCATGGAAGAGGGTTGTCGGGAGCGTATGTATCCCAAAGCACCAGATTGTCGTCGATTATCGTAACGAGTCGATCAGCGTTCATCGCTGAAGAAAACGCCTTGAGCTTTCCTTCGACCGCGGTTCGCTTACCCACGACCGACGGACCCCCGTTTGCTGCAAAGTCAACCGTGTGGATCTCGCCCGACGGCGTAGCCAGATATCCATGTGCGCCTAGACGATGACCGGCCGTTGCCTGGATTTTCCCGGTGTTCAGTTTTACTCCTGTGTCTTTGATTCCATCCCGATGGATTTCGAGCAGGGCCGGATTATCCATTCCCGTGATCGCTGCCACTGCGAAACGACGCAAGTTAATCCTCTTGGAACCCGATCCTCGCGGAGTGTTGATGCTCAAGATTGTCTCTCCCGGTTCAAGACCCCATGGCACGCGAATAATTATGCCCCCGTCTTCCAGTCGGCCCAAAACTTCCACGGTCTTTTTACCCAGCGCCACGGAGGGCAGTCTGCCGAAATTATTTCCCCTGATGACCAGAACTTCTCCCGGCACGATTGAGCCGTCCGAACCGGATCCGTCGAGAGGTTTTCCCTGTATTATCGCTGTGGTTCCCAGATCTTCCACCTTTGTAATCGTGGGCGCTCCCCTGGGGTGCGGCAAGTGTGAAATCGTGGTGAGCATCCAGGGGTTGGGTTTTTTGCATCCGGTCATCGGGATCGCAGCCGCGAAAAGCAGTGCAATGCCGATAGACAAGATCATCTTTCGTTGAGTCATCATGCCTTATACCTCGTGTTTTTTATAGCGGACGCTGTTCCTTTCCCGCCTGCGGAAAAATTGTATGGGGTGACAATGCCCGTATCGACCAAAAGAGGCAACAAAGAAACAGCAGCTCTCCAAAAAAGGAATTTCCCCGGGTATGCACTGGTCGGGCCTGAAAACAATCCATCAGGTTTTTTTCGAGTTCTTCTCGACCGACCTTTTCCTTTCGGCTGGTTGTTATTTCAGCCGGAAATCGGTGCTTGCCAGAACCTGTTCTCTTTGCTTCGCGTCCAATATAGTGAGTCGCATCTGGTATTGGGACCCTTTCTTCAGACCCATGTCATGCGTAAGTTGCAAGGGTACGATGAGGGTCAGTCCGTCGGTATATCCCACGCTGAACACGTTTATGTACTGCCATTTGCGTTTGACTCTCTCGTATATGGCAATATGGACCTGTCCCTCGTTTCTTTTCAGATCAGCTGCCGACGGCCTCCTGCGAAGTCTTGCCGCCATGAACACCTGGTAAGATGTTCCACCGGCGCTCGGTTCGAGAACTGTTCTCCCGAACTTTTTGAAAAACGCTGCGAGTTCCTTTGGCGAGACTTCCGTAGGAATTTCTTCTTGTGTCAGGATGATTTGACCCGCCCTCTGGGCGTGAGCGCTTCCGGGCAGGAATATCGCCGCGACGCCCAATGTGCAAAACAAACCAATAAACGTCTTTAGTTTTAACCTTGCCATTTTTTTCGACCTTTCCGATGCGATTCCAATAAATCTCATCATTTGACCTGCCTATTATACACTTGTTATTATAATACCATCTTTTTTCGCGCAACTCCCGAAAACACTGATTCATTCCTTTTTTTCAAAGTTTCTGCTTCTACGCATTGCATTTCGCCCCTTAACACTGAAACCCTTTCACTATTTTTCTTGAAACAATTCATCTCCCAGTCGTCTATTCAATACCACGAGTCAATTCCGCTGTCCAATCGATGAAATCCTTTGGGGTAGGGTGGACCATGGGCGCCGTGCGACGTTACCGCCGTCGGTTTCCCATGGTCTCCCTCCGAACCGGACGTGCGTCTTTCGTTACGCATCCGGCTCTCCAGGAGTCGTGGCGAAGTCGGGTAGGCTCATC
>SLPX01000411.1 GCA_007131745.1 Myxococcales bacterium
AGAGCTTCAAACGGCGACGTCCGGCGTTTCCGGAGCCTGCGAAAACACGGCCTCGGCATACGGCAGCGGACAAACCGCCGAGCGCCTTGTTTGAACCTCCCCTTTGATACCATGATGAATCGGATGATTCAGGGAAACGGAAGCAAGATTAACAGCGTAACCCCGAGTGCGACAAGAATCAGCCCGGCGAAGGTACCTATAAACGTACGCAAAACAGGGATTTTTTGAAAAACCATGGAGAAAAGGAGCCGGAAAATACCCATGAGTGAAAACATCGGTCCCAAGATGCCCAGCAAGGCGGCGCGTCCCTGTGAGCCACCTGCACTGGTGCTGACCGGTCCGAGAGCGACTCCAGCGATTATAAATACGAGGCAGGCTACGGCGAATGCAATTATTCTAATCCCCATTCCTTTGACCTCGGCCGAAACCTTTCCTACTTCCCGGATGGGGGTTTTGCAGTGAAAACAAACAACTGTGAATTTATTCAAGGGCTTGCTGCAGTGGGGGCAATCTATCACCTGGTCTCCCAGCGGACCGAAACTCTTCGGGCCCAGGTAACACTTTTCACACAAAATCTTTTCCTCGAAAGAAAAGATTTCTTTTTCCAGGAGATTTACGTCACAGGAGTCGCATTGTCTCCGCCGTTCACGTGTTTTTTTTTCCCCTGCCGCTTCCAATTTTTCACCTCGGCATTCGGGCTTAATATTAAAACCGTGCAGAAAGGTGCATCACTTTTCGTTTCCCGTCAAGTCCTCAAACCGGATAAAGAGGACCGTTTCCTTTGACAAGCCGGTCATCGTTGGGTTAACTGAAATTTCCTTTTTCGGAAAGGTAAAGGGGCGGCCTGTAGTCCGAAGAAAAGTGAAGAAAGGAGTTTGTTTTGATAGGTGGCCGGCAGAACAGCAGAAAAGTCAGGGGTCGGTTGCTGAGAAGGTTTTTTCCATTTGTGCTTGTTATGTCACTGGTGGTGTTGATTACAGTGCTTGCTTTCTTTGAAACGGATTTTTCATCCGTGGCTTACTCAGGGCCGGCTGCAGCTGCCCATGGTTCCGTTCCGCCGGGTCGGGTTGATGCGGGAAAGATGTATCAATGGCCGAGGAGAAACATGAAGTATGAACCTATGTCCGGGCGGTTTCCAACGCCCGATGGGTTTAAAAGGGTGGCTGTCGAGCGAAATGGTTATGCATACTGGTTGCGTCATCTTCCTCTTCTTCCTGCGGGAACGGAAGTTCGGGATTACAGGGGCAATGTATTGAAATCTTCCAGCAGGGTTTCAGCAGCGGTGGTCGATTTGGATACAGGAAAGAGAGACTTGCAGCAATGCATCGATACGATCATGCGTCTCAGAGCCGAATATTTTTGGTGGAAAGGAGAGGCTGATCGTACGTTTTTTCGATATGCCGGCGGCAAATACGTGGGATGGAAACATTGGCGCGCCGGTTTGAGGCCGGAATATAAGGATCGCAAGACCGTGTTCAGGCGGAGTGGGGCGAAAGGAGCTTCCCGCAAGAATTTTGAATCATTCATGACCTTCATGTTCGCCATGACCGGCACCATGCACCATGTGCGCGAGCCTCGGGTTGCATTCGAGAACATGCAGGCCGGTGATTTTTTCATCCATTCACCGCCCAGACCCGGGAGCCTTGGTCACGCAGTCGTGATTTTGGATTTGGCCCGTTGCCCGAAAGGCAGGGTAAAGGCGCTTATCGGCCAGGGCTATACTCCTGCGCAGGATCTTCATGTTCTGAAGACTCCCGAGGGAAAAGACTGGTACGAGTTGAACCCCGATGGCGCTATTCCTACGCCGTTATGGCCCGTTCCTTTCAAATGGAAAGACTTGGCTCGTTTTCGGTATTGATGGATGTCTGAATCTCTCGGAGGAGTTGCAAGTAAAATGACCGCAGTGAACAAAGAAAAGGTTTTGGATTCTTTCATCGATAAAATGAAAAAGGAGGGTGTGCCCGGTGAGGCGATAGATAATTTCTGCTACTACTACAGAAAGTTGATTGAAGGCGAAAACGGCGAAATTCCGGAGGAGGAAATAGAGCCGGTTATGGATTTGGAGTCCGCGGATGATATTCCTCGATCATGCCGGGAAGTGGGAAAAAAAGAGCTATCCAAGACGGTACACATGGTGTTAAACGGCGGTCTCGGCACGGGAATGGGAATGAAAAAGGCCAAGTCTCTTCTATCGGTCCGCGCATCAATGAGTTTCCTGGACATCATTGCAAAACGCAGCTTCATGCAAGGCACGGCCCTTGTGTTGATGAATAGTTTTGCAACTCGAACTGATTCTCTAAGGGCCGTGGAAAAATACTATCCAGCTGATTACCGGTTGAAAAAGGATTTTCTTCAGCACAAGACTCCGAAAGTAAAAGTCGCTGGATTGAGACCCGCGGTGTTTGAAAAAAATCCCGCGCTCGAATGGTGTCCGCCGGGACATGGAGACATCTATCCGGCATTGTCTTCCAGTAGGATGCTGGATGAACTCATTGAAGGAGGTTACCGCCATGCCTTTGTGTCTAATGCCGACAACTTGGGAGCGGTCGTGGATGAAAGTATTTTAGGGTTTTTTGTGGAAAGCAAGGCGCCTTTTATGATGGAGGTCGCCGAGCGTACAGCAGCAGACAGCAAGGGAGGCCATATCGCCAGGTTTCGCAGCGACGGGAAACTTGTTTTGAGGGAGGCTGCGCAGTGCCCGCAAAAAAATGTCGGAGAGTTTTCTGATATCGGTCTTCACCAGTATTTTAATACCAATAATTTGTGGCTGGATCTGTCTGTCTTGAAAGATGTTTTGAAACGGAAAAAAAACATTCTCGGTCTACCGATGATTTTGAACAGAAAGACGGTTGACCCTCTGGATCCGGCTTCGTTTCCTGTTTATCAATTGGAAACCGCAATGGGAGCGGCCATACAGGTTTTCGAAGGAGCCGAGGCGTTGTTGGTTCCCAGGGAGCGATTTCTGCCCGTAAAAAGCACGAACGACCTTTTTGTTATGAGATCGGACGCTGTCGAGTTTACTCCGGATTTGCGAATAGTTCGCAGTCCGCGACTTGATAGGCTGCCCTTAATTGATCTGGACCCGCGTTATTACCGGAACATCGAGTGGTTTGAAGAGCGCTTTGCGCAGGGTGTTCCTTCTCTTGTGTGCTGCGAATCCTTGTCGGTTGAGGGAGATGTGTTTTTCGGGTCCGGGATAAAGGTAAAGGGCAGGGTCGTTTTGAAACATGGCTCCCCCTCTGTCTGCGGATCCGGGGGCGGATCTTCTTCAAGGTCTTTTGTTCCCGACGGCACGGTATTGCAGGATTTTATGACGGTTCGCGATTAAACCTTTATCTTGACCTGCAAACCGGGGTGGTAAAAAATCGGTTTTTTCGTTGAGGAGCCGGTGTCGGTTCGTTGACGTGGATGGTTCGCTGATTCAAGTTTTTGAACTGCAGGATGGATTAAATGCGTTATCGGCTTTTGGAAAAAACGGACAGCCTCTTTCAAGGAGATATCTTCCGGGCCGAATGGACAGGGGTCGAGGGCTTTGTGAAATTCGTTTCGGTTTGCAATGTGCGTCAGGAACTTTGCCGAAATGCGGCCGCTATAGACATGTTGCTTGAGGATTTGAGCCGTGCGTCAAAGAAACCGGGAAGCGGAACCGCTCGGGTGTTGGATGTATGGAGGGATTCAACCCGCTTTGCGGTTTGCACTGAATTCGAGGGTGGTACGACCTTATTTCAATTGCTGGAAAATGAAGATAGGACCGGAAAGACTTTTCCGGTGGAAGCCGTTCTGTCTCTGGGATTGGATGCAGCCCGCGCTCTGGAAACACTTCATGACTTTCATGTTTCCGCTGAACCTGTTTGTCATGGTGATTTGAGACCTGAAAATATCATCTTGAGTCACGGCGGAGCCGTCAAGATCCGCAGTGTGGGATTCGGCCGCTTTTTGCCTCGCGCGGATAAGAGCGGAAGCTGGTATTTGTGGAACGGCCGCTGCTATCAGCCCGTTGAAAGACAACTCGGGGGAGAACCGGCACAAGTCGATGACGTGTTTTCATTGGGTGCAGTCTTGTATGAATTGTTTGCGGGGAGGTCGTTGTTCGAGTTGACTGAAAAGGCGGCGACCGGAACCGTGCGCGCTGTTCCGGTTACAGGTCTTTTTGACGGGGATTTGCCGGAACGCTTGGGCGGTCACTCCGAAGATGTCGTCCGTATGCTGGAAAGGGCGTGCCATCCCGAGAGGGAGAATAGGTATTCAACAATTTCCGAACTGGCTGAAGAGATCCACCGGTGTTTGTGGCAGAGGAAATATGCCGATTCCAGCCCATCGCTGAATTTAAGACTCATGGACGGCGAGGGAGGCAAGCATCAGCAGGAGGATGTGGTAACCGGTTCCGGGACGGAAGAGACCGTGGTCTTGACAGCTGAGAAGCCGGCCGTTGTTTGGACGGTGTTTGATTATTCTCAGCCTGATCCGGAAACGGGTGTGGTAACCTTGCCGGCACGGTTGGAGTCTATGTCAAAGTCGGAGCAGGAGCGAACGGGCCGGCGGGTGGATGTGAAGGCGGGAAGAGAACGGAAATCGGGCTCAAACACGGGAGCTTTTGTAGGGAGGCGGGAACTGGTCGAAAAAGCAGCTAATTGTTTTGAAGCTTTGCAACATGGGGGAGGTGCTTTTCTTGTCACCGGAGAGATGGGTATGGGCAGGAGTCGATTCATTTCTGAAGTGAGAGAGCGGCTGGTGGACGGGAGCGGAAATGAATCGGCGTGGATTCATGTCAGCTTGCGTCCGGAAGAAAGAAAAGTCGCATGTTCGGGGTTGTTGCGGTTTCTGGCGGGGTTCATGGGGCTTGATCCGATGGCGGAATTGTGGGAGGTGGGAAGGGACGTTCAGCGTCTTCGCGCGTTTGCATTGGATGAGAAGACGATCGCAGCGGTGAGAGGCGCTTCAGGTGTGGCACGGCTGGAAAGAGATCCGGTGCACGTCGAAAGATTGCTGTCATCAGCCGTGATCCATTGCTGGAAACTTCTATCCGACGAACAGATTGCTGTTTTGGCTTGTGATGATGTTCATTTCCTGGATTACGCGTCGGTTCCCTGCCTGAATCTTATGCTGGATGAGCTTTCTTCGGTGAGGGGTTTTGTTTTAATGACTGCAGTGGCATACCCGGATTTTCTGAGAAATGAAAAATGGGAATGGCTGCATGTTTCCGAACTGGCGCCGTTTACCCGGAAAGAATGCGAAAGATTCCTGCTAAACAGAATTGAATCCGCTGAATCGATAGATTCTTCTTTGCTGAATTCTCTTTGGAAGGCGTCAAGGGGAAGTCCCCTGGTACTGAGGGAATACATCGATCTTCTTTTTGAGACCGGTGGAATCTTGGTGCTGGAAGGACGGGTCTCTTTTTCCGGTGGAGAGGAGCAGTCCTTGCCGCGACTCGTGACCCTGGTTCAGGAATACATGAAAAAGCTTCCCCGAAAGGAGTCTTCGCTTGTATTGATGAGTGCGCTGGCTGGACCGGCCCTTGACCCGGCGGTGTTGGCCCGCTTGAGTGGAGAGAATGAACCTGAGATTGTGAAGATCCTTGATTCACTTTCCATTCAAAGACGGGTGATCGAAAAAAAAGGTATGCGTTACGTTTTCAGAAACGAGAATATGAGGGCCATGGTCGTGAAAGCGGCTCGCCGGGGATTGGCAAAAAAGTTGGTTCTGCGTCTTTCGGATATCATTTTTGACGAGTGGGAAGATCCGCCGCGAGGAGCTGTGGAACATGTATCCGGCTTGCTGGAAGAATTCGGAGAAGACAAGCGTGCAGCGGAAACTTTAATCGAATCCGCGGGACGCAGGCGAAGCAGAGGGGACTACCGCGGGGCGGCGCGCAGCTACAAGAAAGCAGCGAAATTAACCAATTATTATGAGGACAAAGACGAAAGCGGGCGGTTGAGACTTTTCTTGGAGGCCGGCAGAGCGTGTCTTTCGGATCTTGACCTGGGGTTCGCTGAAGAGGTCTTGGAACGCGCGGGGCATCTGGCCCAAAAAAGCGGGAAGGAATTACAAGGCGCGGAAGCCAATATTCTGTCCGCCAAGGTTTTTGCCCGAAGCGGAAGGGTGAATGAAGCATTGGATCTGGCGAGAACGGTTGTGCCATTGGCTGAGAAATCAGGAGATGAAATGCTCATGGCCAAGGTATATGCTTCCATCGCGGAAAGTTACCAGCAGTGGGGCACTTATGGTCCCGACGGGAGTTTTGTTTCCCGGGCGGTCCGCATAGCGGAAAAACACGGTGATATGGTCAAATTGGGCGAGTACCTCCAGCTTGCCGTAATGCACGCTATGGGAGTGGGTGACTACGAAAAAACACGGGAATACCTGGATCGGGTTCGCCCGATTGCCGAGATGGGAAGAGATCCCGGGCTCAAAGCACGTCTGTTTTGTTTTGAAGGTCTTCTTTGCTTGATGACCAGGAAGCTGGATGAAGGAGTCGACGTCAGCAGAGAAGGCGCGAAATTCGCCCGCAAGCATGGTTTGTTGGAATCAGAGATTGCAGCGTTGCACAACGCCGGTGTTTGTCATTACGAAAAGGGCGATATCCAGGAAGCCATGTATCATTTCAATGAATCTTACAGGAAAGCTGCGGAAGCTGAATTTCACAAGATGATCGCTGCCAACGAAATCTACATAGGGCACATTGAAGCCGTCTATTTGGGCAACGAATCCGGACTGCAAAAGATCCGAAGTGCGATTCGTTCCGAGTTTCGCGTCGGGCGATTGTGGAACATACCCCAAGGCCTGCAGTTGAGAGGTCGCACAGAATCGGCGTTGGGAAAGCAGCAGGACGCTTTGAAAAGTTTTCTAAAAGCTTTGGATGTGGCGAAAGAAACCGGGGTCAAGTATTTCGTGGAAAACGCGGAAAAAAGCCTGCGAGAGTTCCAAGCGAATCCAGCCTGAACAGGAACGGCCGTGACCGTTCCGAGTCGAAAGTCCAACTTGCAACTTGACACAATGAGTTTTAGATACCACGCTGATAGCGGGTGAATTGTGATTTCAGTCCCTTTTAGACTGTACGAGGCGTGAAATGAAGTTTGCAAGAGTATCATTTGTAACGTTTCTGTTGTTTTTTGCGGGATGCGGCGGAGGTTCAAAAGGGGGCGTTTCAGAGGATTGCGACCCTCCGTGTGAGGATTGGGAGGAATGCGTCAACGGAGAATGCGTGGATAAGAGTTGCGACCCTTTGTGCGAGGATTGGGAGGAGTGCGTGAGGGGAGAATGCGTGGACAAGGGATGTGACCCTTTGTGCGAGGATTGGGAGGAGTGCGTGAGGGGAGAATGCGTGGACAAGGGATGTGACCCTTTGTGCGAGGATTGGGAGGAGTGCGTAAACGGAGAATGCGTGGAATTTACATGCGATCCTCCTTGCACTACGGGTGAGCACTGTCGCAGTGGGGAGTGTTTGGAAAATGAATGCGATCCTCCTTGTGGTGAGGGTGAGGTCTGCATGACTCATGGCGGAACCGATTGTGAATGCCTGGATCCTCCGTGCGGCGTGTGCAACGATGAGTGTGTTTGGGGGGTTGATCAAGACGGAAAAGCATGCACTTTGTGGGATAACGTGAACATGGCTTGGATGGAAGATTTGGAGTTGGGTTCGGATAATCTTCATAACCAGGCAAGGGCTTATACATACTGGTTGAGGACCAGGCTCATGCCCGCCGGAGGGGTGATGCGGGCCTGGTTTACCGACGACACGTTCACACAAGTTGTGGGTTACGGGGGCACGAGGGATTCGCCGATATGGACCGGCACTTATATGGGGGCTGAGTCTTTGCGCCACATGGTGACCGGTTCATCCGATGCTCTCGCTCAAATCGAAGAATCGGTCAGGGTGATGGATCGTTGGTGGCGGGTTTCAGGGGACAAGGGCTATCTTGCCAGGTATGCGGCGCCGGCTACAAGCTCCCCGGATGTTTTGTCTATTTTCGATGAGGATGATCGGGAAGATCATTTCAATTATTATTTTGAAAATGAATTGTGGCACTGGAAGGGCAGGGTGAGCCGGGATCAATATCAAGGCACGATCCTGGGTCATTCCCTGGCTTACGAGGCGGTGGAGGATGAGGAAATCAGGGAAATAATTCGCAGAAACGTCGTGGACTTTGTTGAAGTTCTCATGGTCTTTGAAAACCGGTCAGTGAATTTCGTGATCGACGGAATCCCGATTTCCGCGTCGATTCTCCTCGGTCACTGCGTGTATTCCGACAAGGAAACCCCGGACGGCAAACCTGAAATCAGGATCCAGACAAACCCGTTTCACATGGAATCTACGGGGGTGCTTCCATTTTGGCCGAATCCGTCCGAGTTCCTGAGACAGGTTTCAATCCTGAGTTGGCTTCCGGATATTTATTTGAGAAGCCAGGCCATTCAGTTGGGTTCGATTTTTGCGACCGCTCTGCAGGTGACCGAGGGTGTTGCTGAGTATGCGGACAGGAGGGCGGAGATTATTCAGCATTACGAGCAACACGTGGATGAATGGATAGATATGGCTGCGGGGTGGGCCAACCTGAACGAGTGCGGCGATAGTTATCATGGGCTGAATATCGCGTTTCAGCCTGCGTGGAACTGGACCCGCTTGGAACAGGATCCCGCTCGCAAATCGCGGTTGCAGACCGAGGTGCTCAGGGATGCAATGTGGAGTGAGGTTTATGACCACAAGAACATATTCTTTGCATTTATATACACCTCCCAGGCGGATGAAACCGACGATATAACGCCAGTGGTGGATTTCCACATGGATCAGATGCGGCTATTTCCACAGCCTCCGAATCTTTCCCGGCCGGTGGACAATACAGCGAAGTATCCTGAAGATCCTGCATGTCCGGGACTTTCATCGATTGCCATCGACGTGGATGAGCGGGTTCCATCGACATTCATGTGGGAACGAAATCCATGGAAACTGGTGGATCCGGGTGCGCCCAATTTCATGTTTTCCGGCACGGACTACCTGATAGTTTACTGGATGGCCAGGTACTACGGTTACCTGGAAGATGATTCGCCCGATATTTGTTTGAGACTCCGGGACCTTTGAAGGTAAAAAACCTATGGCTGGATGCAGACTACATAAGCTGTTTCGGGTGTGTTTTCCACCGGGCCGAATCCTGACGTTCGGCCGAGGGATTGGCAGTACCGGTTGATTGCGGCAGAGCAGTTTGGTCCGTTTCTCTCGTTCGTTCCGTCGCAAGGCTCGTGGTGGCCTGCGAGAGTTGAAAATGCAACCGATCTTACTTCCCCGATTGAGACGCAGGTTATGGTTGGATTGTTTCCCGAGAGCGCTACGGGTCCGAATCCGCTGATGTAACCCTGGCTAATGCAGTAACGATGTATAGCTGCGTTGCAGTCGGGGCCCATTTGCTGGCTTGTGCCGTTACAACCCGAATGATGGGTGCTCAGAATGGAGTACGTGGTTGGGATGGACTCGGCTCCTCCGGAAATGCAGAATGCGTTCAGGTTGTTTCCTGCGTTTTCCACCGGGCCGAATCCACTCTCCGGGCAGTTTTGTGAGCGGCAGAAAGAATGCACGGCCGCAGCGCAGTTGATTCCCCACCGCTCCGAGGTTCCATTGCACGTAGAGTTGTATCCGCTGAGTACGGTGTAGTTCGTAGAGATGTAGTCGACGTCTATAGGAATAACGCATGGGCCCCATTCGCAGGAACTATTGCAGGTCTTGGAGCCGCAGGGTTCGCATCCCAGGACGCTGTGCGATCCGGGAGTGCATTCGCCTTCGTTTGCACATGTCCAATCGGACCACATGCAGTTTGAATCGCAGGTTCGTCTTTCGTGGCCGCAGTTTCCACAAGGGGTGTCGCTTGATTCCGTTTCACCGGGATTGCATTCGGAGTGACCTACGCATTCCCATTCGGACCAGTGGCATGTTTCCGGATTGCAGGTTCGTTGTTCCACCGCGCATTGCCCGCAGACACCGCCTTGCTCGATCGCTCCGGGAGAACACTCACCTTGATCGACACATGCGGTCGAACCCCACGTGCACGTTTCGCTGCATGTGCGCTGCAGCTTTCCGCAGTTTCCGCAAACCCCTACTATATCAGTGGCGCCGGGGCTGCATTCGCCGGTGTTTTCACAGGGGCCCCATGTATTGTCAATCCTGCATGTGCGGAATCCGCAGTTTCCACAAGCCAAGGTTTCCCCGGGTTCACATTCTCCCATGGCCACGCATTCACCATCCGAGCAGTAAAGTCCATTTGCTGAACAATCCTTGCATGCCTCCCCCATAATGCCGCAAATGTTGTCATGAATGCCGTTTCGGCATTCTCCCTCTTCGTCGCAGCATCCTGTCGGGCAGCTGACCGCATTGCAAGCGATTTCACCGTCTTGTTCCGGCGCTGCATCCAGCCCGTTCCATGCGTCGTGAGCGACCCCTCCATCCGGTCTTCCCCGGGATTGTCCTCCCGCGCACCCGGTCAACATCAAGCACGACGCTGCAAAAAGCAATTCCACGTGTTTTAAATGACTTATTGGATGTTTGGACTTGCCGATATGCTTGGTGGTTTTCATGATGGATCTCTGAGTGATCATGATTTCGTCTGCAATTGGTTAACCCTCATGTGCAATTCTGCCATGTCTCCGGTCAGGAAACAAGAATCCAACGAGAATCCAACAAGCTTCCACAATTTCCAGAGTGTATTCAGGAATCCAGTGTATAGATCTGAAGCATATTCATGCGGCGGTAACGATCGAATTTCAGATGCATGTGGGCAAGATGCCCTGCTGTTTCCAGAGCGGTTTTTCCGGAGGAAATGTCCTTGGTTATGATTTTTTTTACCAGGTGACGCGCTTCACTCGGGTGATGCATAAAAGCTTGGGTGAAGAATATGTCTTCTTGCCAAGCGAATATCCGTGCGTGAAAAATATCTCCTTCTTCAACACCCAGCATTGCGCCTTCGGGTCTTACCCGCCACCGGCCTCCCATGAGAAGATCCGAGAGGTAGACCTCATTTTCACTTTTTTCCAGGAGTTCGAAAATACTCCAATGTGAACCGTCCAGGGCTGCGGCCAGTTGAAGGTCAGGAAGAGTCAATTCATTTTCCCTGACAAATAATTCCCACGGATGCTTGTATTCGGTTCCGGGTAGGAACCATACGAAAAGGAGAAACTCGAGGTAAACGGCCATTCTCCGTTCAAAGGTGGAATCGTCTTCGTTGACTCGGCCCGTGAGATCGAAAAACCATTCCTTTGCGGTTTCGGCAAGGTGTTTTCGGGGTTCTTCCGCCATCCATCCTCCCGCTATTTCCATCAACTCTTGTACTCGTGTCAGGAGATCTCCGGGAAAATTCGAGTATTTGAACGAATCCTTTTTGTCGCCGGGTGCATCCCTTTTTTTAGAGCGGGATTTTTTATTGGGAGTACGATCGGTTTGTTCTTGCGAATGGGTCATGGCGAAAAGCAAACCCTGGTATCATTCAACAACCGGGTGTGAAACAACGCCTTTGAAAATGGTCGTCTTGACCCGGCCCTGGACTTCCTTACCCAGTAATGGAGTATTCGATGATTTGGAACGCAGTGTTTCCGGTTTTACAATCCATTTTTCATTGGGATCCACCACTGCAACGTCAGCCGAAGAACCAGGAGCCAAACTTCCGGCCTGTATGCCAAGGATTTTTGCGGGGACCGAAGTCCAAGCTTCGACAAGGCGCTTCAGTTCCACTATTCCTTCTTCGACAAGAGCGAGCCCCAAGGGTAACGCTGTTTCCAGGCCCACTATGCCGAAAGCAGCATAATCGTACTCAAGCCCTTTTTCTATTGAAGTGTGGGGGGCATGATCTGTTACAAGGGCGTCGATGGTTCCGTCTGCAAAACCCTTGCGAAGTGCGTCCCGATCTTCTTTTGTTCTCAGCGGAGGGTTGACCTTGGTGTTGGTATCATATTCCAGGCATAATTCATCCGTGAAAGTCAGGTGGTGAATCGTGACCTCCGCTGTGACGGGAAGACCCATTTTCTTCGCCCGGCGGATAAGCTCCACGGATTCTGCGCAGGAGATGTGCGCTGCATGATAACGCGCTCCTGTAAGACGAACCAACTCGAGGTCTCTGTAAAGCATTGCCGTTTCCGCTACAGCGGGTTGAGCGGCCAATCCGGCTCTTGTCGACATTACTCCTTCATGCATGGGGGCATGGCGGCTCAATTTAATGTCTTCGCAGTGTTGTATTGCGGGTACACCGAAGGTCTTCGCATATTCCAGAATCCGTCTCATGAGACCCCCGTTACCCACGCCGTCTCCGTCGTCGGATACAGCCACGCACCCCGATTCAACCATTTCTCCGATTTCGGCAAGCGATTCCCCTTTTCGACCTTTTGTCATCGCTCCCACCGGAAGCACCCGGCAAAGACCGGCCTTTTCAGCTTTTTCCAGGATATAGCGTGTTACCGCTGCGCAATCGTTTACCGGTTCAGTGTTGGGCATGCAGCAAATCGTAGTGAACCCACCAGCGGCCGCGGCTGCGCAGCCGGAAGAGATGTCTTCCTTGTACTCTTGACCCGGTTCGCGAAGATGAGTGTGAATATCAATCAATCCGGGCAAGACCAGCTTGCCCTCAGCGTCCACGATGCGAGCACCCGGTGATTCGGGTGGGGGCTGCACGGTTTTTCCGCATTCCTTTATTTTTCCGTCCGATATGACCACATGACCGATTTCGTCAATTTTTCTGCCTGGGTCTACGATACGACCGTTTTTTATCACAATATCCATAAGTCTCTCCGAGGAGTCCGCCGGCATCCGCTCCGCGGACACCGGAGTTCATGGTTCATCGTTTCAAAGGTTTCTTCCCGAAACCTCTGAGCACAGACAACCGTTCATCCGGAAGTGAATCACTCGGTATTCACTTTCTCCGGTGATCCGCCTGCCAAGAGGTAAAGCACCGCCATGCGGACGGCTACTCCGTTTGTCACCTGGTCCAAAATGACCGAACGTTCGCCGTCGGCTACTTCGGGTGAAATCTCCACTCCCCGGTTGATCGGCCCAGGGTGCATTACGATGCCTTCCGGGTGAATGAGTTTTACTCGTTCGGTGTTCAGTCCGAACTTGCGCGCGTACTCGCGCGTATTGGCAAAAAGGCTGTCCCCACCCAATCGCTCCTTTTGAATACGAAGCGTCATGGCGACATCCACGCCCTCTATTGCCGCCTCCACGTCGGTGTATACCTTGGCGCCCAATTCTTCGAGGCCCGGCTGGAGCATTGTAGCAGGGCCGGCGACCCTGACTTCCGCACCGAGTTTGCTTAATGCAATGATATTGGAATGAGCGACTCGGCTGTGGGCTATATCGCCGATGATCGCAGTTTTCAGGCCATCGAAGGTGCCCTTGTGATCCTTGATGGTCAGACAGTCCAGCAGGGCTTGCGTGGGGTGTTCGTGTGAACCGTCGCCCGCGTTTATAACGGAAGCCTTGACTTCGCGTGCCAGGAAGTGCGGCGATCCGGCCGCACTGTGACGAATCACGATTATATCGGGGTTCATGGCTTCGAGATTGGCCGCTGTATCCAGCAGGGTTTCTCCCTTAACCACTGCTGAAGCGGCAACCGATATATTAGTTGAATCCGCGCTCAACCTTTTCTGGGCGATCTCGAAGGAGACTCTGGTCCGGGTGCTTGGTTCCATGAAAAGATTTATCACGGTGCGGCCGCGCAAGGTGGGGACTTTCTTGATCCGCCGGACGGATATCTCCTTGAACGAGTCGGCCAGGTTGAGGATGATGTGAATGTCATCGCGGGATAGTTGTTCAATGCCCAGGAGATGACGATGATTGAATTCCATGATGGTTCCTCGACCTGTTTCGGTCCTGAAAACGACCGATGTCTGGGTGTGTCGGGATAGAAATCATCGATTCCGACGCACTATTTGCTTTTTTTATGCTTCGGCTTCCACCATGCAGCGAAGCACCACTTCTTCGCTATTGTCCTGTTCCATGAGCCTGACCTTTACGGATTCATCTTTCTGGGTTTCAACCGTCTTGCCGACATAATTCGCCTGGATGGGCAGCTCTCTCCATCCTCTGTCCACCAGCACGGCGAGTTCCACTTTCAAAGGACGGCCGAAATCCATCAATTCATCCATTGCCGCTCTAATTGTTCTTCCCGTATACAACACGTCGTCGACGAGTACTACCTTGCGGTCGCGTATCGGAAAATTCAGTATGGTGGGGCCTACTTCCGGGTCCGGCAAACCTTGCAACGCGTCATCGCGGTACAAGGTTATATCCATAACTCCAACCGGAATTTTCACTTTCTCTTTTTCTTCCACGAGTTTGCTCAAGCGTTGGGCCAGGTGGATTCCACGCGTTCGAATGCCTACAAAAACCAACCCCTCCGTTCCGCTGTGGCGTTCCAGTATTTCTGAGGCGATTCGACCCAAAGATCTGGCTATTGCCGCTTCGTCCATCAACAATTTGGTGTCTTTCAAGATTTTTTGTTTTGTCATTTCGATTCCACCCAGGTGTGCCGATAGAGCCGGGCGGGTTGTCCGAACATGGAAGAACCCGAGAATGCTCCGGGCAGCTTACCCGCCCTCTAGCCCGACGCCGAAAAATCTGGTTTTCCACACATCCATTTTGGGAAAAGACACTGTATGGTATTGGGATCCAAGTCAAGCAATTTTCCGCGTGTCATGGTGTTTGGGAATGAAATGTCTGCACCGCTGTGAAATCGGAGCTGGAAGTTTCAGCGTTATGGTCGAACTGAAACAGGACAGAATATGTTATAATCCGTCCATGAATGTTTTAGACGAATCAACGGCCCGAACTTCGAGAGTAGCCGTGTTGGTGGTCGGCGACGAAATTCTCAGGGGGCAGGTTCGGGATTCCAATGCTCACTACATGGCCCAAAGGCTTTTTGATGGAGGGGCCGAATTGCGGTGCGTTCAGGTTGTGGGTGACGAGGTGGAGGCGATCGCTGAGGCTGTTTCAATACTTTCGGTGGCTCATGATTATTTGATCGTGTGCGGAGGGATAGGCCCCACGCACGATGATGTGACGATGGAAGCCGTGGCAAGGGCATTCGGGGTCGATCTTTCTCCAAAGAAGGAGTTGGTGGAATTGCTTGAAGGTTGGCGCGGAGTTCCTCTTGACGCCGCTGTTCGCAGGATGACCTTGGTGCCCGAAGGAGCCGGCCTCCTCCCGGTGGAAGGGTTCATGCCGGTCGTTCAAATGAAGAATACGGTCGTGTTGCCCGGTGTTCCCCGTATCCTTCGGGTTTCTTTCGACGCTATATCCGGTATTTTCCAAACCGGAGAACCGCCAAGACGAACCAGGTGTTTTGTCACGAAAGAGAGAGAACACAGGATAGCGGAAAATCTTCGCTGTTTTGCTTTGGAAGTAGGCCCAAATGTGTCGGTGGGGTCCTATCCAAGGAGAACACCTACTGATGCGGCTGTTGTTAGGATTACGCTGACATCCAGGGACATTGAAGCCCTTGAAGTCGCGCACGCCCGCCTGTTGGAAAGAATCCCAGATTTGAAACCGGAATAAACCGGCTACCGTTGTTTTTTTCGAGATTACGGATTTTGATCATCCGCAGGCAGGCGGACGCAACGAAACCCCAGGTTCAGACTGCGCGTGTCGTTGCGCTCATGTTCGCGATTGGTGACCCTGAGGTAAGAAAGGATGGGGTGATGATATCCCCCTCCGCGTATGACCTTGTAACTTCCCGATGTCAGGTTCACCGGATCAGTGCATCCGTGTTGACAATTGGAATAAATGCTTTCATTCATGGTATCGAGGGTCATCTCCCATACGTTGCCGGCCATATCTTCGAGACCGTATGGAGAACGGCCTGCTCCGCTTGTCAGGTAACCGGCCGGCCAGGTGGCTGGAGGATTGGAAGAGTAACAGTAATTCCAATTGCAGTTGTTGCAGCCGGATGGTTCGGGAGTGTTTCCCCAAGGGTATTTGCGGGTATCAGGGAAAGGACCTCTTGCTGCTTTCTCCCATTGGGCCTCCGATGGCAGATCTCCTCCCATCCAATCCCGGCAGAACTCCCGAGCGTCGAACCAGGTTATGCAATTTATCGGGTGTGACTCCCTGCCTGACGGCGTTGTTGTCCAGTTGCAAAGTGAAGTGTTTCCGGTTGTTTCAGGGTTGCCGGTGCATACACCGGAGTCCTTGCAGGCTCGATACATGGCTATGGTCACTTCTGTCGCCTGGATACAATACGCGCTCAGTGTTACTACATGGCGGGGTTGTTCCTTTGTTTGACATTCCCCTCCCTGTTCGCCCTGATTGCAACCTCTGTAGAAATCTCCCTGGGGGATGAAGACCCAACCATCATCCGGGCATCCGTTTTCATCGCAAGTCGTTACTCCTGCAGCGTTGTCGTCACAATCTTCCGGGTAATCGCATCCCATGCCTCGTAAACCGTCTCCGTCATTGTCCGTGCAATTCTGGCATCCATATTCGGTCCAATTGTGAGGATCATCATCGCAGTGATCTTCCGGCATATCACAGTTGGTTCCGCGGTAACCATCACCATCCGCGTCGTAACAATTTTCGCAACCGAACTGAGTCCAATTGTACGGATCGTCGGGGCAGGCGTCGGAACTGCAGTTGCCTCCCAGGCACTCGTATCCTTCGGTTTGGGTGCAATCAAGGCAGGGTTCGCCGTTTTTGCCGCAGGCGGTATCCTGGATCCCCATGCGGCAGAATCCCCAAAGGTCACAGCAACCTTCACAGTTGGCGGGAGAGCAATCTCCTGTGCCGCCCTCGTTGGATATCGTCGAATCGGATTTTGCATCGTGATCAGCATCAGAAACCACTGAACCGTCGATTCGATCTCTTTTGCTGAAATCGGTGGCACAGCTCGCAAAAAAACCGCTGATCGTCAGGACAAAAACAAGCTTAATTTTAACTGATTCTAATTTCATCCAAGCCCCGTTCGAAGGATAACGAATAAACTTTATCTTGAAACCTGTTTATTATCAAGGGGATCATTAATCCAGGCATGGTTTCGCTGCATTGGGCGGAGGGTTTTGCACCGGTTTTTCCGGTGTTTTAACGTTTGCGGGTTTTTACGCGCTTTTCGATATCTGATGCCTTTTTTCGGAACTCTTTGCTTTGCTTCCTGATGGCTCGTGATCTTTCCCGGAGAAGCTTTCTTGCTTTTCTGAGGGCTTTCAGTCGGGATTGTTCATTTCCGGACGCAAAGTCTTTTTCCATGTTGGAAGCAACTTCTTTGCCGGCCAGATCTTGGATGGCTCTGATGGTAGTGTTCCAAACGCGCTGAATAGAAACGGAGTGCGCCGGCGAGCCTGTTTCGCCGTCGGCCGGTTGTGTCACGGGATCGGCCGCGCCGTAATCGTAATGTCCTTCGGAACCGTCATGGGGGTCCGGTGTCAGTCCCGATTCTATGTTTCGTGAGTGGTCATCTCCGGTTTCGATGACTCCCTTGACTCCGGGAGCGCGATCTATTCTGACCGAAACCCGCCGTCGACTGTCGGTTCCCCAGAGTTGATCGCTGCCTTCAGCGCGGTCTACCGCCCGACGCAGCGCTACCTGTCTTTCCATGCGGTTGATGGATTGTTCCAACGATCTTAAGCGCTCCTCCAATTTGTCAGCGGAATCATCCAGGAGGTCGGCTTTTCTGCGGATTTCAGATGGTCCGTCCCTGGGATCTATTTCCACCTTTGCGAGTTTCAAGGAACTCTGTTTTCCACGTGGAACTATTCCCCTCGCCTTTTCCAGGCATTGCTTGGCTTTTCTACCGGCTCGGCTTTGTTCGCTCTTTTTGGTTTCTTCAAATATGTATTGCAACCGACTGGTTAGGTTTCCCACCTGTTCTCTGTATCCGCGAATTCTCCCATCCAGTTCGCTTAATTTATCCGACAACTCCCTGGCCTCGGCCATTACTGCACGCAGCCTGTAATCCCGAGCCGGTCCGGCTGGTTGCGCTTGCAACCTGGTTGCCATTTTTTTTAGTTTATTCAGCCAGTTAAGCAGCTTCTGCCGTTCTTCTTGCAAGGTTTCTATAGTCTGTTTCGCCTCGTCGATACCGGCACAGGACTCGTATATATCCTTTTCCATGCGGTTTCCGTAGGCCGTTTGTTGGGCGGCCCACAAAATACAGAACAACATGCAAGCTGCTGTTGCGGTATAGATTCTGTATTTTGCTTTCAACCTCATGATTGAATTCTCCGCGTATCTTCAAACTTGTCCGGTTGTGGTTCCGGTTTTATATACGAAATTACTAGCAATAATCAGGCCATTTATTTCGCCGAAAATACTGTGTTTTTCATGCTGTTCTTTCAAAAATCTGAGACGACTCGTGGATTATGTATAAAAAAGCTGTGATCATAGCGATCCTTTTGTCGTCGGAATCTCACCCGGGTCGGGAATCAACACAAACCCGATTCCCGCGGAATTTCATTGCTGTTGGTAAATACAAAAAAGTGTCGTAGAAATCAAAACATGAAAACCGAAACATTATTTCCATTTAAGGTCTATTCCCGGATGTGGCTTGCTGCATGTTTGTATTTTGCAATGTGGGCTATGGTCGGCTGCAGAAATCATGCCGCAGTAAAAGGAGATGATTTTGTGGACGGAAGTTCCACGAGCAGTCCCGATTCCGGCTCAGATTCAGTTGATGAAAAAGTTTCAGACAATGGGTTTTCCGGGATTATGCCGGTCAAGACGATATATTTGGCTCGGCACGGACGCACTCATATGAACAGAATCGGTTGGATCAACGGCCGGTTCAAATGGGATCATTTGGATCCTCTCGGATACCGGCAGCGCGTGGGACTGTTTGCGCTCCTCAAGGATGAACCCATTCATGCTGTTTTTGTGTCCGAGCTTAACAGGACCCGCCAGACAGCCGATCCTCTTGCAAAGCATTTCGGATTGACGCCGATCATTGCGCCGGAACTCAACGAGTTCAGTGGCGGCATTTTTGAAGGCATGTGCCAGGGGGCCGGGAGGAAATTGCCGCCGGAAGATCCCCGCTCCGAATGTTTTGTTGTTTCTGACGACTCCCTTGTAAAAATGGGCGATGATCTTCTTTTGGAAGAGATTCTGAAATCTCAGAAGGGAGGGATCGACTATCGGGCTCCTGGTGGCGGTGAAAGTGTTAGAGATGTGTCGAAACGGTTGAAATTGTTTTTTGCAAAACTTTCGTCTTTGCCGGTTGAATCCGAGATACTCATTGTAGGGCACGGTGGCACGAATCGTTTTCTGTTGGCGCTTCTAATGGGCTGGAACCTTGAAGATTCAAGGAAAATAAGGCAGGGGCACACCCAGGTTTTTCGCCTTACGAGAACTGAGAAAACTCCTCCCGACCTGGATGTTTTTGTTAATGGGAGGTGGACCGGTTGTTCAGGCCCGCCCGATCCGAAAAAAGGGCTGGAATGTTTGCGATCGGATTAGTGCCGGGATATTCACGGAAAATCAGAAAATGATGTAACGGTTGATCTTCGACCGAGTGGCGTATTTTTCGTAGGTTCTCAAAACCTCAGTCGGTTTTACGCGTTCATCTATTTCCCTGAGCAATCTGCCGACGGCTACGCGGTATTGTAAATAAATCTGCCATGCTCCCTGGGCTCGGGAAAGTTGCTGTTGCACATCAGTGCTGCCGCCGAAACAATCAGCGAGGCCGCCCATACCTCCCAGATCGAGATCCAGAACCCTCTCTTCGGGATTGTCGGTGTTGTATTGGAAGGTTCTTTGCTCTCCGCCGACTTCCAGTACATAACCATCGGGTTGCCTGTCTTTGCACTTTCGGTCTAGTTTCGGCCCGCAACGTGCGGCTTCCGGTTCCAGGATCGTCAGCGCCACCGATCTCGGCCCTGTGAAAAAAGCGCCGAACCTGGTTTCTTGCTGTTGCCTCTTGAGTTGTTCGCGTCCTTCGGCAGTGATGAGGTTCAACGCCTCCCGCTCCCTAAACTCAAACGACCTCATCGCGGTTATGGTTTCGCGCAATTGTTTTAAAAGAGCGAAGTAGGTAAACAACTGCCCGACGACCGGTTGGTCCGCTGGGCTCAGCATGTTGTAAAAAATACCGAAAATTTCAGCCTCGCGCAGATTTTCAAGGGGTCCAACCAGTGGTTCCGCCTGGTTTCCGAAGTCAGGGGAGTATGTTTCTATCATCCCGCCGCCCCGCTGATCGGTCAGCGGATATTGCTGCTCCAGGGCTTCGATTCTGCGTACCGCCTGGTTGAACGTCTGAAGGCTTTCAACGATCTTTTGTGAATCTTCGGTTACCTTGTTCACCCAACCCCGGATAATGACTGTTTTTCCGCACTGAGTTCCAACAAAAAATGCCACCACAGCGAGCGATCCAAGGACGATTCGAAAGATCAGCTCCTTCTTGCCGTGCATTTGTTTTCCGGAAAACTCATCTTCCCCTCCGGCCAGATCATCGCCGATACCGGCTGCAGCCACAGCCTGTTGCGGCTGGGGTTGCTGATACCCGGTGGGTGGAACGACACCGCCTCCCGGACGAGATACAGCGCTTGTAGGTGGAACTATTCCTCCCGGAGGAGGTACAGCACCGCCGGGAGGAGGCACTGCGCCGCCGGGAGGAGGCACTGCGCCGCCCGGAGGAGGCACTGCGCCGCCCGGAGGTTTGGCGCCGGGTTTGGCCAATCCGAGCTTGGCCTTTAAATCTTTTATGTCGCGGGCAGGTTTTTTAGGCTTGTCTGTCACAGCTTTTCTCCACTCCAGCGCTTTGCGCTAAAAAGGCCCGAGTGACCGAACAATCGGGCGGATCCTGACAATCGGGGCCGTAGTCTATATACCGGTTGATTGCCTGTCAAGCAAAGGAAGCGATCAGTGGATCAGCGCATTATGACCGCTGAATTAAGAGCACAAAAACGAACCCCGTTTTCCTGTTAACCTTCTTGCAGGTCGGCCGGGTATCGATTACTCTCGCAAAGGAGACGTGGAATTAGAAAAACGCTGGTTGATGCCGGATTGATTCAAAGGGTGGTTTACCAATCATGACAGGGACTTGTGGTTATGTATCTGGAAAGATTTACAAAGCTCACGGGGGGCGTGTTCTACAAGATCTGCTCCTAAAGCATCTTCAAAAGCTTTTGAAAGAAAAGCCTGATGCCGGCGATTTCGGGCCGGTCAGAATCGTGGTTCCATCGGCGAGCCTTCGTATTCATTTAAGCGCCCAGATAACAGGCCGGTTGGGTGCGGTCGCGGGATTGCGGGTGCAAACCTTGCATTCTCTTGCACGGGAGGTGGTTGAAAGAGGGTACTCGCTTTTTTCCGGGGATTGCCGAGGAAATGATGATCTTTCCATTGAGCCTTTTGAAAGTTACGCTGGAATTCTACCGATTCTGGTCGAGCGATCTGCTAGAGAAAATGTCTTGTGGAAAGAATTCGAGGATCTGGATGGACCTTTCGGAATCCTGGCCGGGACCGTACGGGATCTGCTTGACGCGGGTTTTCACCCCGCACAAAGTGACGCTCTGAAAGAGCTCTTGCTGGACATGGACGCTGATAAAGATGAAATTGCAAGAGCCATAGCTGTAATTGAAACAGCTGAAAGAGTTTTAGAGCAGAGTCGAAAATCAGCCGTACGGTTGGATCACGAGTTGCCGGGCCTGGCGCGCAGGTTGCTTCAAGACCATGATCCTGAAACCCTTTATCCCACCCGCTGCACCCTTGTTTACGGGTTTTCCAACGCCACCGGGGAGGTCACCGAATTGTTGCGGGTGGTTGTCGGTCGTTTGAACGGATCGGTATACCTGGATAAACCGCGATCCGCGGCCTGGTTTGTGTCCGGCGGCATGGAGGAGGATGGTGGGGAAAGTTCGTTTTTGCGACCTGGTTTTTCGGATCGGTTTGAAGAGCGGTTGTCGGACATTGTATCCACCGAAGCATTTATGCCGCCCGGTTCGGCCGGTGTTTCGGATCCTCCGGAGCTGGAAATGTTTTGTGCTTCCTCACCCGGATGCGAGATCCGTGAAACAGCGCGCAGGATAAGGAAAATACTGGAAACCGACCGTGGAGTTACAAGACCCGAAACAATAGGTGTCGTAGCCCGCGAACCGGATACGTACTGCATGGTGTTGAGGCGGGAGTTTTCCCGACTGGCATTGCCCTTTTCGGGCGGGTCCGCTCCAGGACCCAGGAGAGCCGGGCACGCGCTGGTCGAGGCCGTGTCAGGCCTGCTGCAAAAAGAATGTAAGGCTTCTGTTGAAACGTGGCTGAACTCTTTTCACCCTTTGTTTCTCTCTGATCCGCTTTTCTGCGGAAAAGCGTCTCATCCGATGGCATCGGACATCTTGGCTGCTTTCAGAGGCCGGGGGATCACGCGGCTGAGACAGGTGGTCGGGATGTGCCTGGATGATTTCGTCATGACCGCGGATGGTTCCGGTGTGTTGCTGCCGTCGCGACTTGGTTTTGCCGGTTCAAAGAGGACTCTCGACGCAAACGTCCTGTCATGTTTGCTGAAAAAGGCATCAGACCTTGTTTCTTTTTTTGAATCGATTCCTGAACGCTCGTCGTTTGCCCAGCGGGTGAACGGATTACGCCGGATGTTGGAATCCTGCCTTGGTTGGAGCAGCGATGATGCTCAATCGCTTGCATCGGAATTGGCCGAAGAAATGCCCTCGGGCTTTGAATTGAGCCCGGAAGATTTTTCATCGCTTTTTGCCGGGTGGGCCGAAAGCAACTCGGCCGGGCCCCTGGGAGGCAAGGGAGGAGGGGTTCAGGTTTTGTCGGTCATCGAGGCTCGGGGTCACACTTTTGAACATCTTTTCCTGGTCGGAATGAAAAGGGGCATTTTTCCTCGCACAATAACAACCGATGCCCTGATTGCCGATGAAATAAGAGGCCGGATGCGGGTGTTGCTTCCGGACCTTCCCGTCAAGGCGGATGGGTACGAAGAAGAAAGATACCTCTTTGAGCAATTGCTCCACGCAGCCCCGCGCGTAACCTTGTCATATCACACGCACGACGAAAGCGGATCCGCGGTGTCGAGGTCGCCTTTCCTGGAGCAACTGCTCATGAACGGAGCCCGGGAACCCGAATGCGCGGCCGATATTTACGATGAAGCTTCCGGCGAAATCGGCCGGGACAATGAACCGAGCGGCCTGCAAGCCGGGGAGTTTTTCCCCGCGTTCGAGCACGCTGTAAAGGCGGGTCTTACAGGCCGCGACGAAAGGGTCGAATCGTGGCTTGTAAAGACGTTGGAACAAGATCGCTGCATTTTGCCCATGCTTGCCGGCGCCCTGGGCGCGGCCGAATGGAACACATTGTCACCCGGTATTGAGTTCAACGTGGACCCATCGAGCCTGGCGAAAGGGCGCATTGCCGTATTGAAGGAACTGGAGCCTGATTTGACCACCGCCGAGGGAGCGAAACTTTCCACTGAACCGGGACCTTATCAGGGTTTTGTTTCAAAGCCGAGCTACGCTTCGGATCCCCGTAATGGTCGGGTTTTCATCACCACCCTGGAAGGACTCGCGCGTTGTCCATGGCAGGTTTTTGTTACCAGGATTCTGCGGGTTGATCGAACTTTGGATCCGCTGGAAAGTTTACCTGACGCGGGTTCCTTGATTATCGGCAAATTAGTGCATGAGGTTTTAGCCGGGATCGCGGGAGTGGATGATCATGGTTCCAGGAATATGTCCGAGGTTTTGACGAGAAAACCAAAAACCGCTCTTTGGCCGAATGAGAAAATTCTTTCCCGAATGAACATGGAATGTGCCCGGGATGTCTTGAAAGAAGACGGAATAAATATGCCCGGACTGGCGCTGGTTGCCGCTCGGCAAGCTTTGCCTTACCTGGAACGTTGCCGGGAAATCGAGTGGTCGAAAGACGCTCCGGAAGTTTTGGGGGCCGAACTGCAAGGTGAGTTCACCGCGATTTGTTCGGGCGAAAAAAGCGGAACACCTCGGAAAATTTATTTTCGAGTGGATAGAGTCGACAGGAAAGACGATGAAATCATCCTGATCGACTACAAGACCGGAAAAGCGGTTTCAAAAGCTAATGGTGAAGATACCATTTTGAAACACTATCTGAAGAAAGTGAAGGGAGGACGAATGTTGCAGGCACAGGCGTACGAAGCAGCGGCCGAGGAAATGTCCGCCGGCCATGGGGCAGCGAAAGCCACTGGACGATACGTATACATAAAACCCGGTCTTTCCGATTGCCAAACCCGAGTCGATTGCGGTGAAAACCACGAGGAATTCAGGGCCGCGTTCAATGAAGCCCTGTCGAACCTGCTCGAGTTGTGGGATTCCGGGGTCTTTTTTCCGAAAGCCGCGGCGGAGGATAATAACAACTATCAATCATCGCCTTGTTCCTATTGCAGTGTGGCCGAAGCGTGTTTGCGCGGGGACTCGGGGTTCCGTTCCCGCCTGAAGTCGTTACTGGAGAAGGATATTGAGGATGTTTCAGGCGACCTCAAGGCAATGATAAAACTATCCAAGATGGGGAAAAAGAAATGAGCCGCGATTATAAAACGGCCTTGGAAAAACGCTGGGAGGTGGATGCCGAATCCAGGTGGGTTGCACAGTCGGAGTTCGAGCGGCCGGTTTTGCTGGAGGCCGGCGCGGGGACGGGGAAGACTGCTGCCCTGACAGCGCGGGTGGTTGCGTGGTGTTTGGACAAGGGTTGGAAAAAGAATCAAGCGCGCTTGTCGAAGAAACCGGGTGTTTCTCCGGATGAAACGCGGATCGCGCGAGAAACCGTGGATCGTGTGCTGGCAGTCACTTTCACCGACGCGGCCGCGGCTGAAATGACGGCCCGGATATGCAAGGCGTTTCGTGAAATAAGCATGGGTGAAAAACCGGTAGGTGTTTTTGGGGATTTTTTGGAAAGCGACGGAGAAGTAAAAAGACGTCGTGCAGGGATGCTGCTTTCGGTACAGGATCGTCTGAAGATCTCAACGCTGCATGGTTTTTGTCGGAGAATTCTCGCCGAGTACCCGATGGAAACAGGGTTGCATCCGATGGCCGATGTGGATGCAGACGAGACCGCGACCGCGGAGATCGTGAGGGAACTCCTGGAAGATCGCCTTCCACCGGCCTATGAATCCGAAGACCCGGATATGCTGGTATTGGCGGACATGGAATTCGGGCCCCAGGCCGTCAGTGAGGCCATCACCGAAATCGCGAATAAAGCGGTTGCGCCTTCGGTGTTTGAAAAAAGCCCGTTCAATAACCTTTCACTAAAAAACATGTTGGACTCCCTTCGCGACGCTATCGCAATGTTCAAAAAGAGCGGCGGGGAAATTTTGGAAAGTTGCAAACGGGGGAACTCAAAACTGGTCGTGGACATGGTTCGCGACATTGATGCTGTTGTCCAAGATTTCGACGCGTTTCAAAATGGCGCCGAACCTGTCGAGGTTTTCGACCGTTTTTGCAACGAGTTACAGGCAAGGGTTTCCGGTACAATTTTTAATCATTTGTCACGATGGGGAGAGGGCAATTTCAACGCAACGGAAACAAAAGCGATAAAGGATATTTCCGCGGATGAAGTTGCCGCAGCGTCTTCGGAATTGCACTTGTTGTTGAACTCAATTCTGAAATCGAATCCCAAGGGTCTGGAAGCAGCGCGGAAAACCATGTGGAAGCTGTACCGCGAAACGGTTTCCATTCTGCGAAGACGCGGGGTTTTGAGTTTCGACGCGCTTATAAGGCACACCGTGGAATTGCTCGAGAACAACCCTGTATTGTGCCGCCGCCTGGCCGCGAGGTTCGACCAGTTGCTGGTGGATGAATTCCAAGACACCGACGACCAGCAGTGCAGAATGCTGGAATTGCTGGCTCTCAATCCTTCGGTGCAACAAAAACCCGGGTTGTTCCTGGTGGGGGATCCAAAGCAATCCATTTACGGTTGGAGAAAAGCGGACCTGGAGGCATACGATAGGTTCAAGGAAAAGGTTTCGGACGCGGGCGGGAAGATTCATGCATTGAGCAAGAATTTTCGCTCGGTCCCGGCCATACTGGCCGAGGTTGATCGCGTGCTGGAACCCGTGATGAAACATGAGCCGGGATTACAACCTGTTTTTCAAATCCTGGATCCTTGCCCGGAAAAACAGGATGCTCCGGGATTTGAGGATGAATTCCGCGGCCCCGTGGAATACTGGGTTTCCTGGATGTCAGATTCTAAAAATAAGATTTCTAAGGAAACGAAAAAGGCGAATGCCACGGAAATGGAGGCGGAAGCCGTGGCGCGCGATATCAGCGAGCTTCGGAAAAAAGGGGTTTCCCCTTCAGACATAGGAATTCTTTTTCGATCCACCGGAGACCTGGAAGTCTACGTGGCCGCGCTCCGCAAGCATTCAATTCCCTACTCGGTGAGCAAGGACAGAAACTACTATAAGAGGCGGGAGATCATCGATGCCGCGGCTCTCGTGAGATGCATCGTGGATCCCAACGATCAGCTTGCGCTGCTCACCTTGCTCCGGTCGCCCATGGTCGGAGTGCCGGACGCGGCCTTGATACCACTCTGGGCAGAGGGTTTTCCCGAGGCGGCCGTTGGCGCGTACGGGGTTGACCCGGAGTTTTCAAGTTGGGTGCGCGATGTTGTTTCGCGGGCGAAAAACTCGGTTCCAGAGGATGTTCCCGGCATCCATCGGGTCCACGGCTGGCATCACAATCTCTGCGTTGCCATGGATAACCTCGGCTTGTTGCGGGAAATGTTTCATGCCCAACCGGTAGACGTATTCACTGAAACCTTGAGAAGGCTCTTTTTGCTTGAACCGATGGAATCGTGTCGTTACCTGGGTCGGTACCGCGTGGCGAATTTGGAACGGTTTTTCGATGAGTTGACCGGGGTGCTGGGCCGGAAACATTCTAACGTGCAAGTTTTGCTGCGCTACTTGCGTACCAGCGTGGCAGAAGAGCAGGAAGCGCCCGAGGCCGGTGTGCCCGAGGCGACCAGGGATGCAGTGAGGTTGATGACCATTCACGGGGCCAAGGGGCTTGATTTTCCGCATGTGTATCTTGTCCAAACTCACAAGGGCAGCAGACCGGAAATCGCTCCCAAGAATGATGTGCAAGAAATCGATGGTGATCCCGCGTATATTCTCTTTGGTTTTCCTACCTGGAACTACGAGCGGATCATGGAAAAGAGAAAAAAGATCAGATCCCGCGAATTGATGCGCACCCTGTACGTGGCGCTGACCAGGGCGGCGGAACGATTGGTGATCCTGGGAAAGTGGCCTTTGAAAAAAGCCGGTGACCCTCTTTTTGCCAAAACATACGTGAATCTTCTTACTCACAGAACATCCGCTCCTATTCCGCTCGTTCGGGAATTCGAAGAATTGCCGCAAGAAATTCTCTTCGATGAAGAAAGAGTGATATGGAGGTTTCTAAAACCCGAGGACTCATCGCCGCGGATTCGGAAAACCCGGAAGAAAACCAAAAAGCTTGAATACGATTCGCAGAAATTGATCGAGTTGATGAAAGAATCGACCTCTCGGATGAGGAGGCCGATGTCGATGAAAGTAACCAGAGCGTCCGGGATCCATGTGAGCGGGGATGAAACACGGGTGAACCGGTATGTTGAAAATGATGATATTGCGTCCCCTGAATCACACGTCCGCGCGGCGGCCGTGCATGTAGGTTCAGCGGTTCACAAAGCCCTGGAATCCTGGGATTTCAAGGCTCCCGTTTCTGAAGAACTTTCGCGGCAGAGTTCTTTTGCGCGGCGGGTTGTCCAAATGAATACAACAGACCCCGACGTGCGCGCCGTGGCGATAGAAAAGACGGTATCCCTGCTGGAAGAGTTTGCCAAAGGACGCTTGTTTGAAAAGATGACCGATATTTCGCAACACATCTTGGCAAGAGAACTCCAAGTGCTGGCTCCGCCGCGAATCCTTGAGCAATATTTTGAGCGCAGGGAACGCGACCGCGGCGCCTCGGAACTGTTTCCGCTTGGATATGTTATCGGAACAGTAGACCTTGTCTATGAAGACCCGGCGAATGGAGAAACGGTTGTCGCGGATTACAAGACCGACAATGTATACGACCCGGACGAAATTGAATCAAAAGCCGCGCTCCATGCATCACAGATGCATCTTTACGGAATGATATTGAAAGAGGCCATGAAGCTGACCGGGATGCCCCGCCTGGAGTTGTGGTTTGTCCGGCCGCAAATGATTGTAAATGTTCCGTATGAACGCGATCTGGAAAAAACATAAGCCAGATTATAATATTTATTGATTGATCGTTAGGAATCCATATATTCAAAGAAGGGAAGAAAAGAACCGAAATCATGGAGCCCTTTAACATAGATCGATTTTCTTGTGTCGAAAAGGTTGGTTCGGGAGGGACAACGACCGTATACAAGGCAGTATTGCGGGTGGCGCCCGGGTTTGAAAAAACTTTCTCCATAAGAAAAATTCATGGTGATCTTGGAGTCGACACGGAGGTAAACAAGCGGTTCGTCGAGTGGGCCTCCCGTTGCACAGCATTGGATCACGGCAATATCGTCAAGATCATTGAACTCATCGAAAATCAGGGTGACTACCACGTTGTCACAGAGCACGTAAACGGCATCGATCTATCAAAGGTTCTGGGAAGGCTGAAAAGAATCGAGCGGGTGATGCCGTGGGAAATAGCGGTGTTCATCTGCATGGAAGCGGCAAACGCCTTGAAGCACGCCCACAGCCTCAAGGATGATTCGGGAAAACATGCGGGGATTGTTCACGGGAACTTGGCCCCTTCAAAAATCATGCTTGCCTGTCATGGAGAAGTCAAAATCCTGGGTTTTGCTTCATCGCGTATTCGTGGAATCGAAGTCGGTCCGGATGCGAACGTATTGAGGTTCAAGTATCCGTACATCGCGCCCGAACGGATTCGATTGAATACCGAAATTCCGGCGGGTGACATTTTTTCGTTGGGATGTCTTTTTTTTGAGATGCTTACCGGTTCCCGCCTGTTTTCATCCCAAACTCCCGCCAAGGTCATCCGTTTGATGGAAAGGGACGAGATGCCCCCCATACCCGGAGTGAAACCTTTTCTGGATCCCATTCTACGCAAAATGATTGCGCGCAAACCCGACAATCGATTCAAAAACGCCACCGACCTGCTGGTATCGCTTGCAAGTGTCATTGTTCAGCGTAAACGCAGGGTCACCGAGGCGCATCTGGAAGCATATCTGAAACTGTTCCCGGAAGCGCTTCGAGCCGGTTTGCAGGAGACCGGACCGGAAGGAGGAGGCGAAAGGACAAGGCTGTATCGACCGGATGCAGCATCCAGAGCCGCTCTTCAAAAAGAATACGCTGAAAAAATCACACCGGCTGTGTCTTCCGATTACGAGCGGCGGAAAAGAATAGAAAGACAGGCCGATCCATCGGATTCCGAGGACGAAGAGGATACGTTTGTTCAAGGAGAGGAATCAACAACGGCATCCGAGGATTTGTCCGACCAGGAAGAAGAGAAAACAATTGTTCGGGGAAAAGAAGTGATACCGGTGTTGGTGAACTTGTCCGGGTTGGACGAAGAAAAAGGTGATGATAAGAAGGCGGGGTTGGCTTCTCCTGCCGGGAGTGATCGGCCGTTAAAAGAATTGGTAGATGAAAAGGACGAAGAGGGGGAGGGTGATGAGGAAAATACAGCCGCGGCTTCTCCTCGCGCTTTGATGGACTCGTTTGCTAAATCGAAAATCCCGGAAACGAGCCGGGATGAGACAATTGATCCCCGCTTGGCTGATTTTGATGAGGACTGGAAAACCATAGAGCAAAACATAAGGGTTGCGCACGGTGAGAGTGACCGGGATGAAGATAACGAAACGGAGAAAAATGTCTCTGCTCGGAACATTTTCAACCTGGTCCGTGGAAACGAAGTTGATAGCGAAGCATCGGATGATTCGAAACAATTGGACTCCACAGATGAAGTGGATAAGGTTTCGTTTGCAAAACGGTTAGTGAAAACCGCGCTTATAGCGACCCTCATAGCCGTACTGCTGCTGGGCGGCGCAATTCTCTTTTACGTGTTTTGGGGAAGAGAGTGGTGGACCATTCCTTGGCTTGAATCGTTGTTGAATCGATAGATAACGTTTGTCCAAATCTCAATGAGATCCTGTTAGATGTTTTTGCCGTGGCGCAACCGGATCAACGCGAACAAAAGCATCAATCCTAGAAGCGAGACCCAAAAACCTCCTCTTCCTCCCATTGAACAACCCGAGGATTCACTCGGCCATGACAGTTCCGCCGGATCCGTGCACACGGCAGCGGAACGCGTCGTTACTCGGCCGCTTCGATCATGCACTATTGCCTGAATACACCGGGGGGCGTCATTTTTTCCGCCCAGCGGCAGTGTTACACCGGCTTTATCTTCCAGAATGCGTCTGTTTAAGAGAAATGTCTTCCACTCTGCATGCGCCAGGCCGGCAACCGAGTCCGCTATGAAAACATCTACCAGTAATTCGTGAGTTCTTTCGCTGATTCCGGCATAGGAAAAAACCGCGCCCCATCCATTGTGGGTGGAAACCTCCACGCAAGAAGAACAGGATCCCGAGTCCGGCCCGATCCACTTGCATGTGCTCAGGGTGTCCTTGTATACGAAAGCTTCGACCAGGGGCTCACCCAAGTCGAGTGAGTCTGAAGTTTCTGCATCGCCGGTTTCAAATGAAACCAGGGTGCGTGGATAATCATGGTGGGTTCCCGTGTCGGTGCATCCATGGCTCGTGCAAAACTGCGAAAGCACGAGTTCGCAGGACGCTCCGGCCGGGAGATCATTTTTCGGAACAAACTCCAGTTGTAAAAACACCCTTCCCGCTTCGCAAGGCAACCAGCAGCCGTGTTCAAGGGACCACTTCCCGTCTTTTTTTTGAATTTCAGAACGCATGAAAATGGGTCCGTCGTCAGACAGGTGAAATGCGCCGTCTACAGTTTCTTCGTTGCATACCAGCTTGAACTTGTTCGGATCGACACCCCGTTCGTAATCGATATAGGAATGGTTCCTCGACCAGCGGAATAATTCCATGCGAAGCACAAGGTTTGTGGGCACATCCATTTCATTGTCCACAACGTTTGAATGACTGATCTCCCAGTCGTAATCGAGGAGAAAAATTCCGCTGCACGCTTTCGCATTTCTCGTTGCACCGAGTTGCAGAAACAAAAACACAGCGAAAGCCGACCCTAAAACACCCAAACATTTCTTCTTGCTGTTTGTCATAAGAAACCTCAAGCCGATTTTTGACTTAATAATAATAAACTTTTATACACCTGCATTCAAGATGGAACACAGAGTTCTGTGTGTCCGAATGGGCTGGTCGCTCGTCGGCATCTGTTGTAAAATGATGCTGTTATGGGTTTTGTACAACACTGGTCCATGATTAATGTGATTTGAGTGGAACCGTGTTGGTTGAACAGGGGTTTTTTGCCGGGATTGACAAGGAGGATCAGGATGAAGGGAAAAATTTCAAAAGCGGGAATGTGTATAGGCGCGCTCTTTGTTTTTTTTGCAACGGCCGCGTGCTCCGGAGATTCAAACGGAGATTCGGTTGTGGTTCCCGACGTGATCGGTATGTCTTTGGATGATGCGACAAGCGAGATTACCGGAGCGGGTTTGGTGGTCGGAGAAGTGTCTCATGAATACAGTGAAACAACACCGGCGGGCCGCGTAATCAGCCAGGAACCGGTAGGTGGTGAAAAGGTTTCAGCCGGGACAGAGGTGGATTTGGCGGTGTCATTGGGCTCGGAAACAGTGACGGTTCCCGACGTGACGGGTATGTCTCTGGATGATGCAAAAGACGAAATTACCGACGCTGGTTTGATGGTTGGAGAAGTGACGTACGATTACAGCGAAACAGTGCCCGAGGGTCATGTCATAAGCCAGGAACCGGCCGGCGGCGAAACCGTTTCCCCCGGATCGGCCGTTGACCTCGTTGTTTCTCTCGGAGAGCCGTGGTTGCTGGATTCTCCGTACGATTTCGGGCCATATCAACACAAGGTGCAGTTGCACTCGCACACCACCCAATCCGACGGGGATCATGCGCCTTCGTGGGTGATGCAGGCGTACGAAGACTTGGGATACGCAGCGGTGGCCATTACTGATCATGATTATACAAGGCATTCAGCAAGCCTGACTGATCCGGGAGGACACAACATCATTCATATTCCCGGCGTGGAATATTCGGGCGATAATTCGGAGCAGAGTTGGAACCACATGTTGGGAATCGGTATTGCAACCATTCACCACTTGGACGGTACGGGAGCGAGACAGGCCCAGATCGATCAAGCGGCCGCGGAGGGGGGGATCACGTTTTTGTGCCATCCGTATGACGACACTATTCATCGTCGCGGATGGAATGACGATGAGTTGCTTGAGGTGATGGATTACACCGGCATCGAGATTCACAACGGCGGGTCGTATCACAATCCCGGTGGCCGCGATTACGCTTACAAGGTGGATCTCGCGCTTAGCGCGGGAAGAAAAATTTTTCTTATTTCAGTGGATGACTTTCATAGAAATCCCGAAAGTACAATGGACAGGGGACATGTCGTGGTAAACAGTTACTCTAATTCCGACGACATCGAGCTGGAAGACATAATGTTGGCTCTCGAAATGGGCAATTTTTTTGCAGCGGGGAGAGTGAACACGGGTCATCCCTATCCTCCAAGGTTTTTGGATATCTCCGTCAGCGGGCTTACCGTGACCGTGGAAACCGACAAAGTAACGGATATTGAATTCATCACTGATCGCCACAACTATTACAAAGAAGGCGACAACTACTCCCACAAGGTATACGAAACCACCCTGGCCGAATACAAGGCTTCCCCCGATGATGTTTTTGTCCGCATAAAGGCCGTGTACACGGAAGACGGAAATGAGTCGTATGCGTGGAGCAATCCCCTGTACGTACTTCCCGCCTGGTAACCTTGAACCCCGCCCGGCCGGGTCGAATCGCGCTCGGTTCCGGAAAGCCCGTCAATATCTTTCTTTGTTGCCGATTCAAGTATTCACAAGTTAAAAAGGGTGACCTGGCCGAAACGATTGGACTAAAATGGTTTTAAGGAAAAACACCATGGAATCAACGATCGTGGTTATAGAAGATGAACCGAATCTCCTGGATGTTTTGCGCTACAATCTTGAAACAGCTGGTTATATCGTGCGTACAGCGGTGACTGGAGAAGCGGGTCTCAAGGAGGTCCGGAGGGATCCGAAGCCGGACATGATCGTTTTGGATTTGATGTTGCCCGACATGGACGGCACCGAAGTCTGCCGGCGGATCCGATCATGGGAAGAAACCCAAACTGTTCCGGTGCTGATGCTTACTGCCAAGAGCGAGGAGATCGACAGGGTGGTGGGTTTTGAAGTAGGCGCGGACGATTACATGGTAAAGCCGTTCAGCGTACGTGAGTTGCTGCTGCGCATAAAAGCCATCATCCGCCGAACAAAAGGGGAGCCGGCAAAAAAGGAGCACGCGACTCTTCAGTTCGGTGTGCTGACAATCGATGTCCCGGCCCACAAGCTTTGGGTCGATGAGCGGGAGGTGGTTCTCACCGCGCTCGAATTCAAGCTTCTTTTGGTTTTTCTCCAGCGCAAGGGACGGGTGCAGACCCGCGATGTGTTGCTTTCGGATGTTTGGGGAATCAATGCAGATGTCACCTCTCGAACCGTGGACACACATGTAAAGCGGCTCCGCGAAAAACTGGGTCCCGGCGGGGCCTATATCGAGACGGTGCGAGGTGTTGGATACCGCTTTTTGTCCAACCTCAATGAGAAGCCTGAATGATGCTGGGCATCCGCTCCAAGCTGTTTCTTGCATCAACGGCTCTTGTAATCGTCGTGATTTTCGGGTCGGGTATTTATCTCTCTCGCGCTCTCAGAACACGCAACGTGATCCGCACCGAAGAGGAACTCGTCCGCCACGCTGATATCATTCGCGTGACGGTTGAAGGATTGCCCGCCATGCCGGAAGGAGACGTGGGACATGTATGGGTCCGTTCCTATGGAAAAGCCGCACAAGCCAGGGTGACATTAATCAGATCCGATGGGTGGATCGCAGTCGACAGTGAACTTGATGCAGGCCGGCCCGGGCCGAAGGAAGACCGGAGTAAGAGGCCGGAAGTAGCAGAGGCTTTGGCGGGGCGGACGGGATTATCCAGACGGTATTCGACAACAACCGGCCACGAAATGTTGTATGTGGCTGTGCCGTTCATAAGGCCGGAAGGGCAGGGGGTGATCAGGGTTTCGCGATCTCTCGAAGATATTTCAGATGAGCTCAAAAAGCTTTACTGGCTGTTGGCTGTCGCCGGATTTCTCGGTTTGGGCCTTGGCGTTGGGATTGCGTGGCTTAGCTCAAGAAAATTTGCAAGTACCATGGAACACCTCGTGGATTACACGCGACGATTGTCGGAAGGCGAAAGAAAGGAGCCTTTCCCCCAAAACCGGCAAGATGAGATAGGAGGCATCGCTGGTTCGGTCTACCATCTCGCGCAGCAGCTCGAATCCCGGGTTTCCGCTTTGGCCAAGGAGAGAAACCGGTTTGAGGCGGTTCTGGATGGAATGAGCGAGGCGGTGATCTGTCTTGACCGTGAAAACAGGATAAACCTGATAAACAAGGGGGGCATGCGGTTGTTGGCGCTGGACAAATCTCCTGTCGGGAAAACTCTGCTGGAAACGATTCGTGTTCCGGAGCTACACGACCTGACAGCAGATCTTGGAAGGGGCGACACGCGCTCCACGGAATGTGACCTTCCTACCAGGACGGTGCCGAGAGTTCTTGTGCGGGCTGCGAGAAGCGCCATGGGAGAAACGATTCTCGTGTTGCTGGATGTAAGTGACCTGAGGCGCCTCG
>SLPX01000320.1 GCA_007131745.1 Myxococcales bacterium
AGGAATGATTCATGATTTTCAGAGATCTAAAAGTCAACTTTCTGTTGGCGGTCATTCCTCCGGGAGTACGTGTTGCCCCGTGGGATCCAGGATCCCCATTTCCACAAGGTCGAAGAGCCACAAAGAGTAAACCCTGTAGTCTTCTAGTTGCGTGGCCAGCAGTTTTCCGTCGATTATACGGCGTGCGCCGGGGCCCCAAAAGAGGGGATTGGTGGTGATCTTCCTGAGAATCATGGTGCTTACATCCAGGATGGAGAGGTGGCAGAAACACCCGCCGTAGTGACCCTTGGTGTAGCGGTAGTCTCTGAACACAACCAGGTTTCCGGTGATCCTGGGACCCATTTGATCGTACGGATCCGAAGTAAGCTGGGTTTCTTCGCCAGTCTGGATGTCGTACATGTAAATGTCCCAGTTTCCGTTGCGGCGATCATCCCAGACGATCCTTTCTCCGTCTACGATGGTGGTGTAACCAAGGCCGGGGCCGGTGGTTTCAACGAAGGATGTTTCTCCGGTTTCCATGTTGTAATAGTAGACGTGCCTGTAGGGTGCCATGTAATAAGGATGCGCCACCCAGGAGATGTACTTGTCGGACATATCGAATCCCTCGGCCCCGAGACCGACTTCACTCGTGGCAATATGGGTGCTGTCCCAGGTGGAACGTTCAATCAGATAGGTGGCTATGCCGGATCCACCTACAGGTCTGACATCAATAAGAAGATGATTTTTTTTCAGAACCACCGGGAATTCATTGGTTTCAACCCTGTTTGTCCACCTGGTTTCGACGCCGGTAATGATGTCATAATGGAAGAGATCGGCTAGAAATTGCTCTGTCGTAGAGTTTCTTCCGTCCGACCAGACAAGGTCATTTTCGAACAACGCTACGGAACTGGCATTCCATTCCGGATCTGTCGTGTAAATCTCTTGCCATTCATTTAGGTCAAAAAGATGGACCACCGAAAGATTTGAACTGTTGTGTTCGGAAAAAGCCACGTGGTTTTCAGTCCAACTGACAGAGGGATATTTTCCCTCTCCCGTCCCCGGGATCTTGACGGCGTTGGGATCCGTGCCTGGAAAAACGAGTGGGTTGTCGGGGTCCTGGCACCATGTGGGGTCTATTTCCGCATCCGGGGGCCGAGCGTCCGCGGGTTCTCCGTCAGGAACCTCAGTGTCGGGCGGCTCTCCGTCTTCCACCCATGCATCAATTTCCGCGTCCCGCGCTGTGGTTCCATTGTCGCTGCAAGCGGTTATATGAAAAACAACGGCGATTATCATGATAACGCATTTCAATGGTTTCTGCATGACGCCCTCCTATTCCACCGCGATGACGCGCATTCCCATCACCTTCTTGTTTTTCAGGGCAAAGGCGTGGTCTCCGCTCCATTTGAGATACGGCAGCGATGCATAATCCGCGCGGTATTCGCCCGCTTTCGTCAGCGTATCACCGGATTGAATCAAAAACACCTCTCCTGTCCCTTCCCTGAAACACGACGCCCCTGAAAAGCACTGCATCCATTTCGGATATTTCGTCTGCGCTGCATGCACGGTGTCTCCATGAACGACTATCGCGGAAACCGCTTCCACTGTGTTAGCTTCCGACAGAAACTCAGGGGTTTCACCGCTCACGTCATAAAGCAGAAGAGAGTTGCGGGTTCCGACGAGAAGTCTGCCTGCATGAGCCGCGATCGCGGTCACGGGGCCGCCCGTGTGAATGGTATCCATTACCTCCGGCCCGGCGCCTCCAACCAACCGGATCCGATGAACCCTGTTGATTCCGGCTGCATACGCGTAGCCGCCCCATGAAGCTATTCTCCGGCCCGGCCCCGTAAACGATGTTCCACCGGTGATATCGGGAGACGCGGGCAGGCGGATATCCACGGCGGTCAGGTCATGTCCCGGACCCATGGCCGCAACAAGAGCGCTTCCACCCGACACAGCAAGGTCGCGCGGAATGCCGGGCAGGTGTTGGCTTGAGATTTCAAACGGAGAATCAGGGTCTACGAGGTCGTAGACCCTGAGTTTTTTTCCAACCAGCACCAGGCCCACGGTTCCTCCCGATGCAGTTTCCAGGGCCGCGGGTCGAAGAAGAAACGGCCACTCTCCCGTGGTTTCCATTGCGCCTTCCGTTGTTCGTACCTGAAAAGCCGCTCTTTTCGACTTGTCAAAACCATGAATCGGATTCACCTCAATATAATAGATTTCTTCCGGCTGCGCCTTGAATCCGATAACCCGGTTTCCCGTCCGGCATGACCCGGTCTTGCTCAGAAGCTCACCGTAAAAATCGTAGACCGATACGGAGAGGCATGGCTCGTCGCTTTCAAGGGTGACCGCGGTGACGCGGCCCGGATAGGGAAACGCGGGATCGGTCGTGAACTCGAATACCGCGCTTTCTCCCCATGAAACCCCGTCGCTTCCACCCGATTCGTCTCTCTCCGCCACTATATGCGCTGGATGCCATTCATTCATGGAATTGGAAAATGTCCATGCTTCACCCGCCAGGCTCACGCCCTCTTTTTCACCGCCGATGATATGGATCCGCCCGAAACGGGGCTCCAGTACGATAGCGGCTTTTTCCCTGGGCAATGGACCCTCGGGATCGGTAATTTGATAACGGGGCTGCCATTGCCAGTTGTCCAGGTTAAGCTCCCAGAGGTCTCCAAGGGTGGTGTCGCCCGTGCGACCTCCGTATACGTAGAGTTTGCGCCGCGCCACGTCCATGGCTGCGCCGTGGTTCACCCGCGCCATCTCCGGTGGAGCTGGAAGGGGGGCCTCTTGAATTACACCCCTGTCAAGCCTCAGAAGACGAACCTTGGGCGCGGCCGCGGCCGTGTCCCCGCCCAGGATCAACACCTTGTTGGTCAAGGGGTTGAGGGTGAAGCTGAACCCGGTGAGGTTGGGCGGAAGGTCGTTGGTGACCTGTTGCCATTCACCGAACTTGGGATGAAACGCCCAGATCGCGGCCCGGTTTTCCTCTCCGCCTCCCGCTACCAGGAGCCTGCCCCGGACAGGGTCGTATGAAAGCTTGGGATCCGCCATGGACGGCAGAAAGGTTCCGTTTGATCCGAACAGGTCGGATGCCCTGTAGAAGGGAACATCCGGCCTGGAGAGCAACCCCACCCACAGGGTGTTTTCCAGGCGGGACACGGGTCCGTCTACCTCCGTGTTTACCTCCAGGAGAAACATGACCGGTTCTCCGGGACCGCTTCCTCCCCAGGACAGGGGATGTAGATGCGCGAGCGTTGTTGAATATGTACGGGAGGTGATGGGCGATGACGGGTCTGCTGGAAAGGAGAGTTTTTTTGCAAAAACCGGGCCGTCCAGATTTCTTCTGAAACCCAGCAGGTATATATCCCCGCCTTCGGCCGCGTGCATCAAACCGAGGGCGGAAAAAGGCCCCAGCCCGAAATCCCTGGGCAGCTTGTAGTAGTCCTGGATGTGGATGTTTTTTTCCATTTTGAGTTCGATAGGCTTGCAATCGGTTATCGCGGAGTCGGGCATTTGAACCGGATCCTTGCTCACCAGGAGGGTGTTTTCCCTGAAATCAGGTTGGTGCAAAGACCGCCACCCCACCTTGAACTTGGCGAGCATGTTTTGCATGTCGATGATGTTTCCGTCCTCGTAGTTTTGGTGGTCCTTCCACCGCCAGGTGAGCTCGTGGTAACTGCAATCCAGGTTATCGCAGACCTCGTGCTGGGAAAAAACAATGAAACGATCCATGCAGGAATCTTCGGTCACGGGATTTCCGGCCACCTGATAGTCTCGGCAGGCCGGGCTTTCGATGGGATTCCAGAGCCAGCTTTGGTATACCAAATCATGCTCGCGTTCTTCGGGGCATACGTCGTTTCTGTTACAGTACGACCAATCCGATCCATGACAACCGCACACGCCCATGTCGGATCTTGTCCACCAATCGAACCTGTCGGTGATAACATTGTTTTCCGACTGTTTGTGGGGTTCAGTGTTTGTGCCGTGGTCCCACACCGTGCCGCCGAACAACCAGAAAGAAATGGTGAGATCGGTGATCTTGCATGACCGGTTGAGCAACCATACATCGAAAGGATAAGGGGTTTCCGGTTGGATAAGGATGAACTTGGGATTGAACCCTTCGTACTGAATGTCTGACGCCACGGGCCAATAAGAACACACGTCGGCTATGCCGTCGCCGGTTGCATCATGGTTTGCTATGTTGTGGTATTTTTCCCTGCAAGCCTCCTGGTTCTGTTTTACCTCCTCACCTTCGCAGCACCCTTCCTCCAGTTCGCATTTCACGGGCCCGGTCGTACGAGCGCACGCCCAGTAGCAGGGGCTTTCAGGATCAGTGGGGTCTTCGCCCGCGTTTTTTATTTTAAGCGTCATGCAGCCGTCGATGTCCCGGCACATGCGCAAACACGTTTCCATGTCGAATATGGCGTTATCGCGCAGGTATTGAGAATGACACGCAGGCTCGCACATCGCTCCCATTCTGATGCGCACATCGCTGTCTCGATACTGGCTGTCGGGGTGGCCGTCCTGATCCAGGTCGGTTCCGAGCCAATAGTTGTAAGGATGGATGTCCCAGTCGTTGACCACCGAATTTCCATCAATGTCTATGTCCTCGCTGTCGGGGACTCCGTCGAGGTCCATGTCGTCTCCCTCGCAGTAGTTTTGATACGCCGGGGTCACACCGGTGTCATCGTAAGCAACGGGCATATGAACGCCGTCAAAGTATTCATATTTCCGGCCGAACAAGCAGTGAGTATCCCACTTGTCGTCGAAGTTTATCCTGTAGATGACTCGATTCGAGCCGTGGCTGTTTTGGATGTAAAAATATGATTCACCATGTTGGACGAAATTGAAACCTACAAGAGCGACCACGTGATTTGTTCCTGTTCCGGGTTCATCGAGGTTGCAGGTGATTTCGCGAATCTCGTTGACAGGCTGTATTTCGTGAAAAGGGAGATAATCGGATACTTGACCGACGTCTTCTATCTTCCAAAGAACGGTTACGGCAAGGGGGCCGTGTTCCACCAGTTTTTGAGCAAGACAGTGTTTTCTCTCCAGGGCAGATCCCGAGCACTCGCCTTTTTCATGCTCGCCGGCTCGATAGATCACCGTGTTTTCCTGGTTGTATTGAAAATCGGTGCAATCATCAGGCCAATCGTTTTCTCCGAGATATGGTTGAAGATATCTCTCACACAAACCACACACTTCGGGCTTGGGTGGAAATACCGAGTAATCATAATCGTATTTATCGTCATAATCATCATCATCTTCCGCTACGAGATCTCTGTAGCGCTCAATGCAATACTCGGGCAGCCCCACCTTTGTGAAAAAGTTTTCCGCTGTTGCCCCCGGAGCGCATTGGGTGTGCGGCGCAAGGGAAAGGCGAAGAGCGCGATCATTTTTCCATTTCGGCCAGTTTATGGAAGAAGCGGAACTGCCTGACAATGTGTCGACCAGGTAAGCGTTCCTGGTCTGAAAAACATGATACTTTGCATACAGGTAACAGCCCCCTATTCCCTGGTTCGTGGAGCGGGCCACGTAGTTGTTGGTGACCAACGCATCTGTGAAGTAGCGACGGCATTGACCGTATTCGTGGCAATAACTTGGATGGTCGATGAGACCGTGAACGGGGTCTTCCCAGTGGTTGGGGCAATCATCGTCGGTTGTGCAAAGATAGGGCATGGCGTGATAACTGAAAAAATTTTCTGTTTGTGCATGCGCTTCATGTGGCATTGCGGTCAAGACGACGGAGTTGATTAGAACAAGAACCAAAACGGCGCGAAAGCCGTGTACATTCAGGTTCTTTTCAGCGTTCTGTTCTGTTCTGTTCTGTTCTGTTCTGTTCTGTTCTGTTCTGTTCTGTTCTGTTTCATTTTGCCTTGCCCCGTTGTTAGGGTTGATAATACCACTTATAAAATTTTATAAGATTTATTTTGGGAAGATCAAGGAAAAAATGCACAGATTAACGATCAAGAAATTAAGATGAATGGCTTGGGTTGCAGATTCGGATTTCGGATCAGGTGTTCTTGACAAGACCGGAGGGTGGAAACTATTGTTTGGCACAATACTTGGTGAATCTGATCTGCATTTTGCCGCGGTTCGGCGGTAAATGAGTGGGACGGTGGGGCGGATGAATCGACTGTCAGCGTGGTGATCACTGAAGGGTGACGAGCGCTGTTGAAACCGAAAAGGGGATCTTTTCGATATGCAAAGATTTTTGCGTTTGGCCGTTGCAGGGGTTCTTGGAACGCTTTTTATGGTGGGTTACCGCGTTGGTGCGGTCGGGGCGAATGAGCCTAGGCTGCGGGTTGCGGTGGTGATCGATGCTTCGGGATCCATGCAGGTGCAGGATCCGGGGCTTTTGTCAAAGGTGGCGGCCAGGTTGTTCGTGGAGCTGGCAGGGCCGAATGATGAAGTGGGGATCGTGGAGTTCGGGACCACTGCACGGTTGATTGACCGGGCTTTTGTAAAAGATGAAAAAGCGAGGGAGAAACTTTTCGCTGCGATCGAAGAGGTGGGGAGGAGCCAGTGGTGCACGGATTATGTGGCCGGGCTTCGGGCGGCTCTTTCCATGTTCGAGGGGCCTCCGAAAAAGGATGAGCGCCGGCTGGTGATATTTTTGACGGACGGGACGTACGATCCTGATCGAAGCAATGAAACGTATTACGAGTTGTTGACCCCGGGTGAGAGAGACTCTCTTTGGAGCAAGAGGGCGCAGGACCTTTTGGAGAAAGCGAGGACCACGGATGATTTCAGGGATCGGCCGTGTCATCCCCGATACGATGCACTGGAGCCTGCAGTGCGGAGGGGGTTTCACCATGCCTTTGATTCTTTCGTGGAAAAGGAACTCAAACCTTCGGGGGTGAGGGTTTTTTCCATCGGCTTTGGAAGCGAGCTGAGCGAGAAGGGGAGGGGAAGGAAGGCGGAGCTTTTGAGCGAGTCGCTGGGTTTTTTGGACAGGTTGGCAAGGGAGTCCAACGGCCGGACCCTGATCGAAGATGATGTGAACAAGATTCCCGGTTTTTTCGCTGAGATTTTCGCCGCTTTAGTGGGAGCGCCGGTGCAGGGGTTTCCGGGAGCGGGGGAGACCGTGGGAGGCAGGTATGTTTTCAACGTGTTGAAGGGGACGAGCGCGGTGGGGGTGGTGGTTCCGACCGAGGGCGACAGGGATTTCGAAGTTTCGTTGAAAGGGCCTATAGGGGATGAGGGGCGGAAGTGGGAACCCAGGCGGACTCACAATGAAGTGGGCGAAGAGCGCCGAACCAAGGGAAGGGTGTTGTCGGGATACAGGTTTTTTTGGATTTCGGATCCTCCGCCCGGAGAGTATGCACTTGAATCGGTGAAGGGCAGGCAAAAGAATTTCAGCGCGCACGTACTCATGGATGTTGGGTTGCAGCTTGCGTGGGTGGAGCCCGCGCCTCGGCCGGTGTACGCGGAAGAAGAGAAAGGCGAACTAGAGTTCAAGTTCGCGCTTCGTACGGCTTCGGGAGAGAAGGTGGGCGGGTTGAGCGAGAGCTTCATGAGGGACATGGAGTTCAACTGGCTGCTGGGAAGAGACGAGGGTTTGCCCGTGCTGGAAAAGGGAAGTCCGAGGTTTGATCCTTCGGATCCGATGAGACCGATGTCGATCAGGTTGGACAGGTCGAAGCTAGAAGAGGGGAAATATACTCTTGCCGCGTGGGCCGCTCATTCCAAGGGGTTTTTCGAGTTGAGAAGACTTCGGCACGATTTTGACGTGTTGAAATACATTGAGATGAACGCGGTGTGGAAGACCCATGATTTTTCGGAAAAAGCGTCAAAAGGGTTTCGGGTCGCTCCGTGGATCGAGTTGACGCTCGAGGAGGATATAAAGGCCCGCCAGGATTTCGAGCTGGATTTTTCAGGCGTTTCCAACAGGGAGCGCCTTGTTTTGACCCTTGCCAATGACACGCCGGGTTGCAAGGTGGAAGACAGGGAAATCAAGGGCGACAGGGTTGTTTTCTGCATGCAGAACGCGGGCGGCAAGGTGGTGATTTCTCTGGCTCTTGCGAACTGGAAGGAGTTGAGGAGCGAGGACATGGAGTTTGCAGGGAAGGTTGTGTTGACTCCGAAAAATCCGGAGATTTTCAGGGGCGAGAAGTCATGGGAGACTCAAGTGGGGGGGAAGTTGGTCGCCTGGACCTTCTGGGATTGGGTGAGGCATTACAGGAACTGGTTGCTTTTGGCGGCCGGGGTGTTGATCTTGATCATTTGGCTTGTCGGCAGGGCGATAGCGGGAGCGTTTCCGCCGAAAGCGGTGTTTTATTACCTCGACCTGGAAGACAAGACCGATGACCCCAGTCAGTATGCGTTGGGGCGAAGGGCCAGGTCCAGGTTGCCTTTCGTGTCAGCGAAACACACAGTCGGGGGGAGGAAGGGTATGCCCAGGGCGCCGGGAGTGTTTTGCATGGTAAAGGCGACTTCCGGGGGATTTGATGTGTATCCGAAAGCCGAGGTGTCCTATGAGAGGGAAGGGGAGAAGATCGAAACGAGGAGCGTTGTGAGGGGCAGGTTCGATGAACATTACAGGGTCGGAGACAGGTATGAATTCTGGATCGCTCGGCGGCCGGAATATTGAGCTAAAGATCGAATGAAAAAATCAGGAAGAGTTTTTATAGATGATTCAAGGAGAAGCACAGGGCTGATGGGCCGCATGAAAGGCGCTGAGGCCTCCAAGGAGGAGATGCAATGCTGATTCAGAACATGAAGATTGCTCCGCACTATTTCGTGGGACTGGGAGGATGCGGGAGCAGGATAGTCAACGAGATAGCCCGCAAGTTCAAGCGGCGTGAGGAAGAATACGCGCGCTACAAAAATCTCGTGCATTTTTTCGCGGTGGATACCGATATGGCTGATCTTCAGCGTTGCGAAAAGGTGGATGCATGGATCCCCATCTCCAACTTCGACAAGCCGCAGTACGTAAAGCATTCCTACGGCTTGCTGGGCACCGAGGAAGACAAGTATTTCACCCAGTGGTGGCCTGAGTACTACGAGCCGAGGAAAACATCGGGCGCGGGCGCGGGCCAGATAAGGATCGAGTCGCGGATTTCTTTGCATTACACGCTGAAAAATCATCCGCAATACACCCAGACAATCATGAACGCGGTTCGGCGTTCGTTCGATGTTGGAGAGCGTTTTCGCAATGACAAGAAAGCGCCGACCATACACGTTTATTGTTCGCTTGCCGGGGGAACCGGGTCGGGTGCGTTTCTGACCATGGCGTATTTTTTGAAGTCTTTGGTCGGGAAACACCGTAAGTCTTTGAGTGTCGGCACCTTCGTGCTTCCTGGGGTGTTCGGCGCCATGGGCGTTCCTCACAACCAGTTGCAAAAAATCCAGGCCAACGGGTACGCAGCGTTGTGTGAATTGGAATATCTTCAGAGCGCGGGAGAAGCCGAAGCCGAGCGGATCCAATTTCACTGGGATCCTCATGGCATTGAAGATACTATTGTAACCGAGAGACCGTTTGACCAGGTCTTCCTGATCGATGACATCGGCGCGCTGCATGGTGTGATTGCAGACGCCAGGCAAGTCTATCCGCACATAGCGGATTCCGCGTATACAAAGATTTTCTCCGAGGATCCGGACAAGTCGCAGACCATCACTGAGCGTGACCAGTCGACTCTGGATAACGACGAGCGGGAAATCGGAGTCAGGGACAGCCAGCATTATACGAAGAGGTACGGATCTTTCGGCGTATCGGTTCTGACGATTCCGGATGACGACATCCTGGAGTATTGCGCCAATCGTTACGCTATTGAGGCTTTGAACACAGCGTTTGCTCTTCCGGAGGAAGGGGCTTTCGAGGTAAAGACCTCCATAGATCGCGACAAGCGGGACAGGATTTTTGTGAACGACGTTCAAAGCAGGGCGCGGATGCAAGGAGAGACGGGCCGCATGTACTCGTCGGTGCTGGAATGGTGCGACGGCTCGGCCGGATCCAGCGGCGCGGTGGATGTTTACCTGAGAAAACTCGACGATTTGCTCAACGGGTTGAAAAAGCCGATAGACGAGCTGCCTTCCATGCGTGAAGATTGGTTGCTCGGCATGTCGGGGGATGAGGAATCGGTGCGCGTGGAAGTGAGACGCAGGTATGACAATCGCAGGAAAAGGCTCAAGGAGGTCAAGGAATCTGTGGACGAATTGGCGGGGAATCTCGCCGGGGAAGTGATCTCAGATGATTACGACCATTCACTCAGTAAGGCGCTGGCCGGATGCGGCCCCATCCACCAGCGACTTTTTTGTTTGCGCTTGATCACCGCGCTTAGAGAGCGGCAGAAAAAAGCGGAAGAGGAGTTTAATACCTCGCAGGCTGGACTGAAGGGGGTCGATGAGACGTTTTGCAAGTATCACGAAGAACTGGTGAGCACGTCCAGGATCAGTCTTGTAGAAAAGGTGACCGGAAACAAGGATTACGAGCAGGATGCTGTGCCCAAGTTCGTCCGATGGTTCAGAAACACCGTCAAAAAGCAACAGGAGACCTCGTTGTTCAATGACGGCCTCTTGGATTTTTATGATGACCTTGTACAGGCCCTGACGGTTGAACTGGACAAGGCGTCCGCGCTTTTCGACGACCTCCTGGCGATCCGGGAAAAGCTGGAGAGCAAGTGCGCCGACCTTCTCAAGTACGGCGTTCCAAGGGAATTCGGGGGCGAGGCGACCGAGCATGTGCTGGACGTTGAAGTCTTTCAGGACTTTCTGGATCCCGAGCACTCGCGGATGTGGGATTGGGTGTTCAGTGAAATGGAGACGGTGTCGGATTATCATCCGGAGGAGATTTCCAATTCCATACAAAAAGCCCAGGCCGAAGCCAAGAGACGGCGTCATGTATCGGACAAGGTTATGGAGGCGCTGGTGGGCCAGGGGCGTAAACTCTGGGAGGAAAGGATCATCGGCCAGGACAAGCCTTCCGGGCGGGACGAGCTGGGACTCAACGTGATCGACGGTCTGCGCAGGGAAGCCGAGTGGGCGCTTTTCTGGGCGGATGTGAAACGCCGGTACGGAAACAAGCGGCCGAAGAGATTGCCCGCTGACGAACTGGAAGCCGCGGTGGAAGCGATTGGACAGTCGCGGATAGAGTCGTACATAAATGAAAAGATCGCGCACGCCTCCAACAAGTGCCAGCCTTTTCTTCAGTTCGACCCTTCGGGAAAGAACATTCCACCCAAGAAGTACGTATGCGTCTACAGGGGCTACCGGGAGGATGACGTTTTCAGGCGACGACTGACCTCGATACAGGGTTTCGCGATAAAGGAAGGCGACCTCATGATTACAGGCGATCCCAAGAGGGTGGTGTTTTACTGGAACGAGGTGGGCCTGCCGGTTTACAAAATCGATTCCATCAACGGCTATGGATCCTCGTATGAAAACGTCAAGACATCGGAGCTCAGCCGGGGCTCGGCATACAAGAAGAAGGTTTACTTGGAATCCAAACGGCCGGAAATGGAAAAACAGCGGAGGATGTTCGCTGAAAAGAAAATGCCGGACATCCCGTTGCACACGGACAGGAACTGGGAAGGGGTTTTTGACCCTTATATTTACGGGCTGTTTCCAATTACCATGCGCGCCATCCAGGAAAACCGGGCTCGGATCCACTGGGAGGAGGAGCGGAAAAAGAGATTGGCTGAAAGAGAAACAAGTGGAGAGGGGATCCGTTTGTTCACCTTGGCCGTATGGTCGGGCGCGGTGAAAAAGACCGATGGAGGTTACGTAATCAACAACGACGCTCTCAGGGAAACTGACAGGGAACTGGGAAGATGGAGGGACGCTGCAGCGATTGCGTTCGCAGGTGTCAGGGAAGTTGTACGGGAATGGGTCGAAGAGAGGATAGACGAGTGTTTGCAGGAAGCGGCGAAAAACCGTGACGCATCGTCGCTCGAAAATTACTACAAGCAGCTCAGGAATGAGCGAGTGGCAATGGAGGAAAGCGAGATCGAACTCGTGAAAAAGGAGTTGGAGGTTCTGGACGAAGAACTTCGGAAGTTGAAGAATAGCTGAGCGATTACAGAAACCTGATAAATGAGCAACGTTTTCAATCCAACTCTTGTTTTCGGTGTGGGCCGCCTCGGTTGCGAGGCAGTTTCCAGGCTGCGCGATGAATTGCCCGGTCATGGAAAATCACCGTCTTCCAATTCAGTTTTGGTAGCGTTGGAGTTGGCTGACCCTGAAGCTCTGGCGGAGTCCTTGGAGATAACGGCCCGGGTTCAAAAGGCCGGGGAGGCACATGTCCATTCGTTGGGGGGATCAAGCGGGGAAAAGACCGGGTTGAAGAATTTCAGCCTTTCCACGGATTGGAATGATGAACGAGCGAATGATTTGGCCCTTTTCACATGCGAACATGCGAAGCATCTTTTGAGGCTCGACCATTTCCTGGATTACTCTGAGGCAGGCAGGCTCCTTCCGCCCAGGTTTTCGGTTTTCGTGGTAGCGGATCTCGGCGAGGAAGAGGTCAGGAAAGTCATCAATCCACTCATCGAGACGGTGGGGCGGACCTTGCTTTCCCGCTTCAGTCATATATTCAACCCGCGGGGACCGGAGGGGGAGCCCGCCAACTTGGGCATATACCCGGTTTTGATGCTCGGCGGCGTAAGAGATGGTTCGACCCCCCATCGTCATGAGATCACGGAAGTTTTGGCGGAACTGACCGGTCTGGTCCGGGACAGCAAAAACTGGTGGAACGCTGCGGGTGCGCGGCTGGATGCATTGCGACCTTGCATTAGTCGGACCGTGCTGCTCGACGACCAGACCACGAAGTACGTGCTGGATCGATCCGAAATCATATCGTCCATCCTTGGGTTTTTGTCCGTGGCCATGTTCAGCGGGGATTCGCCCGATGACGCTCGGGACGAAGAGTCCTGGGCTTTGTCGAATTTTCTCCAGGGAAGTGAAGAGGATTGGAATTCCTCCGCTGTCAGGGAGGATGAACCCCCGGTGTTTGCGACTTTCGGCGTGGCGACTCTGGACGTTTCGCAGGAGGTAGTCACCGGGTACGTGGAGAACAGGCTTGCTCTTTATATCCTGGAGCGCATGCGCCCCGCGAACCCTGATGATTCTAAGGTAATGACGTTGCGTCATCTCTGGGCGCCTGCAGAAATAGAGGCGAGACTCAAGGGATATGGCGCCGGGGAGAGTGCGGCGGAAGCGGACGGAGCGGTTCATCGCTCGGTCGGCGACATGATCGAAAAACGTCTGCGGGATTTGTCGGATAACCTGAAAAACCTGTGTGAGCCTGTCGAACCATCCGACAGCCCTGAAAGGATCCTGAATAGTAAGTATAGTTGGCCTTGGTTTGAGGAGTTGGCCGGACGGTACAAGCGCGTCTGCAAAGAACTCGAGATGAGAGACCTTCCGAGGGCGGGTGACGAGGTGGATCGAAGGGGCCTGGCTCTTGGCGGAGAGCGGATGAATGAACTCAAGCGGCAGGTCGACGAATGGGTTTGGTCTGAGCCGGCCGGTTGGAATCGCGCCAAGCAGCACTTGCAGGAACTGAGGGTCGAATTGCAGCGCGAATCCGCGAATTTTGAACTTGAGCCGAATCTTCCAAATCTCCCGGATACGGAACCTGTCAGGAGAGCGGTGATGGAAGTCCGCAATACCGCCAGAACCTGGCCCCGGCGTTGGCGAGTGGTTTTCAGCGCGTTTTTCGCTGCTTTTTTACTGACAGCGGTTTTTCATTTCATGCCCAAGTGGCTTTATGTGCGTTTCGCGTATCAAAATGATGTTTACATACCCGCGGGAGAAGTTGGGGACGATGCTGCACAAGTAAGCTCCATCCCGGATCCACGTTACGATCCTCCGGGATGGCTCGAGAACCCGATGCTTTTCGAGCTTCCGCCCCATCAAACAGCCGCGCGCCTTGTGCTGAACCGCCCGTATGTTTTCATTTGGCTTTACCTCCTTTTTCTTTTTTTTATGTGGCTTTATTTTCGCCGGTACTTGAAGAAGCGCAGGGAAGAAATGGAACGCTCTATCCGTTTTCTGAAAAACCGGATCGAGGAACTCGTCATCGGCATGTCGAATTCGGTGAGGGATTACTTCGGGAAGAGAGTCAAGTTTTCCAGGGATCTCTGGATTCACCGTCTCATGCAACGTATCGAAGATCAGGCGGGAGAGGAAATCGATCGTCTGAATGTCGTGGACACGGCGCTTCGACAACTGGTTCACAAGTATCGTGAGGCCCAGAAACGTTTGGGCGTAAGGTACACCGGGAGAAATGACGAAGTGGAGGACCTTTCCGGGGTACGGACGGCTCTCGGCGACGCTGTGTACAGGAGGCTGCTGGATGCCGACACCCTGGTGGAAATATACCAGGACACAGTGGGCGAGGAGGTCAACAGACTCAAGGATTTCTACGACGAATTAAACGTTGGCGGACCCGGCAGAGACGCTGGGTATCCCGAGTGGCGGGACAATCCTCCTTTTGTTGACGAAGATGTTTTGGAAGGTTTTCTGAAAAGAGTCACCCTTGAGGCGGGTTCCGACCTGAACGTTTTGGAAAGGTTGTTGAGGGATCAGGATGACCGTCCGGTCGAAAGGCTGAAGGATGCGGTGAAACTTTTTTTCTCTCAGCTTACAGGGAAATTGAGTCACTCGGTTGAGATGAGAGCGCCGGCGGGGGCCCGGTCGATCACGCGGCTTTTGTTGCTTCCTTACAACCGGCTCGAAAACTTCGGTGAATTGTTTGCAAAAATGCTCCAGGAGGCGGGCCTCCAGCAGGCTCTCGGATTGAGAATGCAGCGGATTGGTTCCCGGGACACCGAAAGAGTGCATCTTTTCGTAGGGTATTCCGGGTTGCGTCTGAGTGATTTCAGGTGGCTATCGAACACCGGATCCGGGATGGTGAAGAAGCATGGGAAGCTTCCGCCGCGCCTTAATAAAAGTGACCCATCCGTGGAAGGAGATTCGGAATGATGTTTTTCACTCTCCTTGCTTCGAGCGCGGATGCAGCAACATGTTTGATGGACAGGTGGCGTGAAGCTCTTTCAGTAGTGGTTTTTGCCGTTTTGATTTCATTGTTGTGCGGTGTGGTAAGAAGGTCGGCGCGCAAACACATGGAACGTCGGGTGAAGGAGGTGAGCTTTGGGGGGCTTTTTCTTGCGACAAGTCTTCTGCTCTTCATCTTGTACCTGTTTGCCGCTACCATTGTCCATTTTGTTTCCGGAAAGAGTTTTGAAGCGTTCTTTTTCTCGCTTGCCGGTGTGGGCTCAATTGCTCCCCAAATGTTGGGTTGCCTCGGATCGGCCGGAACAGACCTTTGGGCTGGAGCTACGCCGCTTTATTTTCCGATTCTCTACGTTTCCCTGCATGGTATTTTCATCTTGGTTCTTTTTCTCATGCTCTGGGGGATGGTCGGGTTCCGCAGGGCGTTCGGTCCTGTCAACAAGAATAATGACACCAAAGGTCCGGGGAAAGCCGGCGGTTTTAATGAGACTGAAGCCGGATTGTTGGCGCCTGTGCTGGGTCCGGTGTTTCAGGCATTCGGTTGCTGGGCCGACCTCCGTTGCATCGAGCTGCGCTATGAAAAATATGGAAAAACGCTTTCAATCGTTTTGACTTTTTTCAAGTGGATATGTTTGCCTGCTGCGTTTCTTGGTACCTTGCCCCCCAGCCTTTGGATCCTGGCTGCTCTCGTTATAAACAACTACAAGAATAATCTAAAAACCCCTCCCGCGGCTGAAGGTGAAAAGAAAGAACAAGCAAAGGAAGGGTTGAAAGAAGAGGAAGAACAAAAAGCCGTTTCGGTGGCGGACGTGATAAACGCGGTACGGGAGTCGGAAAGCAGTTTCGAGATTCATTCGGTTGGGGCCGAAGAGAGTTCGCCCGCTCAACTCGCATCCTCGCAACTCCTATCCGAGGGTCCGGCCATGGCCCTGATATCCGAAAAGCTGGGATTCAAAAACTCTCTCTATGCACACCAGGAAGCGTGCGCGTCCCATTTGAGGAACAGGGAGAGTGTTCTCCTGGCGACCGCGCCGCTTTCGGGGCGGACTACCATAGCGGATCTGTTGGCCCTGGACAGGGTGCTTACCTTCGGCGAATCGGTTTTGTATATTTGTCCGACCAAATCGGATGCAGCGCTGAGGCACGAAACGTTCAAAAAAATTGCGTGCAAAGCGAACTGGGATTGGAACCTGTATTATTACGACCTGGCCAACGAGGGATCGAAGCGGTTGGAGCTGCAGATGAGACAGCCCCACGTGTTGTTTTTGACTTTTGAAGATCTCCACGAACAACTACTGCCCAACGCGCGTGACTGGGAGTTCTTTTTGCGCAGCCTGGGGCTTGTAATTGCTCTTTCCATAGATCTCTACACCGGTGCGGCCGGAGCCAATCTCTACAGGCTTTCCCGCAGGTTCGCCCGAGTGGTGAAAAGGTACGGGGCCGAGCCCTTATATTTTGCAACTGCTGTCCCGTATAGCGGTGACATCAGGGCGTTCGCTGAAAGGTTGCTCGGAGTCGGGCTTGTATACGTTGGGCCGGGAACCGACACGGCTCCCGGGCCGGGCAGGGAAATCCTTACTTGCCGCCCGCTTCCATGCACGGACAACGTTGTATCGGCCGGGGATGACATTCCTGTTGCAGTAGCAATCGCCGGAAAGGTGATCGGCCTTGGATACAGGGCCGAACTGTTCGGATTTGAAAACGTGCTTACACGGGATGAAATGGATCGTCTCGGAGAAGTGCTTCTGGAGCACGGCAGCGCGATTTTTCGCAGTGAAAAAACCGGTGTCGCCGCGGGAGCCGGGGCCAGCGCTCCAGGACGAAAGGCCGAAGTGGTCATCGCCAGGGCAGGGGCCGATTCGGCCGGGTTGATGCTGGAACTGACCCGTCATTTCGGAGCCGACCTGGTGGAGGTTTCAAAAAAGCTGAAGACCAGAGGTGTTTTGAAGAGTGATTCCGAGCCGGGGGCAAAGGGATTCAGTGCAATGGATACTGTGCTGGGTTTGGATCGGGATATGTTTGAACATTCCGATGGTACAACCCGGGAAAAAGGGTCAGCGCACACCTCGGAAGCTGTATCTGAAAAAGACGCCATGGAAGAGAATTCCGAGGAAAAAAATGATTTCAGCGAAGAGCTTTTCGTGGATAGCGAAGTACTCGGGGAAACGGCCCCTACGGAAGACGTTCACTTCAGTGAGGCAACGGCCGCGACCATCATACTGCCGGACGAAGATGTTTTCGTGAATCTTCTTTTGAGCAGGGATCTCATCGGTGTTGAAAATAAGCATCCATACCTGCGTTTGGGTTGTGAATCGGTTACAAACCCCGAAAACGAGTTCGCCAGAAGGAAAAATCTCCTTTGCGCGATGGCGGAAGCTTCTTGGAGCAGAGATGAACTCTACTACGAATTCGGCCGTGACCTTGTCAACGAGGAGCTTGAATCCATGGACGCGGATGGTCGCCTTCTCTCTTCAGCCAGAAGAGAGATTGACGAAAGCACCGGAGCGGCTCGGGTCGTAGAGTACCTTCATTATGTCGGGCATCCACTTCCGCACAAAACAACATCAATGAAAAACGTGACCCCCGACCATCTGGTCGTCATGGATCGGCATACACGGATGGAACTTGCAACAGTGGACCGGGTCAGGGGATTGTCGGACATGTATCCCGGCAGGGTTTTTCATTCCGGATCGAGACGTTACAGGGTCTGTAATCCCGAAGACCAGGTTGGGTTCGACGATGGATTCATTTACGCGGATCCCCATGAGCGACGAGTGGTTACAGCGAAGATCCGTGAACTGGTTTTTGAGCCGGCGTCTATGGAACGAAGAAAGCGGAAGCGTCGCCGAGAGGATCGCTGGCCCGGATACGAAGAAATCCGCAGATCCAGGATGAGCTCCTCGGACGGGAGCCTATCCGCAGAAATGGGCGGGAAGGAGGATGAGCTTCAAGCTGCAGATTTCCGTCGTGGAAACGATCGCCGCAATGCCTTGGTTCACTCCATCGGCGGTTGTGAATTCATGCTCTGGTACCCCTGGGTTTATCTCCACGAATGGGTGCGCGGAGTAAAGACTTACACCCGGTCGGGAATTCTCCTGGATGCGACATATTACGGAAGCCCGATTGAGACACGCTATCGGACCCGGGGTGCGGTACTTGCATTTCACAATTCGAAAAACACCGTTTCGCTGGAAGTGCTTCACAGCTTGACGCATGTTTTTCGTCACGTTCTGCCCGCGTTTGTCCGCCATGATTCGTTTGATATGGATATTTCCTACATGGAGTCATTCGGCCCCGAGTCCTTGCCGGCTATAGCCTTCCTGGACCGTCACCCCGGGGACGCCGGTTTTGCGCGTTCCGTAACTACCGAGGTTTTCAAACACCTTTGTTATTGGAGTTACCGCCTTGTAGCTGATTGTCCGGCAAAATGTGAAAGCCCTTGGGGTTGTTATCATTGCCTGAGAACTACGACCTGCAATGCTTCGCACGGCGAAGAAGAAACTCGTTTGGACAAGGAATCCACATTGGCCATTCTGACCGAATTGCTGGGCGGCTTTGTGCGTTGATCCCCTGAAATCGGTTAAGCAAAGTTTTCTATTTCTATCAGATCGCAATCCAACCTGATCAAGTTTTTCCAAAACCGGGATACAATTCTTGGAGACATTCTTTGCAGACGGCGTGGGAAAAATCTATGCCGAAGCGGTCTCCGAAATAGCTTTCAAAATACTCCCATGTTCCGTCCGGAAGCCTTATTTTTTTGCATTCAGCGCATATTGAAACAAGGTCATCTAAGGGTTCGAGATCCGTGAAATCTTCGATCATCAGCAAAACCCTGGTGTTTCCTTCGAATTGGAAAGGAGCGGCCGAAACGAAAAGGGTTTTTTCCTGCGGTTTTCCATCAATCAAAGCAGCGAATGTCACTTTTTTTTGACAGAGATCCGTTTTCTCGATGCATTGCTTTATGATGGACCGGATAAAGCAGGAATCGCAGGCCTCACTTCCCAAGCATTTTCCTCCGCCTTCTGCATAGTTTAGGCAATTCAGTAAACCGCCTCCCTGGATGTTTGGTTCTTTGATCGAGGAGGTTCCGTTCCTGGCACGGATATTCATCCCGTAGACCTTGAAGTCCTTGTCACAGACAAACACCTGCCCCGGCATGGCGTCGAGTACCTTGTTCAGCAATTCGCTTGTAGCACGGGTGGAAACTGCTGTGTGCATGATATTCCTTTCACCGTCAAAGAGACGATCGCACCTTTTCTCTCAAAAGGAAAAAATGCCAAAATACTCAAGCAAGATCGTGTACTATCTAGATCCTGTCTCATTTATCAAAGAGGTCAACTGAAAGTTTTATTCCCCGGTATGTTCTTCCGAATAAAGTATGTTCGGCAGGATGTTTTGTGGAGGAAAAGGAATCTGTCCGGCGGCCCTATTCTTCGGCCAACAGAGCTATGCGTTTTACGAGTGAGATCAGGCTATCTTTTGTTTCATCGTCCAGGTTTACGAATTCGATTCCCATGCCGTTCTGGCTGTAATCCGGGTTGTCTCCCGTGACCTTGTTGGCCCATGCAACGACACCTTCAACTTCTATCGGAGTTTCGCTGTGAGGAGGCGTAAACCTTAGGTTCAGAGTGGTGTTTACCGCAGAGGGTTCATCGGTTCGAATGAAGATTCCGAGCGAACTGATGTTCGTAATGCTTGCAGACCTGGTCATCAGGAAGTTGTCTTCCCGAGCATAATCTACGTCGAGATTCACCGTTATCCTGCGGGCCATTCTTCGATCAGCGCCCTTGGGTTCGGCTTTTTTCCCGTTGGCGACCATTTTGGAATTCTTTCTCCTGTTTTGTTTTTCCGGCACGGCTGTCTCCTGGATGCTCTTGTGTCGGTTCCTTTCTTATGGCTCTGTTCTGCTCATAACACTCGAAAAAGATCTCAACAACCAAAAAAAACAACCAAAAAAACTTCCCCGAAAAGCTTCACTTAAACTGAGGAGAGATTGTGGTATATTCCGCCTCGATTGTTTTTTGATTTTAACAGATGGAGGTCAGTAGGTATGTTTCAGTTCTCTAATTTCCGGCGTCTAAGGTCAGTTGTGTTTTTCGTGCCCGGAATCTGTCTTCTGCTTTTGAGTTTTGCCGCCCAGGCGAAGAAGCCGATGTCCGCCGAAGATCTTGTAAAGGTCCGCGCCGTGCAGGATCCTCGAATTTCGCCGGACGGAAAGTGGGTGGTTTTTACCGTTACGAGCCAGGATGCTGAAAAGAATGAAAGCGAATCGAGATTGTTTGTAGCGCCGATGTCAGGGGGCGAAGCGCGTCGGATTACGAGCAGCGACGGCTCGGAACACTCCCCCCGCTGGTCGCCCGACGGGACACGGTTGGCGTTTATTTCGACCAGAGGAGGACACGGATCCCAGTTGTGGATTATGAATTTCAGGGGAGGCGGGGAGGCGCAGAAAGTGACCTCGGTCGCCACCGGGGTGAGTTCCCCGGTCTGGAGACCCGACGGTGAGAGATTGGCCTTTGTATCCAGGGTGTTTCCCGAATGTAAGGACGAGAAATGCAATGAAAGAATACTGGAGGAACGTAAAAAAAGCGGAATTCAGGCCGAAATCTACGACGGGTTGCTTTATCGCCACTGGAACCACTGGAGACACGGCCGCGTAAAACATATTCTGGATGTGGACGCAAAGGGTGGAATTAGCAGGGATCTGACGCCGGGTAGTATCGATGCTCCGCCTCTTGCGCTGGGATCCGCGCATGATTTCCACTATTCCCCCGATGGAAAAGAACTCGCGTATGTGATGAATACCGACAAGATGGTTGCCATCAGTACAAACAACGATGTCTTCATCATGAACGCTGATGGCTCCAAGTCCCGGCGTATCACAAAAAATCGTGCTAATGACAACAGCCCTCATTTCAGCCCGGACGGCCGCTACCTTGCCTATCGAGCCATGCAGCGTCCGGGGTACGAGTCGGATCGTTACCGAATAATTCTGCTTGATCGGAAAACAGGATCCCGTCGGGTGCTTACCCAAACTTTTGACAGATCGATAGGCGAGATGGCCTGGTCGCCTGATTCCACCCGGATATTTTTCACGGCCGCGGACAGGGGTTACTATCCGATTTTTTCCGTGCCGGTTAAAGGCGGGTCGATTGAAACCGTTTTGGACAAGGTGACAGCGCGCAACCTGCAGGTCAGCCCGGACGGCCGTACTCTCGTGTTCGTGGGCCAAGCGGCCAACAGCCCCAATGAAATCTATCGTTACGATTTGGCCGGTCGCCGTAAAACAAGGCTGACCGAATTCAATACCTGGCTTGCGGAAACCAGGGACATGGGAAAACTTGATTCATTCTGGTTCAAGGGGGCCGGCGGAGCGCGGGTTCATGCATTTCTTTTGTGGCCTCCGGAATCCAGTGTAAAGGCCGGAAAGAAAATACCCCTTGTGAACCTGATTCACGGCGGTCCTCAGGGGATGTTCGGCGACTCTTTTCACCCGAGATGGAATGTACAGATGTTTGCGGCCCCGGGATACGCTGTCTTGATGGTCAATTTTCACGGTTCGGTTGGCTACGGCCAGGCGTTCACTGATTCCATACAAGGCGACTGGGGCGGGAAACCTTATCAAGACGTCATGAGAGGCATGGAAGCCGCCCTGAAAAAATATCCCCGTCTCGACGGTTCCCGGGTCGCGGCTGCGGGAGCCTCCTACGGCGGCTACCTTGTGAACTGGATCGGCGGCCAAACGGACCGGTTCAATTGCCTTATAAGCCACGCTGGAGTTTATGACCTGGTTTCCATGTACGGAGCGACCGAAGAACTCTGGTTCACCGAATGGGAGTTTAAGGGAACCCCGTGGGGCAAAACGAGGGAAAGCCAGTACCAGCATTTTTCCCCTTCATACCACGTTCAGAACTGGGTTACTCCTACTCTGGTCATTCACGGCCAGCACGACTACAGGGTTCCGGTGACCCAAGGCATGCAGCTTTTTACGGCGCTTCAAAGGCGAAAGATTCCTTCCCGTTTTCTGTATTTTCCCGATGAAGACCACTTTGTGCAGAAACCCAAAAACCGACTCTTGTGGTGGAACACGGTTTACGACTGGTTTGAACGTTACTTGAAGAAATAGTTTTTTCCGTGTTTCCCCGGTTGTGTGAAACAATAGCCCGGAACTTTTATGGAGAAAAAGCGCGATTTCAGACCATGCAGTGTACATGGAAAGAACAGGACGGAACTGGAGGACTTCGCGGATCTGTACGAACCCGGCCTGGTTTCCATCATTGTTCCTTGTTACAACGCCGAACAATTCATTCGAGCTTGCATTGAAAGCGCTTTGTCCCAGACATGGAGAAACACGGAGATCATTGTTATCGACGATGGTTCCACAGATCGCAGCCTCGAAATAATTGAATCCTTCAATGAAATAATAAGGGTGATCAGGAAAAAGAAGAACCGGGGAGCATCAGCCGCGAGAAACGATGGATTGGCCGAAGCACGGGGTGAGTTCATTCAGTTTCTGGACGCGGACGATTTGCTGCCTGTTGATTCGGTCCGGATCCGGTTGGATGAAATGGACAGTTCTCAAAATGCTGTGTTCGGGGATGAAATAGACATCGATGAAAACGGTTTGTCGATCGCACGCTTTAAGGGACACGCCCCCTCGCACCATGACCCAGGGTGTTGGGCGGCTGAAACCGCGGCGTATGTGGTGGAGAACAATATCAGAACCCCTTTGCCCATACACCGCCGCAGGCTGCTGTACACTATCGGTGGTTTTGATGAAACGCTATCCAGGGGTCAAGAAACAGACCTTCATTTGAGGCTTGCACTCAAGGGGCATCGGTTCAAGCACATTGGTTGCATAGTTTCCTATCGCAGGCATCACCAATCGACCACACGGCTGGGCAATATCGACTGGATGCGAAAGGATCCTCATCGTTACCAAAACCTGGCGAACCACTGGCTGTCCCTCGCAAAAAACAACGCCGAGCCTATCGACTGCAGGTTGCTTGAAAATGTCTTGGCCCGCCTCCTCTATGGCAAGGCGAACGAAGCCATCCTGGCGGGATATCCCCGAATAGGAACTTCTTATCTTTCAGCTCTCGAAAAGATCCAACCCGGTTTCAAGCCTGCGGGACTTGCGGGGTGCATTGAAACCTTGTTCGGAAGACCTCGCTCCATGCAGTACATCAGGCAGAAAATGAAACTTCTGCGATTCCTCCAGGTGTTAAAGAAACAGGTCCCTTCCAAACGACCCCCTTGATATGTTTGCGGGCGCGTTCTCAGAAAATACGACTTTTCGATCACTCCGGCAGACATGGGGTTCAGAAATCTGAAACAGACACGCTGGTTCTTCTTGTTTGAACCCGGATTAAGAAGCGCCGAAAAAAAACCATCTGATTTATCCCTGAAACAAAACACAAAAGGGCGAAGCGAAATCCAACATCGTCTTTCCTGAAGAGACAATTCAATGCCCCCTCACGCAATCGTCTGTGGCATGAGCATTGCATGCTGGAAACACAGGCATTTACTCAATAAAGTGAAAAAAATGATTTGCCCAGTCCAAGAAATATCAATCAGGAGGTTTTTAAAAATGAAATACTATTTGCGTTTTAGTTTGGTCCTTTTACTTTCGGTTTTTTTGATTGCTTGCGGCGATGATGACAATGGTGACGATTTGAAATGTGATCCGCCATGTGAAGCATCGGAGTGCGAGGAATGCGTGGAGGGCGAGTGCGTGTCCAGGTGCGAAGGGGATCAGGTTTGTGTTGACGGTGTTTGTGTGGATCCGGTGGAAGATTGTGATCCGCCTTGTGAAGCTGCTGAGTGCGAAGAATGCGTCGAGGGCGAGTGCGTGTCAAAGTGCGAAGGGGATCAGGTTTGTGATGACGGAGTGTGCAGAGATCCTGAAGAAGAATATGCTCCCTTTGTAGTCGGGCATTGGGAAGGCACTGCCTTGGTGCCGGAGGGTGATTTTCTCCAGCCCGGGACTTTTCCGGTCGACATGTACATCATGCAATCCGGTAAACATCTGAGAGGTTTTATTGATCTGCACCAGGATGCAGGGTTTATGGCCGAGGCGTTCGCGTACAACTTTAGTGGTGAGATCGATGAGGACGGCCTGGTGGTATTGCATCTGACAGACCGCATGTGCGGCGCGGGCGACCCGGACGGTCTCTGTTATCCCCATCTTCCGATGCTTTCGCATGTTTTCACCATGAAAGGCGGTTTGACGGAGGGGGATTTTGTTTTTGATTCTGTTTCTGCAGAACCGGATTTAGGTTATCAGCCTGATTTGCCTTTCGAGAACATGCATTTGAGCTTTAACGATTCTCTCGAAGCAGAAGAGACTGTTTTCGAAGGCGCGTGGACCGGTTATTGCCGAATGACCACGAGCGTTGTGTATCCACTGCCGTTGCCCATGTACGGAAACAACGAAATGGTGATTTCCAAAACAGGCGAAACCTATACCATGGTCTCGTTCACGAACGAGGGGATAAATATTGTTCCGGACTTTAATGACATCATTCTTCCCGAAACGCTTGTATTCGACCCGGCCCGAAAGCGTTTTGCTTTTATTCAACTGAATTCGGTTTACGCGAGTTGGTTGTACGCGGGAGTCATGCAACGAGGGCACTTGTCGGTGCTCCTTTCGTTCAATAATTTCGATGATCCTTACTACGACTATCTCGGAGGACAGGAAACCCCGCCTGATCCAACGATCATCTCCACGTTGGACATGGTCGGTGTCTGCAATTTCATCAATCCGATCGATGGTTGATCGGTCCACGAAGAATTCAATCGTTTGCTCTAAAGTCTCCCCTGTATTCTCGAAAATTCAAGGTCTTTTGCCTTGGCGTGAGCTGCTATACATAGATCATTGTTGCTAATCGTCCTACCATTCAACTTCGGGGATGCGCGGATGGTTTCATAAGCTTTGCCCGCATTTTTTGGTAGTTGCAAAACAGGAAAACGAGCAACTTGCACTCTTGCAACACCTGAATGTTTTTTGGTATAACAAAATTGACTCATGAGTAATTTTGGTTTATGCAAAATAAACTAACGTAGAATTCAACGGAGAATTTGCATGTCCGACTCTATCTCGCATCGATACCTTGAATCCAATATATCTACCGACCTAACGGATCGCATGGTTTTTGTTGGAGGGCCGCGGCAGGTAGGCAAGACTACCTTGGCGCTCAATATATTGGGTTCTCGCAGGGGGGACGAAGATCCCAACTATCTCAATTGGGACATACCGGAACATCGCAGCAGTATAATGCGGGCACAATTTGCCTTTACCAAGGACTTGACCGTGTTCGACGAAATTCACAAATTTGCCCGTTGGCGAAGTCTCATGAAGGGATTTTTTGACCGCTATTATCCACGTCAACGCGCTCTGATAACGGGTTCGGCAAGGCTCGATTACTACCGAAGGGGAGGAGACTCCCTACTCGGTCGCTACCACTATTACCGTTTGCACCCTTATTCCCTCGGTGAAATGAGTAAAAACCCGAGCAAGGAGGATTTGGACCACTTGCTTTCCTTTGGTGGTTTCCCGGAACCCATGTTCAAGGCCGATACGACTTTTTTGAGACGATGGCAACGCGAACGCTGCGATCGTATTTTGCGGGAGGATCTGCGTGACTTGGAACGGGTTCAGGAAATCACGCTTTTGGAAATGCTTCTGGATGGACTACCAGACCGCGTCGGGTCGCCGCTTTCACTTCAGAGCCTGAGAGAAGACCTGCAGGTGTCACACGATTCCATTCGTCGTTGGCTCGGAATTTTTGAACGTCTCTACCTCTGTTTTAGAATTTCTCCCTACGGAGCGCCCCGAATTCGAGCTGTAAAAAAAGAACAAAAGCTTTACATGTGGGATTGGAGTCAAGTGGAAGCAGAGGGATACCGCTTTGAGAACCTTGTGGCATCGCACCTTCTCAAGTACTGCCACTATCGCGAAGATACCAGCGGTCATAGGATGTCGTTGCAGTACCTGCGGGATACGGACAAGCGAGAAATTGATTTTGTGGTCTGCGAAGACAAAAAACCTCTTTTTGCAGTGGAGTGTAAAACCAGCGCCCGGAAGCTCGCGCCGTCGATGAATTACTTCAAAAAACGAACGGACATACCTGCATTTTACCTGGTGCACATGGATGAAAAACATTTTGGCGACCCAAAGGTTGAAGGGCAGGTCATTCCCTTCCATCGCTTTGTTCAAGACATGAGACTTCCGTGAGCGACGCGCGTCGAACGATTGATCCGCTTGGATGAAATGGACAGCGATCACGACGCTTTCTATGCGAACCTGGAAGATCAAGTAATATACTCACGATCCTCTTCCGCCGGATGTCCTGACTGTATTCCTCCCTGATGGATAAGACAGTACAGAGGCCGGCTTTTTTTCCATGGTGGTTTTTTCTTCGCTTGCGGTGAGCGGCTTTGCTTTGCTGCTGATGGGACTCGGTCGCACTAATAGCCAAGTTTCCGGTTTAGCGCAAAAAGGCTTTCTCTCTATAGCTTTTTTATGCACTTTCTGTAGTCAAAACCGGCAAGTCTGCCCATTATACGCCTACAGCGACATCAATTTCTATTTGATCTGAGAGCGGTTTTAATGAGGGGGGTATGGGATCGCCATGTTCAATATATGAGTCTATTAATTTCCTGGCTACATCCTGTGCAAATTCAATAGTTTCAGCCAACGTTCTTCCCTGGGCAACAAGCCCGGGTATGTCATCGGACTCGGCAAGGTATTGGCCGTTTTCTACCTTAGATACTTTTAAGCGTATAGAATACACATTTTCCATACGGCAATTATACTCCTGTTTTTGATCCAGAGCAATTTGCAAGAGGGCAATCTGCGAATTTTCTCTGGGAGTGATTTTTTCGTCCCTACATGTCCTCGTCTCTACATTTCTTCCTTCCTTCTCTACATGTATTGCGGCTTCCGCCTTATGACGAACGCTCCATCTTCTCATTTTCGTTTTGAATGCAGTCAAATTTATCACGCTCCAAGTCGCACGCTCCCGGTGCTTTTCAGGAAGGGGCTACTTTGGTAAAAAAGAGGTTAAGAGCCCAGTGATATGGATGACAATTTTACGTCTCCTTCGGGGAGGGTTGGAAACCCTCGCCTTCGGGCAACGGGTTTTCGTTTGATATAGAAGAACAACCATAGAGTTAACAATGAGGTACGAACCATGAGCGAACCCACGGTCATTATAGTCGGCGGAGGCATCGCCGGCTTGTCGGCGGGATGCTACGCACAGATGAACGGCTACCGGACCACCATCCTCGAGTCGCACCGGATCCCGGGCGGCCTCTGCACAGCATGGAAGCGCAAAGGCTACAATTTCGACATCTCCATGCACTTTTTCACGGGGGCCCGGTCCGGCCCCCTGCACCGCATGTGGCGGGAACTCGGTGTCATCACGGGACGCACCTTTCATGATCTCTCGGAGTTCGGACGGGTGGAGGGCCGACACGCCACCGTCTCTTATAACTGCGATAGAGCGGCCCTGCAGAGCCAACTTCTCTCAATCTCCCCCGAGGACGCGTCCCTCATCCGCCGTTTCGTGGCCCTCCTTTTCGGCCCGAGTCCCATGGGCGCACTGCCCATGGACCCGGAGGAGGTCGCCGGCCCGCTCCAGTCCGTCAAGGCTTTTTCCAAGCTTCTGCCGGTGATGCCGGCCTTTGTGCGCTTCGGCAAGGAGACCCTTCAGGACTTCGCCGCCGGATTCCGCAGCCCTTTTCTGCGCCAGGCCGTGCGGTTCGTCATCGACAGCCCCGGCTGGCCCATGGTGGAGTTTCCCATGGTGGTTTTGGCCGGCTTTTTCAACAGAGCAGCCGATCAGGCTACCGTGCCCTTGGGTGGATCGCAGGGTGTGGTCTTCGCCATGGCGGACAGGTTCCGGGCTCTGGGCGGGGAGCTGCGTTTGAGCGCCCGAGTGGAGGACCTGCTTCTTGAAAACGATCGAGCGGTGGGGGTGCGTTTGGCAGATGGCGAAGAGATCCGCGGCGACACGGTCATTTGGGCGGCCGACGGTCACCACCTGATCTTCGATCTCCTCGGTGGACGATACGTGAACGAGCGCATCCGCAACATGTACGAAAGGTGGATTCCTGTCCGACCCTTGGTACACGTGGCGCTCGGCGTGGCTCGGGATCTCGGCGCCGAGCCCGCCCGGTTCGTTTACGAACTCGAAAAGCCCATCGAAATCGCCGGCGAGACTCGGCGGTGGATCTCGATTCTGCACCACGGCTTTGATCCCTCCACCGCCCCGGCGGGAAAGACCGCTCTGGAGGTCTGGTACCCTACGCGACACGATCTGTGGGTGCGCCTGGCAGAGGACCGGGAGGCATACGAGGAGGAGAAGCGGCGCGTCGCCGACATTACCCTGGGCGCCCTGGAGGAGCGGTTCAGCGGCCTTTCCCGTGACGTGGAGGTGGTAGATGTGCCCACCCCGCATACGTACATCCGTTACACGGGCAACTGGCGGGCTTCTCCGGACGGCTGGTACATTACCTGCGACAACATGCGGGCGACTCCGCTTCGCACGCTGCCGGGCCTGTCTGATCTCTTCATGGTGGGGCAGTGGACCGCGCCTTTCACGGGCACCCCCATCGCCGCTCTCACCGGTCGCCAGGTGGTGCAAGTCCTTTGTCACAGGGATGGTCGCCCTTTCCGCACCTCCGAGCCTGCCTGACCGACATTTTAATTATGGTTACTCGTTTATCCTGGGCTTGAATGGTTTTTCGTTTTCTTGTCCGGTTCCGGCTGTCCACACCATTTGCCGTACCGACCTCTATCTGGATAAAGCGCACTCTCAAAGTATGAATATTTCGAAAGTGCGGTTAAAATGTCCGAAGAATAATAATCGAAAAGAAAGACAAGCGAGGAAATTAATGGCTACATATCGGAGAATTCTTCCGTGTTTACTTGCCATCGGATTGCTTTTGGGTTGCAACTCAAAAAGCGGCGACCACGAAGAAGACGCAGAGGTCGAAGAGATTGATGCGGGGTGGGAAAATGGTGATGGTGAGGTGGAAAATGGTGATGCCGGAGAAGAAAACGGTGAAACTACGGATACCATATCCAGGCACGGCATCACCTGGACCTTTGCCGAACCGGTGGAGTACGGACGATTCGTGAATGGAGATTACTGGGTAGTTGGGCCGTTGACGGTGATTGACATCGATCCGGCTCCGATCATGGATCGGGTTATAACAGACACATACTGTCGTTACCATGGCGGCTCCGATGACATAGTGCGCTGCGTGGATTTCCCCGAACCGTTCGAGGGGGAATACGGATATTCCGATCTGTGCATTGAGTATGAATGTGTTTACGTGCTCATGCGTAACGGCTCCGCGGTGAACCCGATGCCGGGTTCTTCACAGACTTATGACAGTCGGATCGGCAGCCTTGCGTACGAAGACGCTGTATCTCTCCCGATTGAACTTCTTCCGAACAGTTCTCTCCTTTCGTCCCGGAGCAACCCCGATGACAGAGATTGCGATCTGGAGACCGAACGGCCGGGTTGGACCGATTTTCAAGGAGTGTGCCACCGGGATCGTTATTTGAGAACCGCCGCGGTTCTGACTGTTCTGGATGAACCGCCTCCCGAAGGGAGCTTTCGTCCTGCATATACGGGCGAAGAAAAGGTGCTTCATAACGCGGATGATCTGCGGATCGATCTTTTGACGGATTTGGAGCCGGTGGGTTCGCCCCCGGATATCGTGTCTTTGACCGAGCGGTTCTCGAGGGTCCGCCTGGATGACAGGACCGGATGGACGGCTGAGCGGATGCAGCCCATTGACGCGGTCGGCGGATACGGTGCCGGCCTTGTCCGCACGATGGGACACGCGGGTTTGAGCTTGCTCATCGATCAGGATCCCGATGAGAAAAGAGCGCTTCTCATACAATTTGTTCAAACGGGGATCGATCTATTCGGAAGTTTGCTTAATGGCAATAACTGGCATGGCGACGGCGGTCACGGTTCGGGGAGGAAGTTTCCGATAGTCTTCGCCGGGTTGATGCTCGGCGTGGGTGAGATGGAGAGGGTAGTGGATTTTCCGCTCGCGCCTGGACAAAGATTTCAAGAGGACTGCCAAACATATTATGACTTCGTGGATTTTCCGTTCTTTTACGGAGTCGAGGGATTTCCGCGTTGGGGGATTCGCCATTGTCAGGACTTGTCGGGAAGCAATTCGAGTTTTCATGACGAATCCAACGGCTATCGCACTTGCTGTAACTCACAGTCGTGGGTGGGCCAGACATTGACCATGCGTTTGCTCGGCATCGAGTCCTTGTGGGACCATCAACCCTACTTCGACTACATGGACCGATGGATGCAGACCGAGGGCGACGGCCACTGGGGATCCGCTTTCGCGGATGCAATGTGGCATCACTACCGGCCCACCATCGACACTTGTAAAAACGATGTATGGGACCGTTGCAGTTCTCTTTGCGACCCGGATGACGGTACCATGCTCGGTGAGGAAGGGATTGACTGCGGAGATGTATGTACGTCTCCCTGTGAATGACGGATTTCTTGTTTGACCGAAGGAACCCGGGGATGTGTTGCAACGGGTTTGACACTGTTGAAAAACCTGTGTTTTAATTCGGCCGTGGAAAAAAGGGGATGACATGCGAAGGTGCATTCTGCGGCTTGAGCGTTTGAAAACGTGGTTTCCCGGGGGGGATGGCGTGGTGATCGGTTTGTGTTCGGCGGTTTTTTGCGTGTTTGTTTTCTGCACTAACGCATGCAGGAAAGAGACTCCCGAACCCGCTGAAACCACCCGTGAGAAGGAAGTGGTCGGGATAGACCCGGGTGAAGGCAATTGTCCATTCGGAAAACCCGTGCTCCGTGGCGACGATTTTGATACCCGGTTGATCAAGCGGGAGGTCTTTTCATTGTTGCATGACAACAACCGGAAGGTTCCGCTGTGGGTTTGCCAAAAGGTTGTCAGAGAACAGCTCGGCGGGGACGTCAAAAGGTCCGGATTGAGGTTCCGCCGTGATCCGGAGCTTTCCAGGGAAGAAAGCGCCTCGTCCAGAGACTATCGCAAATCCGGTTATGATCGAGGCCACATGGCTCCTGCGGGAGATTATACAAGGTGTCGCAAGAGAAAGGGAAAGACTTTTTATTTGAGTAATATAGCGCCGCAGAAGCCTGGGTTGAACCGGGGGATTTGGGCCAGGTTGGAGGCCAAGGCGCGAAGATGGGTCGATAGGTTGGGTACCGTTTACATCATATCGGGTCCGATATTCAAGGGTGAAACCGTTACCATAGGCCCGGGAAAAGTAGCCGTGCCTTCTCATTTCTACAAGATCGTGGCGGCCGATAAGGGTGGAAAATGGAAAGCTACGGGGTACGTGTTTGAAAACAGGACTTATCGGAGGCCCTACGAATGGGAGAGCCATGTCCGGACTGTGGAGAGAATTGAAAAGAAAACGGGGCTTAACTTCATGCCTGAATTGACCCGGGAGATGGAAGAGAAGCTGGTGCGAAATAAAGGTGCGTTCTGGGCTTTGTGAGGAGTGATGGTCTGGTTGATATTATAGGAAAAAAAAGAGTTGGCTGAGGGTCAAGAAGAGAAAACCATGAGCACTGCGCGTAGCAGGGCGTTTCGAATGTCCGCGGTTGCGGCGGGAATCGTTTTGGCGGTGGTCGGCGTGACGGTGTGGTTCGTCTGGTATTACAAATTCAGAACCAAAAATATGGTTGATGATCGGACAGGGATTACTTGGGTTCGGATAAAGGGCGGATCATTTCAGATGGGCTCGAACGATCTTCAGCCTGATCAGAGGCCGGTGTTTCAAGTATGGATCAAGACTTTCTGGATGGCGAAGACCGAGGTCACGGTGGCGCAATACCGAAGGTGCGTGGACGCGGGCAAATGCTCGGAACCGGATACATCCCGGCCCGGATACAATTGGAACAAGGTCGGCAGGGAGAATCACCCGGTAAACGGAGTTACGTGGCGACAGGCCGCAGCGTTCTGCAAGTGGGCGGGAGGACGATTGCCGAGCGAGTCGGAGTGGGAATATGCTGCAAGGAGTAGGGGAATGCCATGGAAGGATTCAAACGGCGGAAAGTGTGAGCATGAAAACACGAAACCGGTTTGTTCAGACAGGCGGGATATCACCTACCAGGGTTTGTGCGACATGGGGGGCAATGTCTGGGAGTGGGTCGAAGACAAGTACCAAATGAATTACAGAAGCGCGCCCGTAAACGGCAGAGCGTGGGTAACCCCAAGTGGCTCGCTGCGGGTAATACGCAACGCGGATCCATGCAATCCTGCGTACGATTGGCCTGTTTCGCACAGGTACAGCGCTGCGCCGTCGGATCATCGAGAGTTGCTTGGGTTTCGTTGTGTCATGGATGACCATGTACGGTCAAAGTGATCTGTCTAAGGTCTGATCAGCAAACCGTATAAGTCGGGTCAAGGGAACCGTTTAAAGGCAGCCGTACGATAAACGTACTACCCTGGTTAATTCGGCTTTTCAGTTCGCGCACACCACCAAAACGCTCGACAATCTCCTTGACCCCGGCCAGGCCTACACCCGTTCCCCTGATTGCGCCGGCTCGTACATTGGAGGCGCGAAAAAACTCCGTAAACATCTTAGGGATGTCTTCCTCAGGGATCCCCACACCTGTATCATCCACTCTCAGCACCGCCTGATTTTGAACTGTTTGCAGGCTTACCTTAACGGAACCTGATTGCGTATATTTGACTGCATTTGAAACCAGATTCGAGATAACCAGACTGCAGCCCTGTTTATCCATCCTCACTAAAACCGGTGCGGCCGGTAGATCGATCTTGAATGCCAAATTTTTTGACTTTGCCTGGTCCCTGAAATCATCACAACAGTTGTTCAATTCCTTTGATAGGTCGAAAACAGCGATCTCACCCATCGGTCCCCCGGATCTAACTTGGGACAATTGGAGGATTTCCTCAATCAGGTCCATCATCATTTCGGAACGCTTAATGATGCGTGAACTGAGGTCCGGGATCTTCGGATTTGTCGGGTCATCATTGAGAAGAAAGTCCTGTGTTTCTGCCAGCGTATGAATTGCCCCGATGGGACTTTTGAGTTCGTGGACCATAATGCGCATAAACATCGCTTTTTCTTTTTTGAGTTGCTTGAGCGTGGCTATTTCATCGTAAAGAAGGACATGATACAGGGCATATGCCACAAAACGCGAGACGTCTTGTAATACAAGCAAGTCCTTTGCCTGGAAAGGTCCGGACTTGCCGTTTATTACCTGGATCACGCCGACTACCTCATCTTTGAATATGGCCGGTGAACACATAACATCGCGGGTGCGATACTGATTCAGGATATCCCATTCTTTATCAAATTTGAGGTCGGGATCTATATGACTCAGATCGCCGTAAGCGTTTTCGATTATAAATGGCTTGCGAGATAATGCGCAGTAGCCGGTTAGGGAAGTTTCGGAAATGGGCACACAGATCTTGTGGGCTACGTTTCCGAAAACGGAAACAGAACGCAGTACCTGGGTTTCTCTTTCAACGATATAGACGGTTCCCCTGTCTGCTTTCAAGGCGTCGATGACGGCAGCGGCTGCATTTTGCAGAACAACGTTAATATCCACGGATCCGAGCATTTGCTCGTATAACGAAAGGAGTTCTTCCCTGGTGTTGAAATGCGGTAAATCGGAAGCGTTCATCGTGCCTTCTGTTTCCTTCTCTTTGACAATATATCCGGATTGGAAATCGTCGTCGGTTTTGGTACTCAGGCCCGATCCGACTCCATCCTTTTGTTCGGGCTGGTTTCCCATCGTGAAGCCGTGAAAATCGATCGCCGATGACTATTTCGATTATATTGCGACTTTTAAAGATGCTTGAGGTTTTCCGTTCTCCAGCCGGATGGGTGTGGACGTCCGGCATGACAAAAACACCCACAATTAAGGTAATAAGTAGGAAAAAGAAAAGTGTTTTTCAAGGAAAAAAAAGTAGAGTGCCCTTGAAAGGAAAAGGACGGACAGACAAGGGAAGCGGTTGTGGATATGATTCGGCGGATTCAGTTTTTCTTTCTACCATGTGCTTGCAGCTTTGACGGAAAACTGATGGTGTTGCTTAGGTTCCCACTACTTGACCGAAGTCGATTTTGCATTGACATTATGTTGATTGCCTATTAACGCATTGTCACTGTTTTAACAATTCCTGTATGCCTGAAATGCAGGGTTTTGTCTTGCCACGGTTAACGTTTGGAGTCGAAACGGCGTTGTATTTGAGAGTTTCCTGATTCATTATTAGCTTACCTTGCGTTGCAGTTCCACCATTTCATCGAGCCTTGCCTTCACTTCCCTCGCCCAGCTCTGCCAACGAGGTAGCTTCGTCGAGATTTGGCCGTAGTAGACTTCTGCCGGAACAACAGGGTCGCCACCTCTATCTGGAACCAGCGCCCAGTGGGGCCGAAGCAAATTGTAACGTGCCCGAAATTCGGCGAGGCATTCTCTGGCATGCTGGGGATTGCAGTAAAGTCGCCAGTAAACTTCCTCTTGTTTCAGGGTCTCGTGGAATCTCTCCAGCAGCCCGAGTTGAGTCGGCGTCCGGTATTGGATGCGCACATGACAGTACTCGTCTCGAACAAAATTCAAAAACCTCTTTGCTATGAACGATGTCCCGTTGTCGGTAACAAGAAACGGGTCGGTTTTCAGCGGACCGTGAATGCGCTCAGCTTCGACCCTTGCCTCCTTTAACGTCGCAATTGCTTCTGCTGCGCTGTAGCTATGAGTGAATCGTAGCGCCAAGAG
>SLPX01000199.1 GCA_007131745.1 Myxococcales bacterium
ACCACTACGTGCGGACCCGCGCTCTCCTGGGGAAAGAGGTTTTTTTCCTCCATGACTTTCAAAAGTCTTTCCAACCCCAGTGATATTCCGCAAGCCGGCAAATCCTCTCCGGAAAACATTTGAATCAGGTTATCGTATCGTCCCCCTCCGGCAAGGCTGACTCCAAGTTCAGGTGATTCAATTTCAAAAATCGAACCTGTGTAATAATCGAGCCCTCTTGCAAGACAGGGATCCGTGATTATTCGTTTTTCCGCGGGTCCTTGCCGGGCCGCATCCAGTATTTTGCGGGTTTCTTCGATTCCATTGAGAGCCTCTTCGTTTGAACTGCAGAAGGGCTCCAGGAAAGTGAGCGCTTCAGATCCTTTGGGAGCTTCCAGCAGCGGCCGTAACCGTTGAAGTTGATCGTCATCCAACCCGAGCGCTTTCAATTCTTTTTCAACCCCCGCGTCACCGATCTTGTCGAGCTTGTCCAGGGCAATGACCGCGGATAATGCCGATCGGCCTTCTACGCCGGCAATGGCCAAAAACCCCATGAGAAGCTTTCTGTGATTCAGTTTTATCGTGAAGTTTTCAAAACCCAGACATTCAAGCGCCCTGGAGGCTGCTTCCAGCAGTTCAATCTCCACGACCGGCGACCTGCTGCCTACAATGTCTACGTCGCATTGATAGAACTCGCGAAAACGACCTTTTGCCGGCCGATCCGCGCGCCACACCGGTTGTATTTGATAACGCTTGAAAATGCGCGGAATTTTACCGCGATTGTCTGCAATAACCCTTGCCAGGGGGACGGTGAGATCGTAACGCAGACCCAGATCCGCGAGAGAACCGCCGGGTTTGAAAATTGTTTCGGAACCTGCATCTGCACTCTTGTATTCGGTCAGCGCGGATTCCAGTTTTTCACCTCTTTTCAGCACTTTGAAAAGAAGACGATCTCCCTCTTCTCCATATTTTCCTGAAAGAACCGAAAGATTTTCCAGGGAAGGCGTTTCCAACGGCTCGAACCCATGGGATTCGTAGACCTTTCTTATGATGTCCATTGCGTATCGTCTTTTGTGAACGTCATTTGGAAGAAAATCCCGCATTCCTCTGGGTGGATTCGTGGAAAAATCGCGAATTGTTTTATTCATGTAAAAACCTCTGTTCATCCTTGTTTCGAGTGTGAATAGATCGGGGGGGCGGGATCGTCAAGATGCGGATTTATGGGCGTATGGTTGTCGCCATGGATCGTGTGAACGGAAGTATTGACCGGCTTTTTGACGCCTGTTATGACCATTGCATGTCCGAGCGGAAAAAGGGTAAGGCCACCGAGCCTCTAAGCAATATTTCAGAAAACACCGGTTGGGGTGGAATTGCCGCGACACATGAGATCATCTTGTTGGCCGTGTTGTACCTGGGAATTCTTGTTATAGCTCATTATCTGGGGGTCGTGTGGGCCGCTGTGTCTTTGGCCGCCGCGTTGGCCGTAAGCTGGAAAATACTCTACCGGTTGTTGAGAAAACTCCTCTGGGAACAATGGATAAAGATCAACAAGGAATCAAGAGTTCCGGATGCCCGCTTGGGGGGGTTCGATTGGCGACCGCTTTTTGTTTTTGGATTGGCGGCTTTGGTTCTTACCTCCAACAATGATTTTGGTCATCGCCGTCACTTCAGGTATTTTGCAACCAGGATTACGGCAAAAAACGAAGATGCCAAACTCCTCGAAGGAGCTGACCTGAAAAACTCTGCAAGTCATCGTGGAGTACAGAAAGTTTATCGAAAAAGGGTGATGGAACCCCTGGGGGACTGGTGGTTGCTGGCTGAGTTTGGTTATTGGTCGTTGTGGAGAGTATTCGGATTTCTCATCCTTCCGGCATTGATCATATTAATGATTCCTGGAGAGAAGTTGGCGGATTATGGACTGAGTCTCGGGAGGACGCGAGATGGCCTGAAGTTGAGCGCCATATTGTTTGCAGTTATGTTCGCCGCTGTATTCATGGTCTCTTTTCATCCGTCGTTTCTCTTTCATTATCCGTTTCCATGGACCAGATCCGCGCCTCCCGGTGGAGTGCCGGGCAGATTTTTGTTTGTATGGGCTTTGATGTACGCAGCCCAATTCGTGGCATTGGAGTTTTTTTTCAGGGGGTTCATGCTTCACGGCTTGAAAAAATCCATGGGCGCGTATTCCATTTTTGCCATGTTGGTTCCGTACGTTATGATTCACTTCGGAAAACCGATTCCGGAAACATTGGGTTCTTTTGCCGCGGGAATGGTTCTGGGAACAATGGCGCTTGCCTATCGATCTATCTGGTGTGGAGTGATGATCCATGTGGCTGTGGCCTGGACCATGGATATCCTGGCAATTTTTCACAAGGACATGATGCCGGGTGGATGGTAAAATAGCGGCTTTGCAGCAACAAACTCGGCATCAACAAGGGAGATGTTTTTCATGAAAGTGGCTTGTGACAAATGCGGCGCTTCCTACAATATCCTTGATGAACGAATTCCTGAAGAAGGCATGACCATGAAATGCCCAAAGTGTCTTGTGTCCTTCAAGGTGAAAAAAGACGAAAAAATTCCACCGGGGCTTGAAAAGAGCAGGACAATATTGGGGATTGGACTTAAGGACAAAGATGGATTATTGGGGTCCTTGTCAAAGCTCAAGGTTTCCAAGGGCGACGGTGTACCCAGCGAAACGCCTTCGATGGGCGCCATAGTCACTCCACCAGGCAAAAACGTTTCGGACAAGGGTGCAAGCCATGGACCTACAACTCTTCCAGGTGTGGGAACCGAGAGAAAGCCGTGGTCAAAGGAAGATGAATTTTTTGTAAAGAGGCACACCGGAAGGGTTTTCGGGCCCTTTCCCGTGGACGCGATTGCAAACATGCTTGCCGATGGAAAGCTTGAAGGAAACGAAGAAATTTCAGAAGACAAGACAAGTTGGAAGCCTCTGGCAAGCCATCCACATCTGAAAAAAGCGAGTTCGCCGGCAGTTGACAACGCATCCGCTCCGGAGCTTCCTGCGCTGAGGAAGAAAGAAAGCTCTCAGCCGGAGCTTCCTGCGCTGAGGAAGAAAGAAAGCTCTCAGCCGGAACTTCCTGCGCTCAAGAAGAAGGAAGCGTCTTCGCCGAAACTCCCGAAGATAAGAAGCCGGGAGGTATCAGAGCCGGGGTTGCCGGCAGCGAAGCCTCGGGAGGTATCAGAGCCGGGGTTGCCGGCAGCGAAGCCTCGGGAGGTATCAGAGCCGGGGTTGCCGGCAGCGAAGCCTCGGGAGGTATCAGAGCCGGGGTTGCCGGCAGC
>SLPX01000137.1 GCA_007131745.1 Myxococcales bacterium
AATGATTCCCCGCGTGGTCGATCCGGTGTTCGTGACCCCTCTTTCGTGGAGAAAAAACGGTAAAAGGGTCTTCGGGTTTTTCCGCCCTGACGAACCTGTACTCCTGGGTAAGACTGTGTGAGGATCCGATTACCAAGTATTTACGGGATTTCGTCTTGTAGATGAACGTGGAAAACGTTTCATCTTTCTCTTCCCAAACCAGTTCGGCTTGGGCCGGATCGGATCCTAATTTGTGGCGATAAATCTTGTTCATTCGAAGGGTTACAGGGTCGCGCGCCGTATAGAAGAGCGTCCGGTTGTCTTCGGCCCACGCCATGTTCCAGGAAACGTCCTTGATCACGTCATCGAGGAGTTTTCCGGTTTCGAGATCTTTGAACCGGATTGTCACGATGTTTCGGCCCACCGTGTCTTCAGCAAAGGCCAAAATGTTTTCTCCTGAACTCACTTGCATGTTCACACGGTAAAAAGGCTTGGATTCGGCTCGCTCGTTAGCGTCCAGGAGTATCTCCTCTGCCTCGTCCATGGAACCTTTACGCCGAGCGTATATCCTGTGTTCTTTTCCTTCTTCGAACCTAGTGTAATACCAATAGTTTCCAAGCCTGAAGGGAACCGACATGTCGGTCTCAAGTGTGCGCTTGCGGAACTCGTTGAAAAGCCGTTTCTGCAGATCTCTCGTGTGGTTCATGACCGCGTCCGCGTATTCATTTTCAGCGTTCAGGTAGGCAAGCACTTCGGGATCCTCCCGGTTTCGGAGTCGGTAGTATGGATCAATTCGGGTGTGGCCGTGGGGCGCGGTTACCGGGTGAGGTTCGGGTTTAAACAAAGGAGGTTGGGGGGCTTTTTCAACCTGTGCTGCAGGCGGTGTTTCCGGTTGTTTGATTGGAGGATCTTTTCTGCAGCCCGATACAAGGAGTAAAGGAAGGAGCATTGGGATGGTTGCAGTGGGACGAAAGAGATTGAAAAACATTGTTGAGGAACGGCGTAAGAAGGCGGCGGTGTTCTTTGTCTTCTTCATGTCGGTTTCTTCTCCGATGCAGATAGGAAACGTGTCAGAACCTCTGCTGATATGGGCGAGGATTTTTCTATTTCCCGGATTATCATTTTTTCAATCTTTCCTCCCAGTACCGGAATATTCACCTTAACTTCGTAATTAGATACGACGCGGGTTCCGGAATCATGAGGTGAGAGCTGAAAGCTTCCAGATACGTTGATTCGATTTCCGTGTGTTCCCCGGTAAGACCACCGACCATGCATTTTCTTCAGGTCCCATGTGTACTCGGTGGCGCTTTTTTCGCGCTTTGACTTGTCGAGCCCGCCCGTCATGGTGCGGCCGTATTCAGTTGCGTGCAGCCGTAATCGCAACTCGTCTTCGCTGCGCTCCAATTCCTCAACCCGAGCTTCGATGGCCCCCTGGGCCTTTTCACGTTCGATCAAAAAACTTTCGTTCGTAAGGATTCGAAGAACCTCTCCGGGATCGGCCCTGTGGTTGTTTTCTGTTGTATAGGTCTTTGTCATAAGCGACTCCTCTATAGTCATGCATGGTTATGTGTTGTCAAAACGGCTTTTCATTCGCCTCGTGCGGGAGGGCACCGGACGAATATGCTGGAATGTTGTAGCAAAACAGCGGGCTTCCGCCAATCAATAATCCTATGTTCGAGAAGCGATGAGGTCTGTTTTAGAGATGTTTTTGGTCGCTCGAGGCGATTTCAGAGTTCGGGGATAAGGATTTCGAAACGGCCGTTTTCCAGGGTTTCACCTTCTCCCAGGAAGAATGCAGGGGTTTCGCAAGAGTCGCCGTTCAGGCAGGAATCGGATACCATGAAAACTCTGACCGCGAATCCTGTTATCGGAGCGCCTTCATCGTTTACGAGCCGGCCCATGAACAGTCTGGCATCAGGCATCGTGATGTTGATTGACCTGGAAACGTTGTGTTGAATTTCTACGTCCGGCAGCAATCGGCGTGGCAGGTAACTGCTTGTCGGAGGCACGACTTCAAAATCGTAGAACCCCGGATCCAGCCTCATGAAAAATCTGCCGGATGCCTCGGTTGTTTCAGTGGGTCGTATGCTCAGGTTCGCGATGAGAGAAGAAGGGTTATTCCTGTTGGCTTCTGAAGTCGAAGGTCTTGCCTGGATAGTGATGTTCTGAAGAGGGTCTCCATTCGAATCCCTCACATCACCCGTGACTTCGGTTCGGAGAGACAATTCTATGTCAGCCAATGTTCCTCCACATCGGCTTATCGATGTGTTCAACAACTTGGATGCGAAGCGGGAGTCGATCGGAGACGCCACCCTTACGTCGTATTCTCTGGCATTCTGATTGTCTCCGGGTATGAGTCCGATTTTTATCTGTCCGTTTTCGTCAGCCGTGCCGGTCAAGTTGACCCTGCCGTCGTTGTTTGTGCCCCCTCCAACGTGAGTGGAAAAGCTTACTATCGCTCCGGGAATCGGTTCGCGTGTTCCCGAATCCGACTTGCCCACGATCTTCAACACGTATTCACAAGGGGCCAAAATCGCCGGATAACTGAAATCAAGCCCTTCAGTGTCCGCCAATTCCACATATACGCCGGGGGTATCCTCTCCTACATCATGAAGGAGAAACTCTATTTTCGGCCTGTGCGAAGGCTCTTCAACCGGAGTCAATTCGAGTATGTAGTCTCGTTTGCCCAATGGAACAGCCACAGTGAATTCACCGCTCTCATCGGTCGGCGTGCTTACCGTGGAGCTGTAAATTCCTGCTTCGTCCTTCATATGGGCTTGGATTCCGGAAACCCCCTTTCCCATGGGATTTACGATTCGTCCGCTTGCTACCAGGTATCGTCCTTCCTGGTCGAAAAAGAACGTGTGTTGAAAATCATCATTGATTTCAACGTCTCTTAGCACCATGGGCGGGAAAATGTGTGCGTAATAACCCTGAGGGCCTGCGCGCAGGGTGTAAACATTGTCAGCAGGTACGTTCATGTTGAAGGCGATGGATTTTTCGCCCTCCCTTTCGCCTGCCGTCATATCCAATGACAGGCTTGTTGAATATAGCACTTTGGGCCGTCCCGGGATTCTGGAAGCTCGCCAGACCGAGAGCTGCGCTTCGAACACTTCGAATCCGTTTCCATGGTGAGGATAATCCACCACGCTGATTTCACCACTGACCTTCACAGGTCGCTCATAGGTCAGTGATACGGTTCCATCCGCCAGGTATGTAAGCTCATCAGGCGCGAAATCGGTTCTCACAAGAGGGTAATCCGAGCCTTCTTTGGAAGATGTTGAGGGTATGATCTCGACCGCAAGATTCATGGATGGAGTTGCTGTGTGAAAACAGTATCCACTGATGGAACAGAGCTGTCCGGGTTCAGGACAATCCGACATTGTTTCACACCCAGGCGGACCGCCTGCAGTGTGGATGGAGGGTCCGGCGTTGCATCCCGTTGTTAACACGATCATTGCGGCTAAAAACGAAAAGTGCACGCCGGCCGAACGGATGGTTGAAAAACTCTTAATCCTTTTTTTTACAGGGGGTTTTCCGGCAATTTTCATGTGCAACTTCATCTTTTACACCAACTTAACAAAACACTTTAAATTATGGGGCCAAACAAGTTACTTTTATTCTGATTTCATCTGTATAGCCAGTCAAGGAAGCGCGGTATTCCGGACTGACTAATGCGCTGTCCCAACCGGAAGCAATGACCAGGTCCACCATGCGGATTCTCCCTGGTGCAATATCCGGAGTGCATGGGGTTATCTGGTCCAACATTATTATTCTTATGTTCGGGTCCGAAGCCAACGCATCATCCTGGGTGATATTTCTCTCGAAAATATGGGGACTCGGTGTGTCCGGGTCATAGTCTATGAATACACGGAGTCTTACGATATCTTCGGGATCCGGTTCCCAAACTGCAAGTTTCACCGGGAGTTCAGGGGGGTGTTCCCCTTCCGAAGGAAGAATGAGGTCATAGGAAAACATGGGTTCCGTGCGGGAACGGTCAATACGCGGTTCAGTGTTTCCACTTCCGGATTCAGTTTCCAGGGTTGTGGGCCAGACACAGGATTCAAGGCCGAAAGACATGAGTGTCGCTGTAGTCGCAATCATACAAAACCTCATCAAAAGGATTCCTTTGCAAGAAATGAACCGAATTTTGATTTTTTTTGTTTTGTGTGTCATATCAGTAGCTTATGCATGCTCTCGCTTTGTCGGTATCGCGCCAAACCTGACAATTGAGTCCTGGATCCGTTTGCTGGGTTGCAAAAATTTCATGTCTTATATCTTGTGATGCTTTAATCCTCATCCTGTTTGATCTTGTCTTCTTTCTCCAGATGGCGAAAAATGGTTCTCGGGTCGACATCCAAATCCTTGGCTGTCTTGGTACGGTTGCCGTTGTTTCGCTGAAGGATTTCATTGATGTAATCTCTTTGAAATTCTTCTTTCGCTTTTGCTAGCGGAACGATTGGTTCCAAGACATCCGCGCTCAGGCCAAGATCCTCAGGACCCAGCAAATTTTTGTCTGAAAGAACCACGGCCTTCTTTATATGGTTTTCGAGTTGGCGGATGTTTCCCGGCCAATCGAACTTTTTCAGCGCTACAAGGGCATTCGGAGAAAAACCCCTGGTCTTGCAGTCCAGTTCCCGGGCATACTTGTCCAATAAAAACTTTGCTATAAAAACAACATCTTCGCCCCGTTCTTTCAGTGGAGGGAGGTAAACATTCACAACGTTCAGCCGATAATATAGGTCTTCCCTGAAATTGCCCTTACGGGTTTCTTCTTCAAGATTTCTGTTAGTGGCGGCTATGACCCTGATATTGACATTTTCCGGCTGGGTTGCACCTACCTTTGTAACGACATGTTCCTGCAGTGCTCGCAGGAGTTTTACCTGAAGATTCAGCGGCAACTCGCCGACTTCGTCCAGGAAAAGGCTGCCGTTGTCTGCTTGCTGAAAACGACCGGTTTTTGTTGCAATAGCTCCGGTAAAAGAACCCTTCACGTGCCCGAACAGTTCCGACTCCAGAAGATTTTCAGGTATGGCTCCGCAATTGATAGTTACGAAGGGATGCTCCGCCCTGTTGGATCGCCTGTGTATTTCCCTTGCTATCAACTCTTTTCCGGTTCCGGTATCTCCGGTGATCAGCACCGAAATATCCGTTCCTGCAATCTTGTCCACCTTTCTATAAATCTCCTGCATCGCCGGACAAGAGCCGATGATTTCCCCGTACATGATCTGGTCCAGGCGTTCGGAGAGCTGTTGCTTGTCTATTTGCAATTCATTGACCAGGAGAGCATTTCTTATCAGGAGTGATGCCTGTGAAGCAAAAACAGTAAGGATTTCAAGGCTGTTTTCTTCAAACAAATCTATTACGTTGTGATTGCCCACGTAAATCAGCCCGATAAGGCTGCCTTTTTCCAAAAGGGGAACGCACATTACGGATTGCAATTTAAGATTGATTACCGACAAAGAGTTGGCGAATTCCTCGTCCGACAAGGCGTCTGATATGATCAAGGGCCGGCGGGTCTTGATCACCTTATCGATGATGCTGTCCGAAAGCTGGCTCACGGCATCAGCTATGTTTTCCTTCCGAAGATTCCTGGCCACCTTGATCTTTGGGGTCTCACCTTCCATGAGTATCAAAAAGCCGCGGTCCGCGTTCGTGATTTCTATGACCATGTCCATGAGCTTTTCCAAGAGACTGTTTATTTCGTAGTCAGCCAGGAGTTTTTGGGAAAACTCGTACAGTTTCTTGTAGCTGTTCACTTCGACCATGGTTGTGCCCGCTTCGTCCTCTTCAGCGGGAGCGTCCTGAAGATAAAACTCGAGTTCAACTCCACCGATTCGAATCCTGTCACCCTCCTGCAACCTGTGCTTTTTTTTCTTTCTCCCGTTGATGTGCAACGGGTTTTGTCGTGTCAAAGGCTTGATATTGTAGTATTTTCCATCGTAATGAATGTGTGCGTGGGTGTCCCCTATGAGGGGATCCGGGATTACAATATCGTTTTCCCTGACTTTACCCATGGACGTGATTTTCTTGTACAAATGATAAACTTCAGGGGTTTTGCCGGGAACGAGCATTCTCAAAGATGCCATATCCTATCACCTCTCATGTCTTGTCTTCTCCTTACCTGCGGGCAGGATTTTCCGAATCGGCTCTTCAGAAACCGAAGGAGAGTTCGACTGCTCCCCCGCCCGGTAGGGGCGAGGGATAAATTCTCCAACGATCCCGGATCCTGGTCTTCCCGAGGTCCGAAGTCTCCTCTTCCGCGCTTAGCACAGGCTTTGTTCTGACCGTGCGAGACTTGTAACTTATCAGCGCTTCTATTATCCCCGCGGCAGCGACTCCAATGAGCAGGCTGCCGGTGGTAATCTGTGCTATCTGGACGTTGCGCGCTCGTCGGATGGATTTCTCGTCGTTTCTGACCGTGGACCCGGGTCCGTTTCTCACCCAGGAAGTTTCAGCCAAGATGTAACTCGTCATGTTGGCCAGCAGGAGCGCAGTTTCAATTGAGAAAAATGTCCAACCTTTTCCCATGTGCCCGTTGTTGAATTGGCCCACCCCGAACGGGATGAAGCTGAGCCACAGTGGACGCCGGATGATGGTGGTCTCCACTGCGGTTTCACGAAGTTTGCGTATCTCTTCACTCTTCTTGGCAAGTTGTTTGCGGCAAATCTTCAGTTCTTGGGTCTGCCTGGCGCGGATTTCTTCCGGCATCCGTTCAAGATTTTCCCGGATTGCATTGAAAAATTTCACCACACCTGCGGGTTGAACAGCCGGATTCAGTTTTTTTTCGGGTCTAAGGCTCAACAAGACAAGAAAAGATGCTTCAGCGGCTTTGAGATCGTTTATCCACCAATAAGATATCCCCAGCATTTCCAACGCTTCCGCTTCTTCTTCTTCGGAGGCAAGAATGCTTCGGGGTTCCAGGAGGGGCTTGACGAGTTTAATCACCTGTTCGTGGTTTTGATTTACGAATTCCCGGCGGGCCTGAACCAGATCCGGATGGGAATCAGCCCGCCCTATCCGGGCGGTGAAGCACATGTATGCCATTGTCAACAAGGCACAAACCAACAGCGCCGTCCTTCTTTCAAGACGTTTGTAGATCGACAGGTTTTTCCGCTGCCCGGTTATGATTCTCACTTTACCCCAGGTAATCGGGATCGCACTGTGCCCTGAATCTTCGACCGTTCTTGCAACAGCTTGTGAAACGGGATCCCTACCGGCTTTTTTTCAGGTCGACCCTTAACGTTCGGGTGACACCTGCCTCGAGTTCGAGGCGATCTTGCCAGGTATCATAATCAGGTGCAGAGACTTTGACCAGTACTTTTACCTTTCCGTCGGTACTGTTCGGTGGAATTCGGATCATTGATCCGAACGGGGAGTTTGTTTTTCCGACTCCTCGGCCGTCCGCCTCGATGTCGGCCGGGACGTTTGAACTAATTCGCAGAACGGCATGTCTCCACTTGAGACGCGGTCGGAGCACTTTACCTTCATCAGAAGCGCTGATATAGACATGCTTATCATAGCAGTGCGGGCTTTCCAGGGTGATCTTGTGATCGCCGGGTCCCAACTCCAGGGTTCGCAACTTGCGGCCGTAATCGCCGAGATCCTTGCCGTTCAGTCTCACCCTGACCGCTGCAGGAAAAGGCATGAGGGTGAATTTTCTCGCCAAAGCTACTTTTTCTTCCTTGGTTTCCAATTGGGGGCCGCTGGATTTGCGGATCGGCTTTTTTCGGTCGCGGACCGAATTGCGCGCGCTCTTTTCGCCTACGGAGTCGTCAAGTGGAGTCGCATGCTGTTCTTTTTCCACGTTTACTCTGTCGTCGGCTTTGTCTTCCGTTTCCAAATCTTTGCCATGATCCGCCAGTACGACGGGAGGCTCTTCTTCATCCGGAGATTCCGCAACGCCGGGGGTCGTTTGTTCGGCTGTGTGTTCCAAATGTTCTCCCAAGGTCATGGTTTCGCTTTGCATTAAGCCGACAAATCCCCATACCACGCCGGTGATGACAAAAATAATCAGGATTGCGAGGCCCCCGGTTTTGAGAAAATGTCTTATGTTTTCGCGTCGTTTGAGGCCTTTCAGAAGCTCCGGTACCCGAGGGTTGTTTTCATCCAGCGCAAGAACCCGGTTCAATTTTCTCAGAGCTGCTGGAAAACGCCCCATCTTGGAGAGATCGGTGGCTTCATCCAAAAGTTGGTCAACCATCCGCACCCGCAACTTCTCATCGAAAGCTTCGGGGTCCAGGAAAAAAGCCCTTGCTTGAACTTCCGGTTCTTCGATTCCGATTGAATGGAGCAGGTTCTCAAGGTCGATTACCATTTCTTTTACGCTTGAGTACCTTGCATCTTTCTCCAGTTCCAAGCTTCTCTCTATGATATCTTCCAGGCTTTGAGATATAGAGGGATTTACCACCGAGGGCGGCGTATGGTCCGCTTCAGCGATCTTCTTCAGAACTTCATGGGGGTTTTTGCCCACGAACGGCAGTTCTCCGGTCGCCAGCCTGTAAAGCATCACTCCAAGGCTGAAAATATCCGTTCGGAAATCAATGCCGCCGCCGAGGATCATTTCAGGCGCCATGTAAGCAGGTGAACCCAGAAGTTGACCAGTCATGGTAAGTTTCTGAGTATCTATGATCTGCGCGATGCCGAAATCCATGAGTTTCAGGACCCCGTCCTTGCGAATCATGATATTCTCAGGCTTGATGTCACGATGAATGATTGCGGCTTCATGTGCATGGTGCAGGGCTTTTGCTATTTCGAGCACGATCAGGGCAGCGATTTCGGGAACCCGTATCTCATGGTTTTCGAGGAAATTGCTGAGGTTGTCACCGTGAATGAACTCGGTGACAATGAAGCTTTCGTCCGAGTCCAAACCCGAGTAGTCGAAAATTTCGAGGATGTTGTCGTGCCTGAGCTTGGCCACCACTCGGGCTTCTCGCTGAAATCTTCTGCGCGACTCCTCTTTGTCGGCCAGGAATGAATGTAGAACCTTTATCGCTACTTCCCGGTCAAGAGACGTGTCTTCACCACGGTAAACGACCGCCATCCCTCCCTTTCCGATCTCTTCTATGAGACGGTATCTGGATAGTAGAGTTTGTTCCATTAACCTTTCATCCGACCGTCTTAGCTGTGTTTAGCATGGTTTCGGGCGAGAAACACCTTGAAAATAAAGGGTGCAACCGCTCCGAAAACCTCTTGCGTATCGCCTCAACTCTTATAACGCTACCAATTTCAATAATAATTCTCACGTGCATACATAATTCATTAATCAACAATTGACACAACATCTTATTGCAACAACACCGGAAAAAGCAATGAAACGGCCGAGCGCAGCACTGCCGAACCTTTGAGTCTCCGCAGGGGCCGAAACCGCCGGACGTCGCCGTTTGAAACTCCCCTTCGGAGAGTATCGTCGGCGACTCGACCGAATCCCTTCAGCCCTTCGGGCAGCGGTCTTCAGACGCCTTTACTTGGACAGCCGGGAGGCATTGGATATTTGACTTATATGGAACGGTCCGGTGCTACAGGGCGTTTTATTCATTCTCGGGACGGTACCAACCGGCCTTTTGAAGCGAACGTTCCACCCTGGCGTAGACCGGGTCGAACGGGCACTGTTGCTTCATCCGGTCGCAGTTCTTGGTTCGTTCGAATACGATGTCTTCAAGCGCCCGCGCAATCGACGGATCCTGGATCCAGAGATCGGTTTCTTCGAACGTGTCGTGGGAAAGCGCGGTGCAGTTGGTGGAACCGAGCTGCGCGATTTGGCCGTCGAACACCATGAGCTTGGTGTGAACCATTTTGGGGTGAAGGAAGGTTCGAAGGTTATCCGGTGAATCGGTTCTTTTCAGTATTTCATCGAGTATCTGAAGATTATAATCATTCAGAATGTTTGCGTGCGCGGAAATGGTGATCGAGACCTCCACCCCGCGATTCACCAAATCCACTATGGGATCCGTGATTCTCTGATCGCCCAGGTAGGCCATCTCCATGGTGAGGCGTTTCTTGGTGTTTGCGAGCGCTTCCAGTCTCTTTCCGAGCACCATGTAATCCCTTCGCCCGGAGGGGGTATTTACGTTTACAAGAAAATCCAGCGGGGATTCGAGTTCTTTCGGCGCGGCACCCTCCATTCTTTCGTAAAAACGCTTGACCAGATCCTCTGAATCCACCCGCACCAGCAAATCCACCCATTCGGTTCGAAAATCATTTCCAATTCCCATTCCACCCGTAAACAGCACTTTTTCATCGAAGATGAATATCTTGGAGTGGCTGTGCAGCTTTTTCTCGTGGAAAAGTTGTATGTTGGGATGTTGGATCATCCGGCCCGCCAGGGGATTCGGGATCTGCTTCTTGGGCGGGCCGTGCCCGTACGCCCAGCAGAGTCCGATGAGCTTCATCAGATCCCAGAATCCAAGCTTTTTATGGAAAAAACTATGCATGTTGGGGTCGAAATGTTCGTACATCGCGCCCATCAAGTCCTTGTGGATGGTGACCTTCACACCCCTGTCGGCCGCTTCCAAAATTGCTTCAGCGGCTGCGTTTCCGGTTTCGTCGTCCCGCCATACAAAGCATCGCATTTCAAACGACTTTTTGGTCTGCTCCAAACAGGATCGAAGTTCCTGGAAAGCTTTTTCACCTGTTTTGATGATCTTGACGTCTATGGGCGAAGAATTTGGATTCGGCTGAATTCGAGTACGGATCATCTACGGTTTCCTCTGTGGTTCGCTTTTTCGGCTCACGAACCAACCGCTTCTATCCACATCCTGACCGATTGTCCAGCATCGATTGCATTTATGAATCCATGGAAACCCAAAAGTATCGGATTCCCTCCTCATTTCTTCGACCAGATAAATCTCGCCACAAACCCGAAAAGATCTAGTCGCCCCATACGTAAAAATCCCAGAGTTCATCGCCCATAGCGTTTCGCAGGTTCATTGTGTCATGTCCCACATCCGGCGCCGCGAAAAACTCGTGAGGGATGCCGAGCGCGGTGAGATGCTCGTGAAAATCCAGGTTGAACTGAAACGTAGCGTCCAGTTCTCCTATGGCTATTCGGATTCTTACCGTGTCAATTATCTCTTCTGCGTTTTCTTCGGCCAGCCCCCACGGACTGACTGCATAGAAATAGTCCATGTCTTCGCCGTATACATCCCGGAAAACCTGCTCTCTCCGCTCCGGATCCACGCGGGGCGCGTCAACGAATTCGGGTTGCAAGGGACCGCCTCCGAGGATGGACGCGGCACTGAAGAGTTCATGGTGTTTGAACGCGAAGCGCGCTGCTCCGTATCCGCCCATGCTGAACCCCTCCACGATACGCCCGCTCCGGTCCGCGATGGTTCTGAAAGTCTCGTCGATATGAGGTATGAGTTCGTGGATGACGATGGTCTCCATCGGCACGGACCCGTCCTTCCAATCCACCCACATTCCCAGTTCCAGACCGTTCGGAAAAACGACCAGCATGACGGGAATCAATCCGGCCTGCATTGCCTGCGCGAAATGCTGGGAAAGCACCGGAATTCCGGGAAGACCGCCGCCCCCTCCGTGCAACCAGTAGAGAACGGGAAAGTCCTCTTCCTCCATGTTGTCATATGGTTGCGGCACGAATATGTGGTAACTGACCTCTTGTCCAATCGCTGCGCTTTCAAATGTCCTGAATTCCACCCTGTTCGCTTCCACCTCTTCCGTCACCCACTCGTGGACGCGCGCGTCATCACCGGGAGCGCCGTCCACGGGCAGAGCGTCGAGCCATGCATCACCGGGCGAACCATCCACAACGCCTCCGTCGTCGGCAGATGAACTTTCATCGTCACCACAGCCCGAAGGAATCCCCAAGGACAGGACGAGCAGCAAAAACGTAGTACAAACAGTGTTCAAATCTATTTTCACATAAGTATGCATTGCTTCTTTCCTGTGTTTCGAGTTTCTTTAATCACCCTAACACATAACTTTCGGATCACGAACGAAACCTCCAAATCGTCCCGATGCACCAGGTCTTCCGCCTCTTCGGGAAGTTCTTGTATCAAAACCAAGTCGTCGTGTGCGCTTTTTCTCCAAATGTATCTCGAGCGGTGGACTTAAAACTGTAAGCCATTTGGACATTCGCTTCTCGATTTCCTCATGAGGAATCCCTTTCCCTTCATCTAATTCCTTCAACCCGGCGTCGACCTGAAGCTTGAAATATAATTCCGCAATAATATCATCAACTGTAACTTCTTCAGGGAGAGACTGGATCATTTGTATAACCTGCTGTTTCACCGCCGGCATTTAAATCACCTCCTCACAACTTATCATAATAATTCCCTCTGATTTTATCAAACCCTCATACTTCTTGTGACAAGAAACCTGTAACGAGAACTGTTAAATCAGGACATTGGGACTGGAACATAACCTGTCTCCATACGCGAAATCCGCCTGCCGAAATCCGTGTATCTCTCAAGGTCAGGGAGGTTCGATCACTCCCTCGCCGGGAAGGAGGTTTCCATCCTCGTCGGTGATCCCCAACTTTACAAGGTTTGCAACGTAGAAGTCGTTTTG
>SLPX01000019.1 GCA_007131745.1 Myxococcales bacterium
AAAAAGAAATACTGGAAGCCCCTCTTTCTGGGTTCCCCGGAAAGCGAACACGTTTTTTCCAATCCGGAATCAGCAGCGAAACGACTGATCGAACTGCTGGATGAATCGGTCCGCAAAAGACTCGTATCGGACGTTCCCCTGGGGGTTTTCCTCTCGGGAGGTCTGGATTCATCTCTGCTCACCGCGCTGATGTGCCGCCACAGGAATCCGTCCACCGTGAGTACTTTTTCCATAGGTTTCCGGGACCGTTCTTTTGACGAGTCAACCTACGCGCGCAAAGTTGCGGGCCGGCTTGGTACAATCCATTATGAAAGAATCCTCGAACCTCGCGCACTGATGGAACTGCTGCCCCGAATTGCGGAAATAATGGACGAACCTTTCGGGGATGCATCAATGGTTCCCACATATCTCCTGTCCGATTTCGCCCGTGAAACGGTGAAGGTGGCGCTGGGCGGAGACGGAGGAGATGAATTGTTCGCGGGGTATCCCACGTTCCAGGCGGAACGCCTTGCGCGGATGTTCTATGATTCCCGGAGCGCTTTTTTGAAAAGAGGGGTCAAGCGGACGGCCGCTCTTCTTCCGGTGTCGACGCGCAACATCAGCCTTGATTTCAAGATCAAGCAATTCCTCAAGGGAGCGGATCATCCTGTACCGGATCGTCACGCCATATGGCTCGGCTCTTTCTCTCCCGTTGAAATTAAAAACATCCTCCGGCCGGAAATCCACCGCGCCGGTGCAAACGCAGGTGCAAGCGCCGGAGCAATGGAAAAAATACGCACTGCTTCGGCCGAAGTCTCGTGCCGAAATCCCATTGATTCGCTGCTGTATTATTATTACAGGTATTACTTGGCCGAAGACATTCTCGTCAAAACCGACCGTGCTTCAATGGCGGTGGGGCTGGAAACAAGGGCGCCTTTTATGGATCCCGAGGTTGTTGAATTCGCATCGGGCATGCCGTTTAAATTGAAATTGAAGGGACTCAAGACAAAATACATCCTCAAGAAAGCGGCCGCGGGGTTGGTGCCGGATGAAATTATCAACCGGCCGAAGAAAGGATTCGGCATGCCCGTGGCTCGATGGATTAAAAATGAACTCCGGCCTCTCATGGAACATCTCCTGAACAGGGAGCGGCTGGAAAAACAGGGCTTGTTCAATCCGCGGGCAGTCGAAAAACTGAAGATGGAACACCTCCGCGGAAAAAAGGACAACCGAAAACAAATCTGGACACTCATGGCGTTCCAGCTCTGGTGGGATGCACACGGCCCTGAAAGACATTGAAAACTATTCGAAGTGCGGTTGTAATATCGGAGCAAACACGGCCTGAGGTCATGAAGAGCCTACAAAGGAATGTGAGATGAAACCATCAAGCGCGAAAACATGGATTAATCCAAGAACGAAACGCTTGATCGTCTTTGCATTTTTTTGCGTTTTGCTTTCAGCAATCAAACCCGCGGGATGCGATTACTTCAGGGACGGCAAAACGGAGTACGCGGATGGACGGCTCGTAGCGCCCGCCGCCAGATCCGCAAAGATCTCCATGATATTAATAAGAAGGCCGGGGGAAGAAACCATCCGCCTGGCGCTCGAAGATTCGGGATGGATGCTCCAATCCCCTCACTTATTTCCCGCGGACGACGCCCGGGTTGAAGCACTCATCTGGACCATCGGCCGTCTCCGTTCCGAGAGTGTTCTGCTGTCTCCCGGACCTTCTGAAAAAGCCCGATTCGGACTGAACGAACCCTGTCTCGAACTGGATTTCGGCGCACCCGGCCGTCCGGTGACAAAGCTTTCGGTTGGCTGCAAAAAAAAAGAAAACCTGCTCGCCATAGAGCTGTCAGGAGACAAGGATGTACATCTCGTAAAAACAGACCTTGAATCGCTGGGCGGTCTGAAACACGAATTTTTTATGAGTCCGTTGGTATTGGATGTTGACATCCCGAACCTGGAGTCCATTGAAGTACATCGTCCCGGGGAGGAAACCCTTAATGTATACATGGACAAGGATCGCGAATGGGTTATTGCAGGGGGATGGGGCGTTTTACCGGCTGATCCGGAAAAAGCATACAACCTTGCGAAAAAACTGACAGGGCTGCGAAGCGCTTCCGTTGTTTCTCCCGGTGTCGACAAAAAGCAGGGGGATACAATCAGGATAAAACTGAAAACGGCCTCTAAGAGCTCCGTAAAACCAATGGAAAACACGGAAACCGCTGCTACTTCCCATGGTGCTGAATACGAAGTTTTTGTTTCCGGATCATGCCCGGAAAAACCGGAACTTCTGCGCATGGTTCGCACCAAACCCTATCCGGCTGAATTTTGCGTGGAAAAGAAAATTTTTTCCGAGATTGATTTCTCACCCTCCCGGTTCCTCGACCCGCGCCCCATCAGGGCGGAAAGCACCCATATAGAGAGTTTTGAATGGCAGGTGAAGGGCGGGACATCTTTCAGCCTGGTAGCCGACAGGGCCGGAGGATGGGAAATAACGTGGAACAATCGGCGCAGACCAGCGGATTCAGGTATCGTTAGGAAGAAAATGGGACTGCTTTCGCAAAATCATGGTGTGTCTTTCAAAAAGCTGGAGGAAAAACACCGCAGAACCCATTGTATCAAATACTCCCCGAGAGGGGTCGAAACCTTGAACTCGTTGTGTCTGACCGACTCTCCCGCTCCCGAGGCACATGTAGCAGTTGTGAGAGACGATGAACCTTTGGCCCTGATTGTTACCGAAGAAATCGGAGCGCTGCTCTTGTCGACACCCGTCGACTTCTACGATCGAGTTCTATTCAGCCACAACCTGCCGAATCTTCCCGACATGGTCATCATGCGAAACGGCGTAAGAGAATCACTCGTGCGCGTGGGTACCCGTCACGAACTGGGAGGGCCGGTGTTCGGTCCACCCGACTCCGCATCTTATTCCAGGCTGAGTTCGCTTTTTTCCAGATTCGCTGTAAAGGAGTTCCTGCCGGACGGTGTCTCCCATCCCGACCTGAAGAAACCCGAACTCATCATGGAAGTGAGACCTGAACATGAGTTCGATCTGAAACAGGTCTCGACTTTTTCCGATTTTGTGCAGGCATTGAGCCGTTTTTTCGAGACCGGGTCCATGGCCCTGCGTCTGGAAATCGGCAAGACAACAGAAGGTGGCGAGTGCCGCGGCAGGATGGAAGAGAGAACGTTCGTCATGGATCGAAAAAGTTGTGAAATTCTGAAAACCCCCCTCGCATCCTTGCGAATCTTGAATCACCTGGCCGGCGAGATGATCACGGGTATGACCTTTTGCAAAAACAATTCCTGCATGGTTTTCCAGGAAGAGAGTGGAAAGTGGACGCTCGTTTCAAAATCCGTAGAAGATGAATCACCAACGCAGTCATCCATAAGAAACCTGCTTGCTATGACCAGAGGCGTCACAGCCCTTGAAGTCGACCGCTACACGACTCAAAGCAAACGTCCGAAAGCGGCCGGACACATTTGCCTTACGGGAAAACGACGCGAAGAAGCTCATCTTGAAATGCACCAGGACGGCAAAACCCTGATGCAAGACTGTTTGTACCTGGGTTCTGAGAGATTCAAGATAAATGGAAGAAAAGTTGGTCAGGCTTGGGTCGGAAACCGGCCGGTAATATACAACTTATCCGCGGATCTCATAGAAAGGCTGTTAAAACCGTTTTAGGGGTGACTCAAAAAAGTCTCCATCGCTTCGATAGACATGGCGCCCATGGTTTTCATTATCACTGCTGCTCCACCGATTGGAATCATGGCGTTCATGTCGTCTGTGGCAAGTGCGATGTGAGTAACCCCGACCCCGGGGTCGGGGCGGGTGGAATCAAACGGTACCCATTTCCCCCCCAGGTGAACTTCGTTCCACATGTGGTAAACAAAAACATTTTGCTTGTCCAGGAAACTTGGGGCGAACAGCAATCCTGAAACAACCCTGGCGGGCAATCCAAGCGCCCTGGCCATGGCAGCGAAAAGATAAGCATGTTCGGTGCAATCCCCTTTTCGCTCTCTAGCAGTATCGAGCGCGGTCGCGGATGCAATCGAGTAGTCTTTGTCCTCTATGTACTCGTAGACGAACCTTTCCAGGCGCAACGCTGTTTCCAGGCCATCGGTGGAACCGCGGGCCGCTTTTCGGGCAAGCTTCATAATCAGCGGAGCATTCGACTGCAAAGCAGGCGAAGGACGCACGTACGCGGCCAGCTCGCTCACCCCTTTTACCGGCAGCCGGGTGGATTGAAGCGCTTTGTAGTCGGGACGCCGCACTTTCAAAACATATCGCCCGCCCCCTTTTGACTCCACTTCCTGGTACGCCGTGGTTATCAAACCGGCTTCCGGATGGGACATACTTATCGAATAAACCGCCTTCCGGCCCCGAAGGTACGCTTCGTTGAGATCCTTTTTCACGGGAATCAAAGATACATCCATGATGTCCACTGATTTCCCCGCTGCCACATCCGCTTGAGCCGGGTCACCTGCCGATAATTCAGCCGACGTATGCGGTTCTTCATCAGTAGGCCCTTCCCTAGGCTGTTCCTCCCCGGGACGACTCACTTCCCCCTCGGCCCCCTGGTCAGACACAGGTTCGATTTCAGGGGATCGTTCATCTTTCCTGCAAGAGGAAAAGACGAACACGCACAAAAAGGCGGCAAACGCGATCGCAGGTAAAGAAGCGCAACACGGAACAAAAAATCCGGGCCCGCTCCACGAATCTCTCCGTGTTCGCAAATCAATAAGAATCCTCATCTCACCCGTCCTGTTTCCATATCTTTCCATCAAGAGACTCGCTTATATTTTCGAGCCTGGTAGTGAGGGTAATGCCTCCCATTTGAATACCCATTTCATAAATTATGAAATTATCATCTACACAAACGGTCTGCTCGGGCAGTAGGGGCGATGTGATCCTCATCTCGTAACATTTGATTTTGCGGCCCTTGTAAGCAATCGTCTTCGACCCCAATACTTCATGGGTGATGGAAACCCCCTTGTTTCCGAACTGAGGTTGAAACTTCTCGTAGGAATATTTTGTTCCGGGCTTCAAACCTTTTTTTTGCATGAGCCGCCCGGCTGCATAGGGAAAAAGCCAATTCCGGTCATAATCGATCTCATGGGTTCCAACCCCGTCGGTCACGATCATTAGGCCGTCTTTGTACACGCCTCTGGATTCCATCTTGGATATCTTTTGGTCCATGATCACCTTGAAGGATACAGGCTCCCCGGAAAGTTTTTCCCTGAAAGTCTCATGAGCCCGGATTTCAATATCCAAACCAGCGCGCTTAATGCTCATAAGCGAATCCGTCTTGGTGGTCACCTCATCTCCCGAATACATTTCTTTGCCTGTCAGAGTGCCTATCCTGTTTTCACCCATGTACAATGCATAAACCAACTTACGGTTTACGCGCTTTTCGGTATCCACCGGATCGGCGCGGGGCGGCAAAACTTCTTCCCCCGGCTTTTCTGTTTCCTCTGCCTTCCCTGTCTCCTCTCCGCTGACTGCCTTTTCTTCTTTGGCGGTTTCTTTTTCAGCCTCCTTCCTTCTGCAACCGGAAAAAACGGTTGTAAATACAAGAGAGATCAAAACAACCGCATAAACACCCGGCCGCGTTGCATGAACATGCAGCGCCCAACGACACCACGCCATAGAATTTTTTAGGGACATTTTGTGTTCCTCCTGTGTGACTATCCAGCGGGCTTCAGCGGAATTGAAAGGACTGCGGACATAAAGCTGAAAACAAAAAAACGGTCATTCCCCCGACATTCGAGGAATCTCGGGAAGGGTCAGGACTTCCCCTATATGCCCCATGGCCCAATCAATGTCTTCCTTACTGATAACCAGCGGCGGCGCGAATCGGATCACATCGTAATGGGTCTCCTTGCAGAGCAGACCTCGTTTCATGAGTGCTTCGGCAAACCGCCTGGCACCTTTTGCACTCGATTTCAAAACCACCCCGACCAAAAGCCCTTTTCCCCTCACGTGATCCACATACGGACTGCCAAGCGCATTGAGCTTCTCCATGAAATACCGCCCCAGTTCCTCGGATCGCTTGGTCAATTTCTCTTTTATGAGCACATTGAGCGAAGCCCGAGCCACCGCCGCGCCGAGGGGATTTCCCCCGAATGTGCTTCCATGCGAACCGGGCTCGAAAAGTCCCAGTATTTCCTTTCCCGCCACGATTGCGGACACCGGGTATACCCCGCCTCCAAGGGCTTTACCCAATACGAGCACATCCGGTTTCACTCCTTCATCATGCTGGTAGCAAAAACGCTTTCCAGTCCTTCCGAACCCGGTCTGGATTTCGTCTGCAACCAATAACACCTTGTTTTCGTCACAAATCTTTCGCACACCGGCCAGATAACCCTCGGGCGGAACAACAACACCAGCCTCACCCTGGATGGGCTCGACCAGGAAAGCGCATGTATTCGGATTAACCGCAGCACGGAAAGCATCCAGATCCCCGTAGGGCACCTCCACGAAACCGGGTGTCAGGGGGCCGAAATCCTTTTTATAATCTTCCTCGCTGCTGAAGCTTACAACGGTCGTGGTTCTTCCGTGGAAGTTACCGTTACAGACAATGATCTCAGCCTTGTCGGAAGGTATTTTCTTTGTTCTGTAACCCCATCTCCTGACCGCCTTGATAGCTGTTTCGACAGCTTCAGCGCCTGTATTCATAGGCAAAGCCATTTCCATATCACAGTATTCAGTGAGTTCCTTCAGAAACGGACCCAGCTGATCGTTGTAAAAAGCCCTGGAAGTCAGGGTAAGTCTCTCGGCTTGTTTGTTCAGCGCTTGGATTATTTCCGGATGTCGGTGCCCATGATTCACAGCGGAATAGCAAGACAGGAAATCAAGGTACTTCTTCCCCTCTACGTCATAGACCCAGATCCCCTCACCCCGCGCCAATACAACCGGCAGCGGCTTGTAATTATGCGCTCCGTATTTGCTCTCCATTTCCAACAGGTCTCGGGTCGATACAGTCATGATTTCTCCTTCCATTGTCTGGTTTATTCTTTTCTCCGCGCCAGGTTTCCACCCGCCCTCTCAATATTATTCACCTTTTTTTCGCTGATAATTTCAGCCTTTTCCTCCTACCTTCTGCCCTATAAAGGCACGCCTTCCCGCATACTCGGCGCCGTCGCCAAGTTCTTCTTCTATTCTTAAAAGCTGGTTGTATTTCGCAATCCGGTCGCTTCGACAAACGCTGCCTGTCTTGATCTGGCCGGTGTTCAATGCCACCGCCAGGTCCGCTATGAAAGTATCTTCGGTTTCACCCGAACGGTGACTCACAACAGCAGAAAAACCCGCGTCGTGAGCCATGTTCACGGCTTGAATCGTCTCGGTGAGAGTTCCGATCTGGTTCAGCTTTATGAGGATCGAATTCGTGGTATTCTCGCGGATTCCCCGTTGCAACAATTCCGGGTTTGTCACGTAATTGTCGTCTCCCACGATCTGAATTCTGTCGCCGATCTTCGCTGTCAACGCCCTGAATCCTTCCCAGTCGCTCTCAGCATGACTGTCTTCAATGGAAACAATTGGATAAGCGTCGACCAGTTCCTCCCAGAAAGCCACCATCTCTTCCGAACTCAGCTTCCTGCTTTCCACACTGTAGGTCCTGCTTGCTTCGTCGTACATTTCCGAAGCCGCAGCATCTACAGCCAGGGCCACTTCTTTCTTGGGCTTGTAGCCGGCTTTTTCAATCGCTTTCACCAGGTATTCCAAGGCTTCATTAGTCGTGGCAAGATTGGGTGCGAACCCTCCTTCATCCCCGACGTTGGTGTTAAGCCCCTTTTCTTTGAGCAACCCCTTCAGGGTCCAGAAAATCTCCGACCCCGCGCGCAAACTCTCCTCGAAGTTATCCATCCCCCACGGCACGATCATGAACTCCTGCACATCAATGCTGTTGTCCGCGTGCGCGCCCCCGTTGATCAAGTTCATCATGGGCACCGGAAGTTTCCGAGCTGCTACCCCGCCGAGATACCTGTAAAGCGGCAGGCCAAGACAGTTCGCCGCCGCCCTGGCAACGGCCATGGAAACACCCAGGATCGCATTTGCCCCCATCTTTTCTTTGTTCGCTGTTCCGTCCAGGCTCAACATCAAACCATCAATCTCCGCCTGGTCCAATGCGTCCATTCCAAGCAGATCCGGCGCCAATTCCTCACGAACATTGCGTACCGCGTTCAATACTCCTTTGCCCTTGAACCTGTTGGCTTCCTTGTCCCTGAGTTCCAGCGCCTCCCTACTCCCGGTGGAAGCTCCGGAAGGCACCGCTGCCCGCCCCATCGCTCCGGATGCCAACACCACCTCCACCTCTATGGTGGGGTTTCCCCGCGAATCCAATATTTCCCTGGCTCTGATTTCCATTATTTCCGTCATTTTTCAAACTCCTCTCCGTGAGTCCATCTTTGTTCATCACTGGAAAACCACCATGGCGCGACCGCCATGAACAAAAAATACCCGAATCTTCAAGGCTCGTGAAAGCCGAAAACTCCGTCAACACAAAAGATCTTAAACTGATTTGTAGATATCACTCAGGCCATGGATATCATCTTAAGGCAGGAACTCAAGCCCCTGGAAAATTTCTTTACCCGAGTTTCATTCTCAAAGTTCCTCCACTGCGTTATACCCGGCCGCAAGCTGAATATTCACATCCACCACGCCCATCTTGAGTTTCCTGAACTCCCGATCATCGGTCACTACCGGCAATGCATCCGCGTCGGCTTGCTTTTTGATGAACGATCCCGCGGGCACATACCTGTCATCTCCGATCTCCACCCCGAAAATCAAACATTTGGGCTCAATGAAACACCCCCTACCCACCTTGGCATTGAACACCAGGGTTTGCATCCCCACAAAACTTTCATCTCCCACAAAGGCCGGACCGTGAATCTGGGTCTGGTGGGCGAGAGTAACCCGGTTCCCGACATAGACCGCCCACTTCTTTCCCTCCACCTCCACCATGTTCTTCTCCACGGTTTGCCCTTCCTCCAGCACGGCCAGAGCGTGTACAACCACCCCGTCCTGGACATTCGACTCATCCCCCACCCATATCGGCCCGCCCTCATCGCCCCGGACCGATGCACCGGGAGAAACCATAACACTCTTTCCGATGTGAACCGCGCCGATCACAGCGGCAAGCGGATGCACAAAAGCCGAATCGTCTATCTCCGGAAAAACCACCTCGGGCGTAAAAGGAGTTTTGACGTTTGCGTGGATATTTTTGCTCATATTCAACCTCCGTCTAATGCTGCTCACAAAAACATTTTCTCCTGTCGGATATGGCCTACGACAAACGGGCCCTTCATGCAAGCAAACATGCACATTCCGGCTCATTCAGCCCAATGACCTTTTTCCTCTAACAAGTCTCAGAATCCATTGCCCGGCTGCTCTTCGGGCGAGCCTGTTTGTTTACGGCATCGCCCAAACCGCCGGACGCCGCCGTTTGAAACTCCCCTTCGGGAAGCATCATCGGCGACTCGGCCGAATCCCTTCAGCCCTTCGGGCAGCGGGCTTCTGACGCCGGCTCATTGGGCGACTGCCTTTCTATTCGGCTCGCCCTGTTGACAGCGGACGATAGAACCAGCTTCTGCTTAGAGCCAAAAGATCCGCAAGCAAACATGCATGTACAAACGAAAAGATGAAATGACAAACCGCAGGGATGATGCGATAATTTTCAAAAATGGGATTATCTTCAAAATATTGAGCGACCGGGTAAAAAGGAAACAGACGATGAATAAACTCTCCTTGATTACAATTCTTCGTTTGGGTGCGTTTTCCCTGTCAGCGTTTATTGTTTCCAGTCTTATTCTTGCCGGATGCGGCAAAGATTCAAAACAATCAACACACAATACAAATCAAAACACGAATCTAAACTACAACACCACCATTGATCCGGAATGCACCGACGTTCGCATTACACAGTACACAGCGTCAGCGGGAGGTTGGTGCGAATTCAGTCGCAACATCCCGATCCTTCCTGATTTCGTCAGAAATGGAATGACCTTTGCTGTAGCCGAACCATGGAACAGCGGATCCTACAACGGCGAATCCGGCGAGGCTTGCGGAGAATGCTGGGAAATCCATACTTCCTGTGCCTCGGGCGTTGTAATGATGCACGACCTCTGTCCAATACAGGGAAACCCCATCTGCGCGGGAAGCCATTTTCACTTCGACCTGGCATCAGAAGCCGCGGATGCTCTTCAAACAGAAGGCCTCGACGCAGCCGCTGCCAAGCGGGTGCCTTGCCCCGTAACCGGCAATATTCACGCTTACATCAGCAACTGGAACGAATGGGGATACATGCGCGTAGCGTTCGTGAACCACCGCATTCCCATCCGGGCAACATACATCCGGGCCGAACCCAACGGCGACCCCATTCCGTTCGAACGCTCCGGCGGAGCATGGCAAATATCCGGCGGCCCCGTGCCCGCGGACGGAGAAGGCGTTTCCTTTCAATTCGTAAGCGCAACAGGTGAACATGTAGAAGGTGGTGGTATACTTACATTCACTCAGGTAGCGTCCGGCGGCGAAAACCTTCTGCACGACACAGCCGCGCAATTCGCGGATCCGGATCCATCCGAGTCCGTCTGTATTTACGTGCCGGACGGCAGAGTATACACCGACGGCTGGGGCGGAATCGACTCGGTCCGATGGCAGCCCAACCCATGGGGCGACACAGTTGTCTCGGAAACAAGCGAAGGCTGCTTCAACAATTCCTCTTCATGCCTGCGAATCGACAACATGGGATCCTGGAGCGGGCTCCACCTCTACTATTGGCAAGGATTCCCGGCCGACACCTTCAGCACCTTGACCATGCAGGCCCGCACCCTTTCAGGAACCATGGACCTTGACGCAGCCCCCAGTCACGACGGTGAAAGATGCACCCAAACACAAACAACCGTCTCAACCGAATGGATTCAAATCTCTTTTGATCTGTCTGAGGCGTGCGCCGGTTTCAGCGTGCTCTCATCGGTGACTTTTTCACACGGAGGCCCCGCTGTCCCCCTCCTTTTAGACGACATCATTTACGCCCAATGAAACGGAGCGAATCAAGGTCGCGGTTTTTCAAACAGGCCGTCCTTTGTTTTCGCCCCCTGTGCCCCCCTGCCTAGGCCTGTCTATAACAAGTTCTTTTGCCGCAACACCAAAAGCCATTCGTTCGATCAGCTGTAAGGATCTTTTCTGAAGCCGACATGGGTCGATTCATAGCCCAGATCTTCCACCAGCCGCCTGAATTCAGCATAGAGAATTTTGCTCTCGGACATATTCAGTTCATTTGCCGTAAGCACCGCCTGGTAGGCTTCCCTCACCAGGCGCACCTCGAGCATGTGCGCGTATCGCCTGGTTTTGGCCTCTCTTAGCTGGAAAAACAAAGCGTTAATCCGGGTACGGATCGCATCTTCCAGCCGCTGGGGTATTCCATCCGGCAAAGCGGGAATGGAAAGATCTTCAATGAAATCGTCTGAAGCGTTTGCCACTGTCGCCACTGGGGACCGCTGTTCTCTCGGCTCGGATCTTTTTCGTTTCTTGCCCATGGACTTACCTGTTTAACGGCAGGATCGTTCTTTCAACCAAAGCTATCTTACTTATTAAAAAGCTTCTTGCAACTCGCCCGGAAAACAAATTATAGATGGAGCTGACGATGATCCAAGTCAGTTCTTCATAACGAAACAATACCGCGAGTGGACAGACCGCAAACAATTCGTGAATTTATTCACAAATGACCCTTTTCTTGTTTGATTCTCACCGACAAACCTGCTAAAGAAGTGTCGCCTGAAAAAGGGTTCGCACCATTCAGAGCGGCTTCCATGTTACGGAATCCATAGAAGTAATACTGATTGGTGCTATAGAATACCGCGGTTGAAACGAGCCGGAGAAAAAGCTCGCGGAATCTGTTTTCATGGAAAACTCTCACTATTTCGAGACGCGGACCCTTGCTTTTTTTGAGGTGGTGACATAAATAGAGAAGCTTTTGTATCCAAGAGTAGTCACTCTTTTTAGAGAGTGACTGTTTTTCAGTATTATCAGCGGGTTCAAATTATTTTCCGGAATTATTGAATCCTTGCTTTCGAGCGTCCGAAACTACAAACAAAACAGGAGAGCTTTGGAATGAGCGAAAATGTCCAACAGGTCGTAAAGGAACTGGCCGCGGAATACGGAAACGACCGCACCATGCTGATGGACGTGGTGCGGAACGTTCAGGAGCGGTTCGGTCAGGTTTCCGGAGAGGCAATGGATCTCATCGCCAAGGAGTTCAACACCCACAGGGTTGAAGTGGAAGGCGTGGTCACGTTCTACGCGTTTCTGTCATCCCAACCCATGGGAAAGGCGGTGATCCGGCTCTCGAACTGCGTCGCCTGCAAATTAAAAGGTGCGGATTCGGTGGCGCATGCGTTCGAGAAATCACTGGGTGTCAAAATGGGTGAAACCACTGAAAACGGCAGAGTGTCGTTGGAGTGGACATCCTGCATCGGGCTCTGCGACCAGGG
>SLPX01000299.1 GCA_007131745.1 Myxococcales bacterium
GGATTTTCTTCTGAAAAAAAACCCATGGGAGAGGATCATTTAAGGCGGTTGATCGAACTGGAGCAAGGGCGTGATTTGGATCGACAACTCGTTTTTCTTCCCCTCATGGCGGTATGGGGTCACCATCCGGTTCGGGCTGCACGCTCGGAGAGCGCGCTCGGAAAGATCTTCGGACAACCTGAAACGCCGGGCAGATTGCGATCTTTGCTTCAGGTTCTCGTGTTCATGAGACGGATGAGAGTTCGTGTCGGCGAACCCCTTTTGCTTGGAGATTTTCTGCAGAGAAACCCGGGATTGTCCCCCGCTGTTGCGGCCCGGGAGCTTCGATGGGAAATGCTCGGCACTGTGGAACGCCAAAGAAACGCCATTTTAGGGCCGCCGAGAAAGGGTGCAAAACGACTACGTTCGGAATTGCTCAACAGCACAAGGTTCATGAGAAAATTGGACGCTCTTGGGAAGGAAACCGGCCGTTCGCACCAAAGCCTTGTCAATGAAGCCGACAAATACTTAAAGGAGATCTCAGCGGATATCGGGCCTCTTACATTGAGGGTTATGAGAACATTCATGGGGCTTGTATTCCAAAAGATCTTTTCAAGAGTTGAGTACCCGGTTGAAACATTCGAAAAGCTCCGCGCCGCGGGTTCCAAGGGCCCGCTCATCATGCTGCCAAGCCACAAGAGTCACGTTGATTATCTTTTCGTTTCATGGATCGTGGCGGCAAACGGCGTGGCGCCTCCTTTGATCGCCGCGGGGGTGAACCTTTCTTTCTGGCCAGTGGGGCCGATTTTTCGCAGATCGGGGGCATTCTTCCTGAGACGAAGTTTCGGGGGAAATCCCCTGTACACGGAAGTCTTTTCAGAGTACCTGGCAAAGGTTCTGCGGGAAGGTTACAACATGGAGTTTTTCATAGAAGGAGGCAGAAGCCGCACGGGTAAAGTTCTTCAGCCTAAAATGGGATTGCTAAAATGGATTGCGGAAGCGGCCGTTTCGGATCGGCTGGAAAACATCCAACTCGTTCCCATGGACATAAGCTATGAAAAAGTAATTGAAGCCGGCGCATATGCCAGGGAACTTGCAGAGGGAAGCAAGAAAGCCGAGGGCGCGGGAGACCTGGTCAAGGCCGGAACCGTTCTGGGATCCAGGTTCGGATCCATAACTCTACACCTGGGCGAGCCGTTTCGATTGGTTGAAGCGCTGAAGGAATCGGGCCTCGACCTAAAGGAAAACCCGGACACCGGTAGATTTGAAAGCGTGGATTCAGGTTCGCTCTCCGCGGCTGTGTCAAAGGTGGCTCACCGGGTCGTGTTTCAGATTTCCCGTCTTTGCACGATCACTCCCACTTCGCTGTTGGCCGCGGGCTTGCTTTGCTCGGGAAGACGAGTGGTCACAAGGCGGTTCTTGTTGGCGACTTGCAACGTATTCGCTAAAAGAGCAAGGGCGTACGGCGCCAAGTTCAGCAGGGCGCTTGAACCGCAAGATCCGGGCCCGCTTTTTTCAATCGACGCGATCGACGCGGCCATAGAACTGTTCGCCCGAGACAACCTGATCTCCATCCACATGGAACGGCCGGGAACGCTCTACAGGATATCGGACAACAGCCGGACCGTCCTGTCATATTACCGGAACTCCATAATCAATCACCTTGCTCGTGAATTCATAGTGGCCCAGGCGGTGTTGTTTCTTGAAAAAGAACCCGGAGAAACAATTCCTTTTCGTTCGATCGGGCGGACCGCTTTGATCTTGAGCCGGTTGTTGAAAAAAGAACTCTCTTACGAAGCTTCGGTTTCTTTCGACGTAATCTTTTCAGAGACTCTCGAGACCATGGAAACATGGGCACTGGAACCTGTAATTGAACATGACGCGGCGTTCCCGCCGCCGGCCGACGAGCAAGATGAAACGGAGTTCAACGAAGGGGATGAAAGCGTTGCACGCCGTGGTTATAGAGTGGACTCCAACAACAGAAAACAATTGATCCTGCTTGCAGGGCTCGGCGAGGATTTTCTGCAAGCCTACCGAAGCGCGGCCGGGAGTTTGCGCATCCTGCTCGAGGGTCCCATGGGGACAAAGCGGTTGGAAAAGGTAATGATGGAAACCTGTTTGAGGGAGTTTTTCATGGGCGAGGTCTCCAGGCGGGAGTCATGCAACCGCATTCTTTTCAGAAACGCCATTGAACTATGGATGGACGACCAACTCCTGAAATTGAGTCCGGGCAGGAGTCGCAGCGGCCCGCCGGTGGCGCTCGGCGAAGAATGGATCAACGAAAGTAAAATCATGGAACTGAAGGAAAACATACCCCGTCTGGACTGGAACCTCCTGTCCCGGACTCTCAGCAAGCCCTGAAATTTGCATGGATTGCTATGTCCTGTTAAATCTTTATGTATGAGTTTTGCAGCAGCCATCCGGTCGATTGAAAGCCGCGGGAATACGGTTCACACAATAACGGAGATGACAAACCGGAAATGGTGGTCAAAACCTCGTTTCCTGGCTCTCTGGTTCTTGTTGTCCGCGGGATTCGCGTTTCTTGCAGGGGCATTGGCCACGGGAACTTTTTTCCGGTTCAAAACCGGATCGGGAATAAAAGAAACACTCAAGGCAGGTCCTTTAGGAATGGATATCCAAAGAGGTCGCGGGGGGATGGTGGATGGGATGTGGCAACCCTACTTCACGGGCGAAACAGGAGAAGAGATCAGATATCGATTAGCCCTTGGAGACTGGAAATCCGCGCGTCCATTGCTCGAAAAAGCACTCAAGGAATCCAAGGTGGACGGGAAAATCATACGGTACTTGCTGGCCTATGTGATGTGGAAAGACGGAGATTGCAAAGGAGCACTCGCGGAAATCGAGAGGGTTAAACCGCGCTGGAAACTGATGGCGCCCGGATTGGCCGCTATGGAGGCGACTTGTGCCGTGGATACCGGAGAGTACGAAAGGGCGGAAAGAGCCGCTCGCTCGGCGTTTAAAAACGACACTCATCGGCCCGACGCGGTCATTGTGCTTGGTGGAATTCTGGGAAAGCAGTCCAGGTGGGATGAAGCTCGAAAGGTCTATACTGATTTTTTGAACGATTCGCCTTCCGCGCGCATAGCAGAAGCCAGGTACCGTTTGGCGGAAAGCATAGAAAAGACATCCGGGGAATTGAGCGACATCTTGAATCAGCTCCGGCTGATCGAAAGGGATTATCCGGTAAGCAGATGGTCTCGGCTCGCTCAAAACATGAGAGAGAGATTGCTTAAGGGCGCGCCCGAGGATGTGAGGAATCAATGGCTGGAATTGCCGTGTTCCTTTGTCGTTGAAAGGGCCGAACGCCTCATGCGGGTTTCAAGGTATTCACAGGCCCGAAAAGAATTGCAAAAATTTGCGGAAAAGAAAGGCGATTGTTCTGCGGCCGATCACTGCCGCGCAGCCTACAATTACGCGCAAACTTTTTTCAGAACGAGAAAGAGAAGTGAATCCGCTCCCTTGTTCGAACGCGCTGTGGATATCTGCGACAACGGAGGGTCGGCCGACATCAGGGCGAAGGCCAAGTACCAGGCTGGACGCTCGAACCGTTTTCGCAGGCGTTTTGTGAGGGCCAGGAATTACTTCCGGAGAGTGGAAAGGGAACATCCCAATCACTCCTATGCAGACGACGCTGCGCTTCGCCTCGCCGAAACATGGGAATTGGACGACCAACCCGACAAGGCGACCGAAACATACAAGACACTGATTGAAAAATACCCCAAGGGAGACATGCGCCCCGTGGCTATGTGGCGGCTGGTTCGCGAAGCATATCTCAAGGGCGACATGAAAGAGAGTTTGCGTCTTCTGCAATGGGGAAGGGCGATAAGAAAAGAGGAAACCGGTCCTCACGCCGAGGGCCGCATGCTCTACTGGACGGCCAGGGTCCTGGAGAAAAAAGGTCACAAGGGAAAAGCCCTTTTGAAATACGAAGCAGTTTTGAAAAACCACCCCCTCACCTACTATGCATGGTTGGCGTCGGGCCGTCTTCGAAACCTTGATGAATCGAGGCTGAAAACCTTTGTCGATGAACGCCGGAAGATTAAGCGAGGATCCATTGGGGACCTGCTTTCCAACATGGGCGAGGATCCGGTTTTCAGGGAACCCGGTTTCTTGCGGGCCGTGGAGAACGCCCGAATGGGGTTGGGAAATGAGGCCTTGGCCGAACTCCGCTCAGTGGGAATCCGGATCTTTCAGGGTCCTCCCTCGGCCGCCCGCGGAATCAAGTTGGACAAGAAAAGCGAAAGACGGTTATGGGCCGCGGTCGCTTTGCTGGACTCCGCCGGCCTTTACAACCTCTCCCACTGGACGCCCCGGCACCTGCTCAGTGACTTCATGTCCACCCCGCCCGATGGGGAGAGCTACGTAAAGTGGGAACTCGCTTATCCCAACGCGTATGGACCCCTGGTGCGTGAAGCCGCGTCCCGGTTCAATATTCCGGTTGAACTGCTTTTTGCGGTGATGCGGGAAGAGAGCGCTTTCAACCCGGTCGTTGTTTCACGAGCGAACGCGATCGGCCTCACGCAGCTCCTCGTGCCCACGGCCGAACGTTTCGCCCGGGGCATGAACCTACGGGTGAATGCCGCCTCGTTGAAAAACGCTCAGATCAACGTGCCCATAGGAGCAAGGTATCTCAGGTATCTCTTGAATTCTTTCGAGGGATCCAAGGTGCCCGCAGTGGCTTCCTACAATGCAGGCGAAAACCGGCTGGTGCGATGGATCAAGAGACACAAAGAACTTGAATTGGACGAATTCGTCGAGTTGATTCCGTTCGACCAGACACGGCATTATACAAAGCGCGTCATGGGTTCCGCGTTCGCATACCGCTACTTTGCAAACCCGGAAGACCCGTTTTTGCCCGTAGACTTCAAGCTTCCAACACCCTCACTTGGTCCCATGCCCCCACTTTCATTGGACGAATAAAAGAAATGCGATCATTTTTCCGATAAATTGGCCGTGATCTGCCACACTCCGAGGTCAAGTATTTCGCCGTGAAGAACGCGGCGGTGAATGGGGGGAGGGATAGAAATCTTTTCCGGGGATATCACGCGGCGTTCATTGTCCAGGGCGGTCAGTCCGAAATGGTACCAGCCCTCGGGTATCTTAAACGGCACATCTCCATTGCCTACAGTGCAATCAAAGGTGCAACGCCCGACATCGATATCCGGACTCAAGCAAAGGTCCTCTTCCCCGTCATCTGTTCCACTGATGATGCTCAGGCGGATATATCCGATTCCGACATCATTGCACTTGCGCGCCCTCTGGGTGGTATCTCGGATGACCCATTTCACCTCCACCGCGCCGCCATCCAGTGACATGCAACCTCCCGCTGTTGCAAGGCAAATCAATGCGCTGATCATTGCAGCGCGCTTGCCGGTAAATTCAAACTTTCTCATCTGCAGCTCGCAAGAGGCTTGTTGCGCACGCGGACCGTTCCCAGGTCAACACGATTCGCGTTGTCTTTCGGACCTTCCATTACCGTCATGCGCGTATCGCCCCTGAAAAAACCCATCCACACCCGGTACACGCCCGATGGCGTGGAAACCCGGCTCGTGTGGTGCGCAGGCACAACGTACGGGTCCGTGATGTACGTTCCCTTGGTCCAGTGCCGGGTTCCGTACTTGCCGTCCACGGGATCGTGGTCTCCGAAGAACCTCGGCCCAGGCCCGTCGAAATGGATGAATATCTTCCATTGTCCTCTGATATCGGAGCGGACCGCGAAGTGAAGCGTTACGGGAAATTCATGACCCTTGTACACTTCCGCGGGCATTTCCACTCCAAGCAATTCCAGGTCGCCTTCTTCAGCCTTGGACGCGGGTTCTTTGAAAACTGCTCCTATCCGTCGCCCCACGTTTTTCGGTGGAGTGTCGGAAACAATTTCCAGAAGTGGATTCATATCAGTTTCACCCGGCCCGAGTTCGTTTGAGAGGAGGAGGAACCATTGGCTGTCCGCGTCCAGCACATGGTATTTAACCCCTGCCCGCCGTGCATCCGTGTCCAGCGAGCCGAGATGTGAAACATCCGTGAGAGCGAAAACCCTTTGAGGCTCGGCCAAGTAGGCTACGAGGGGATCGACGCGGGGCCGTCCGTGGGGATAACGTTTGATCAATTCCGTTTCTGAAATCATGGCTCCCGCGTTGTAAAAATCCGCGCTTCGGCTTTCCATCTTGTATACCGCCAATGGAACATCTTCTTCGTCCCCGCGCGCTTCCACGAATCTTTCGAAAACCGCCCTGTGAGAAAAATGAGGAGAAAGGGATTTCAAAAGCCTGTGCCCCGACCAGTAAGTAAAAGAAAGCGCCACCAGGCAAGGCAGCATAACGGCCCAGTGCCTGACTTCAGCGAACTGACCCGGAGCAACCTTGTCACTCTTTTTGCCCGGCTTTTTCTTTTGCGCTTTATCGTCTTTCTCGCCGGCCTTTTCTTTTGACCGGGCTTTTTCCACGGACACGAAAAACCTTGAAAGGTAAGGGATGAGCATCCGCAGAAGCCGGGCTGCCACGTAGAAAGGAAGTCCCACGAAAATCAAGAACATGCACCTGGCCAGAAGCCTCAAGCTCCACACCACGGCCACCAACGCCACCACGATCCCCCAATACGACAACCTGAACACGGCGCCTGCCTTGTCAATAAACTTCCCTTTCCCTACAGCGTTTTTCTCGAGAACCACGCGCCCGGCAAGCTCTCCGAACCACTTGAGATCGTCTCCGGGAAACAACAGAGCGGACGGTCTAAACCGCTCCCCCTTTTCAATGTTGTCCAACAGCCACAAGGGATAGAGAATGGTTTCAAGTATCCAGTACATCAACAAAACGACAAAACTGAAAAGTGAAAGCCCGAAACCGGAAAGAAAAGCCGCGGGCGCTCCCAGGATCAGGCGGCGACCTTTCAGCCAACGCCAACTCCGTAGTTTTTCCATTTGTTTCCAAATATCTGAAGCGCACAACCATTCGGGAAGCGATTCCGGCCATTGTAAAATCTTTTCTTTGGGCCTTAGAATCATCAAAACCATCAAGGAAGCGATAAACAAGAAGCCGAACAAGACAATCGGCCGCCTCATGGAAACCGTTTCCGGATGAATTATGTTGTAATTGATCCCGCTTTGTATCAGCGCCTGGGGAAAGCCCACGAAATCACGAATCACTATGGCGATGATAAACAGCGCCGTCACTAAGGCCGCCGTTCTTCTCTGAGAGTTGCTTCGGCCCAAGCCGATCGTGGTCACCCCGCACGCCAGCGCAAGCGCGGGCAAACCCAGGAATTTGATGTCCGCGAACCTGACCACCCAGTAAGTGCAAAGCAACATGGTGAACGCGGCCCACGTTGCAAGCCAAACTCCTCCGTAAAATCTGAGACCGTTCTCACTCGTTGGGGCCTCTTTTTCCGATTCGCGTCCTTCCGAAATTTCCTCCTCCTTCTCCCCTTTCGCTTCGGGATCGGCTTCCTTGTCTTTAACCTTGGAAATCGAGCGGCCGCGAAGAAACCCGACTCCAAGGACCAAAGCTATCGGCAACAACCCAACCCATGGAAACGTTGAATAGGCAACGTGCCTTACGAGCGCATCAAACATCACCGGCCGCGATGGTGGAGTGGTGATGCCTTCATAGCTTGCAACGGTCGTAGCGTGCCGCGGAGTTGCTCCTAAAAAAGAAGAATACCCCTGCGGATCTCGGATCTCAACCTGTGTCTGGATTGTGAGACCAACGACGACCGCGGCCAACAAGCCCATGGAAAAGATGTAAACCCACCGGGTTTTTCTCTCCATGTCTTGACGTTTAGAAAGGAAAACGGCCGCCACGGCTGTAAGCGCGACCAGGCAAGGCAGCAAAACCCCCAAAACCGCGCCCGCTGCAAAATACCCCATCACCATCCCGGCTGTAGCCGCAAGCGCTCCCGTTGTGCGCACAACCTTCCCGGAGCGTTCCCAAAAAAACAGCGCAAACCCACCCACCGCAAGGGTCAATGCAAGAGTGGCGTCCATGTTCGATGTGAGCAACCTGGCATCGAACAAGAACCCCGGGAAACCCAGCAAGACAAAAGCTGATACCAACCCCGCGAACCATCCGAACATCCATGTCCCCAACAAGTAGACAAGAACCGTGACGAGCAAACCCGCCAGCGCAAAAGGCAACCGGGCCGCCCAATCATGAACTCCGAAAACCCGCAATCCTGTGCGTATCATCCAGCCTTGCATCGGTGGACCGAGTGTACCCTCACCCCCTGTGTTCTTTTCTTTTTTTTCACCCGCTGTTTCACCGGTTTCTTTTTCGTCTCCGGCTTCGCCCTTCTTGCGCTCCTCTAATTCCCTCCTGGCACTCTCCGCCAGATCGATCTCGGTCACCCTCTCTGTCGTGACGGCTTTGCGTGCACCCGGTTTTTCTTCTTTCCTCGTGATATCTCTTCTGGTGATCGAGCCTTTCCATTCCGCGGGCGGATCCCACAGGCCGTACGCTCCGATTCCCATAACCAGGTGACCCAGCCCGATCGTAATGACCGCGACAAGGCCGAGGACTTCAATGCGTCCCCATTTTCTTCCAGGATCCTCCACTCTGTTCCTCCTGATATTGCCAACCGGGTCGAACGCTCGGCGCGGCCTGATACCGCGTCCGGCAAACTCCCGTCATGGACTCCATCTATAAACTATGGCCGGAAACCGCGCAAGGATAGGTCTATTCATAAATTACAAAAGACGTAAAAACTGCTCTTTCATTAAAAACACGCAACCCGGCTTGTCCGGTCAGGTCGTCAGCGGTTAGATTTCCAGGGAGTTCGATCATCTCGAAAGCGCCGGTTTCATCGAGATAAATACAAGTCAATCCGTCCCCGTCGTAAAACAGGTGGATTTTTCTCCACTGGTCGTCGGTCGCGGTGGTCTGAACATCCGCGCCGACTCGTTGAGTCCAACTCCCGGAGCCGGGTCTCCGCCATATTCCAAGGTTTTGAGATTCGCGCTCCATCATGCAGTTATATCCTGAAAAAGACGGCAAATCACGATTCTGAACGGCAAAGATCACGCCTGCCCAATTGCTTTGAGCCCATGCACTTTCAGCATAGTAAAATGTTGCTTCCACTGCATATGGGCCGTCGGGAAGCGGGTGATCATGCAAATAATTGGATCCCGCGCCCGACCGTGACCCTGAAACAATATCTCCTCCGTAATTCCATGTTCCATCCAGCCACTGAGACCAGGAATCTTCATCATCCAGGAAGGGATCAAACACCACGATGGAAGAGATCAAGTCGTGATCTCCGGGTGCTTCACACACATCTCCCACCCCGTCTCCGTTCGTATCCTCCTGGTCGGGGTTGTAATACCCCGGGCAGTTGTCGCAATTGTCGTCTATTCCGTCTCCGGATTCATCATGCCCTGACAAACAATCCGAAATATCAAAGGTGCAATCTTCAGTGCAAGTCACCACGCCTTCGCTCCTGCAGCCGAAATCCGCACAGGTTTCCATTCCGCCCAGGTCGTCGCCGTCGCACTCCTCGTCGCCGTTAATAATCCCGTCGCCGCAAAAACCCTCTTCTTCTTCTTTGCACTCGGAAAAATCAAACCCCGAACAGTCTTCAAGGCAACTCAGGTCGCCTCCCTCGTAGTCGAAGTCCTCGCATGTTTTTCCGTCCAGGTCGGTTCCGTCGCACACCTCGGTTCCCTCTCGCACGTTGTTTCCGCATTCGGGTTGGATCTCGCAATCGCTCGTGTCGAAAGTACACGTGTCGGTGCATCCAAGCTCTCCCGCTCCCAACCCCAAGCTTTCACACGTAGCCCCTCCCAGGTCGTCGCCATCGCAATCCTCACCCTGCTCTAAAATTCCGTTTCCGCAAACAGCTTGGATTTCGCAATCACTCGTGTCGAAAGTGCAAGAGTCGGTGCATCCAAGCTCTCCCTCTCCCAACCCCAAGCTTTCACACGTAGCTCCTCCCAAGTCGTCTCCGTCGCAATCCTCTCCCCGCTCTAAAATTCCGTTTCCACAAACAGGTTCGTCGAACAAGATCTTCCCGCCCCGGCAGCCGAACACACTGAACATGAACAAAACACCCGAAATGAAACAAATCTTCTTCATCTTTTTACCTCTTTACTATACCCATAACCGGAAAAAAGGATTTTCTTTTTCACTCCAACGATCCAGCAGTGTATATTCGACCAGATTCGAATTGAGAAAACAAGACAAAATCCGGGGCCGCTCAAAATGGCGGGCCGGGTCGTAGGTTTCAACGACAAAGCGAAAAGAGAAACAAAATGTGTGGAATCGTAGGTTATGCAGGCAAAGAAAACTCGACGCCTATGTTGATGGACGGACTCAGGAGGCTGGAATACAGGGGCTATGACTCGGCCGGGTTGGCGGTTTTCAAAACGGGCGGAAGCAACGATGCATCAAAGGCCGACACCGTATCGGCCGTATCACAGGTAGTCAGGGCGACCGGAAAATTGAGATGTTTGGAAGAAGAGCTTCGCCGTAATCCATTGGCAGGCGATGTGGGCATCGGCCACACCCGGTGGGCCACACACGGCAGGCCGTCCCAGGAAAACGCGCATCCGCACAAAATCGGCCGGACTGTGCTGGTACATAACGGCATAATAGAAAACCACCTGGATTTGAAGGAGACCCTTCTTGCGAAAGGCCGCAAATTCTTTTCCGAAACCGACACAGAAATCCTTGCCCATCTCGTGGAAGAAGAACTCGAACGAACAGATGATCCACATCAAGCCCTTCGACTGGCGCTGGAAAAAGTGCAGGGAACCTGGGCCGTGGCCATGCTGGTGGATGGATTTCCCGAAGAGGTTTTTTGTGCGAAGAACTCTTCCCCGCTCATCCTGGGGGTGGGCCAAGATTGCAACTACATAGCGTCCGACATACCCGCGATTTTGCCGTACACGAAAGAAATGGTTTTCCTTGAAGACAACGACACGGTCCGCGTCTCGGCCGGAGGTTTTTCCATCCTGGATGAAAACTCAAGAGAGACAAAAAGGGATACAAAGACCATCACGTGGTCACCTGTCATGGCTGAAAAAGAGGGTTACAAACACTTCATGCTGAAAGAGATCAGCGAACAGACCCAGGCCGTGGCCGACACCTTGCGAGGCCGCGTCTCGGTCGAGCAATCCGACGTGTTCCTGGACGGGTTCGAGATCGACACCGAATCGCTGAACCGCGTTTTCATAGTTGCATGCGGGACTTCATACCACGCTGGGTTGGTGGGAAAATTCCTGATAGAAGGCTTGGCCCGAATACCCGTTGAAGTCGACCTGGGTTCAGAGTTTCGGTACCGCGACCCGCTAATCGGAAAGAACGATCTTTTCTTGGCCATAAGCCAATCAGGCGAAACAGCCGACACCCTGGCGGCTCTCAAGGAGGCAAAAGCCAAGGGCGCAAAGATTTTTTCGATCTGCAATGTGGTGGATTCACAGATTCCACGACTCTCCGACGGAGCTTTATACACCCACGCGGGGCCGGAAATCGGCGTGGCCTCGACCAAGGCTTTCACCACCCAACTCACGGCCCTTGCGTGTCTCGCGATCCACGCGGGGCGAAGAACCGGCCGCCTCTCCGAATCCCGGGCGCGCGACCTCCTGGAAGGGCTCCTCCAGATCCCCGCGCACATTCACTCCATAATCCAGCAGGGCGCGCAACTAAACGTCATAGCAAGGCGGTATGCACATCGAAGCGACTTCCTCTACCTCGGGCGGGGAATCAACTACCCCATCGCGCTGGAAGGAGCGCTGAAACTGAAGGAGATTTCCTACATTCACGCTGAAGGCTACCCCGCTGGAGAAATGAAACACGGCCCCATAGCGTTGATCGACCAAGACCTGCCGGTCGTGGTGCTCACACCCTCCGGATCCGCGTACGAAAAAATCCTCAACAACCTGCAGGAAGTGCGCGCCCGGGAAGGAAAAATCATCGCAATCGCCACCCAGGGAGACAACCGGATCGGCGCTTTGGCCGATGACCTGTTCCTCGTTCCCAACGTGCCGGATGAATTGCAGCCGATTCTCTACGTCGTTCCCCTCCAACTCCTGGCCTACTACATCGCGGATCACAAGGGAACCGATGTGGACCAACCCAGGAACCTCGCCAAGTCGGTCACGGTCGAGTGATTCTCCCGCCCGCCTCATCAAACAAAACAAAACCGGGATGCCACAAAAACCAACACCGTTGACCCGTTGACCGCGGGAGCTTTTCTTTGCTAATTTGCAATCATAATGCGCGTCCATAAGGGATTCATCCGACTCATCCAATTCATTCGATTCGTTGGATTCCGCGGATTCGCCGGATTTGGAGATCATATGATGGAAAAGTTTATTTGTTTTTCCGTGATATGCGCGTGTTCCTTCGTACTTCCGGCAGGCGGTTGCAAAAAAGAAACCGACAACCGGTTAAGAACAAGGTTGGCGCCCTCGGAGAGAAACCAAAATCCTGAAATGCCGGCCTGTTGCAGTGATCATCACGATTGGAGGGA
>SLPX01000059.1 GCA_007131745.1 Myxococcales bacterium
GCTTCCTTGAGTTCTTTCCTGCATTCGTGAGCAAGCACGATTACGATTTCCGAGCCTTCATCCCTCATCATCGGTACGTATTTTTCCAGGGTTTCCGCGTAATCCGTGAAATCCAGGTCCATGACGAAAAGTGGATGAGTGCCCGAATGAGTTTCCCTGTTGGCCAGCCCGATGATTCCGATTTTGACGGATTGCTTTTCCGTTATCGTATAAGGGCGTGCGAAAAACGCGGGTTCCTTCGTTCCGGCTTGAATGATGTTTGCGCCAAGGTAGGGCGCCCATGATTCGGCGAACCGCTCCAGCATTGCGGTGCGGCCGAAATCGAATTCGTGGTTTCCGACAGCGATTGCGTCATAGCCCATGAGGTTGAATGCTTCGACCATGGGTCTGCCTTCATGCCAGGTTGAAACAGCGGCGCCGGTCCAGTTGTCGCCCGATGAAAGAAGTAAATGCGATTCGGGATCATATTCTTCCCGCTCGAATATCCAGCTCCGAAAATTTGCAGCTCCACCCTGTATCTTGTTCTTTCCGGGCGGCTGCACCGGCTTTAGCCAGCCGTGTTCATCACCGGTGTGAATAATGGTGATGTCTATGAAACTTCCATCCTTGCCGAATTCACCCTCTAGTGGAGCGGACCGTTGGAAAGCAAACTCTTGATTGGCAGAATCAAGTTTGTCTCTGCCGGCGCCTTGAAAATGCCCGGTTTCATAGTCGCTGGTTTGAGTTGTGGGTTTTTGCCTGTTCGACTTTTCTGCCGAGGGGTTGAAATTGCACGAGGTCGCAACGGCAAAACACAGCGAAAGCGCAACGATTACGCGGCCGATTGCCGGGAGATTTAAAAACGAATGGACTGATTCGGATGGAGAGTGTCTGGATTCGGCGCTCATTGTTATCCGTTCGAAGTTTTCCGGATGCGTGGTCCCGCGGTCCGGTGTTTCACGCGAACAAAAGAAATTGAACAACGTCTTATATATGAAAGATTTTTTCATGTTTTCAAGGCAAAACGGACGAACTTTGTGAAGAGTGGATTTCAAAACCCGCTATATCGAGTTTTGTCTTGACGAATGCGCCTCAAATTCTGAAAAGAGGTAGCGGTAAAAGGAAGCAGAGAAAGGCGATGAAAAAATGAACACAATGGATCGAGATGATGATTTCGAAAAAATGCTGGAAGCATCCTTCAAGAAAACACCTAGGTTGGAGCCGGGAATGAAGGTGGAGGGAGTTATTACGGCAGTGGGGGAGGAGAACGTTTTTTTGGACTTGGGCGTCACGCTCGACGGGGTGATTGCAAAGGCCGAACTCATTGAGGCCGGCGAGTCTTTGTCCGAGGGTGACAAGATCGAATGCTACGTGGTTCGGATCCGTGATGGCGCGGTCCACTGCGCTAAAAGGCTTGGAGCTTCGTCTGAAGGACGAGCTGGAAAAGAGGCGGCAGTGTCTTCACTCATCGACGCGGTGGAGAGTCGGATCCCTGTGGAGGGAAAAGTCAAGGAAGCGGTTAAGGGCGGGGTCAAGGTTTCGCTCATGGGTCTGGATGCGTTTTGCCCGATATCCCGGCTGAACAATGCTTATGTTGAGGATCCATCGGTGTTTGTCGGCGAGACGTTTTTGTTCAGGGTTGCGCGGGTGGAAGAAGAAGGGCGCAACATCGTGTTGGATCGAAGGTCACTGCTTGAAGAAGAAGCCGAGGCAAGAGCCAAAGAACTATGGGCGGCTGTTGAAACCGAGGCGGTGTTTGATGGTGTGGTGACCAACTTGAGGCCATATGGAGCTTTTGTAGACATCGGAGGAATAGAAGGGTTATTGCATGTTTCAGAGATGGCTTACGACCGGGTGGATGATCCTGCTTCCATCCTGCATGTGGGGCAGAAGATCCGGGTGCAGGTCAAAAACATCGATCAGAAGACTCGAAAAGTTTCCCTTAGCCTCAAGTCTTTGCAAGAGCATCCATGGGAGGCGGCGATCAAAGTATTGCGGGAGGGGCAGGTGGTAGCCGGCCGCGTCACACGGCTCCAACCTTTTGGAGCTTTTGTCCAAGTTGCTCCAGGAGTCGAGGGTTTGGTTCACATATCCGAACTAGGGGGAGAAAAGCGGATAAACCATCCGAAAGAGGTTGTGTCCGAGGGAATGGACTTGGATGTCAAGATCATGGGAATTGATTACGAAAAGCGTCGGATCTCGCTTGCCTCTGCTGCGGTGGCAAGGGAAAAGGAAGAACAAGACGCTGTGTTGGATGAGTTCAGGAGCGGTCAACAAAGGGCCGGTGAGGCGGGCATGGGCACTCTCGGGGATATTTTATCGAAGGCGATGAAAGACAAATCAGAATCATGAGTAGAGAGCAGAATGACCGCGCTCCTGGCATGTAAAAATATCGGTCACACTTTCCTGGATCAGCCGCTTTTCGAGGGAATCGACCTGTTTGTAAATCCCGGCGAGAGAATCGGAATTCTTGGAGCCAATGGAACGGGGAAAAGCACGCTGCTCAAGGTCATGGCCGGAGTAATTGTTCCGGATTCGGGAAAACGCATCGCACAGAAGGGTCTCAGGGTCGGATATGTTCCACAGGAACCTGTGTTCCGGGATGAGCTTACCGTTGAAGAGGATCTCCTTGAGCATGCACCGATTCCGGATGGCCGAATCGGAGGTTTGGACGCGGCCCATTCCGGCTTGGTGGGCGGTATCTCGAGCATCATGGGCTTCGACGACAGGCAGGCAAAAGTCGGAACGCTTTCGGGCGGCTGGAAAAAGAGGCTTGCAATCGGACGCGCTCTGCTCAAGGAACCTGACGTACTTATCTTGGACGAACCCACCAACCACCTTGACCTGGAAGGAGTGTCAAGGCTGGAGAAATTGCTCATTGAGAGCAATTTTGCGTCCGTGGTTGTGACCCATGACCGGGCTTTCCTGGAAAACACCGCCACCCGGGTGATCGAGTTGGATCGTCGTTACCCTGGAGGCCTGTTTTCGGTCGAAGGGACATACAGCGGGTTTATCCAAAAACGCGAGCAGATCTTTGAAAGCATGAAAAAGGAAGAGGCATCCCTTGCATCGAAGGTGAACCGTGAAATTGAATGGTTGCAAAGCGGCCCCAAGGCGCGAACATCTAAAGCCAAGGGGCGCATGGATGAAGCGGGGCGCATGATCGAGCAATTGGCCGAAATGCGGAGAGTCGGGAGAGAGAAAGAAACAAGAATCGATTTCTCATCCACCGGCAGGAAGACAAAGCGGCTTTTAGTTGCACATTCCA
>SLPX01000347.1 GCA_007131745.1 Myxococcales bacterium
CTCGGCGGCGGAGACTCGTTCGACGCAACGGAGAATTCGCCGGTTCCGGTCGAGGTTACGGGTTTGCATGACGCTGAGATGATAACCGCGGGCGGGCGTCATACGTGCACACTGGATTCGAGTGGAGGGGTATGGTGTTGGGGGGGAAACGAATCGGGTCAGCTCGGAATCGGAACCACGGAGAATTCGGCCGCTCCTGAACCCGCTCTTGATTTGGGGGAAGCCAAGGCGGTTTCCGCGGGGGAGTCCCATACATGCGCTCTGCTCGCAAATCAGAAAGTTTCATGCTGGGGAAGCAACGAATACGAGCAGATTCGCTGGCCCTTGGATGTTTTGGATCACAGCGCTGTTCCTTTGCCTGAATCATCTTTTTTGTTACCGGCTTTGGTGGAAGTCGCTGCGATATCAGCCGGAGGAACTCATACTTGCGTGTTTCTAACACCTGGTGGAGTTAAGTGCTGGGGATGGAACGAATTCGGCCAGCTCGGAGACGGAAGCTTCGAGTCCTACTGGCAACCTGTAGACGTGGCGGGGTTCTGAGGAGGTGTTTAATGTGCCGGGCTTTGGGTGGAGATGGATTCACTATAGGATACAGCAATAGAACCTTATTCCTGTTCTGCGTGTTTTTGACTTCGCTGTCCGGGTGCGGGAGTTCGGGTCCGGGGTCGCCTGAAATCTGCGAAGGAGGCGTTATAAAAACACCGGTGCAAATTTCCGTTGGAGCATTTCACACTTGCGCGGTGGATTCGGAAGGCGGAGCATGGTGCTGGGGTAATAACGGCTGGGGCCGGCTCGGCACCGGAGATATAGCAATGAAAAACACCGCCGTGCCGGCAAAAGTGTTCGGACTGACGGGAGTGCGGGTCGTAAAGGCATCAAGCTATCATACTTGTGCAATTCTCGAAGATGGCACTGCCTGGTGCTGGGGAGAAAACAGATACGGCAAACTGGGAAACGGGCTGCATAATCGTTACATTCCGGTGCAGGTCCACGGTCTGGAAGGAGCGGTAGATATTTCGTCTCGGTTGGATCATACCTGTGCATTGGATTCGGAGGGTTTGATATGGTGTTGGGGCAGAAACGATTCGGGCCAGTTGGGAGATGGAACAACCGAGATGAGCAGGGTGCCGGTAAGGGCGGATTTTCCCGCCGGCGCGAAAGCGGTGTCCGCGGGCGCGTATCACACATGTGCGGTGGATTCGAGTTACAGGCCATGGTGTTGGGGCAACAACAAATTTGCGGGTCTGGGTAACGGAACTACAAACGACAGCACTGAACCTGTACGGGTGTCGGGGCTGGAAAATGTAATACAGATTTCCGCGGCATGGTGTCATACCTGTGCACTTGATAATGAGGGCAGCGTATGGTGCTGGGGATGTAATAAACGAGGCCAACTCGGTGACGGAACAACGGAACAAAGAATGGCGCCGGTACGAGTGAAGAACCTGACCGGTATTGTCGGCATTACGCAAGAGAGTCAATGTGCATTGGATTCCGAAGGCAGCGTATGGTGTTGGGGCATAAATGAAAGGGGTTTGCTCGGAGGAGAAACGGATCTACCCTACAGCTCGGTTCCACTTAAAATACAGGGATTGTCCGATATTATTGAAGTTGATGAAAACGGCTTCCACGGTTGTGCGCTGGATTCGGCAAACAAGATCCATTGCTGGGGATGGAACCATATGGGTCAACTCGGAGACGGGACTACGATCGACGCTACCATGCCTGTTGAAGTGATGCCGTTTTGTGATGATTGATCACAGTTCCAATCCAATCGGCCGCTGAAACTTTCTCCTGCTGAATTCTTTCCAACCCAAAAATTCCGGACGAACAACCCGGAACCGAAGAACATTCGGGAACTCCAGGAAAACTACCTTAACCATTTTAGAAAAATTTCCGTTTGACAAAAAATCCTTTTTTGCTATGCAAGAATCGGGTAGAAGTGAATTGGAGAAGACGATGGACATCTTGACCGGAAAAGACAAGTCGAACACCGACCGGAGATACAAAATCAAGGGGGTGGCGATCCCCACATCATTGTTTTTACTGCTTTTTTTCGCCTTGCCGGGTTGCGAAGATTCCGGGACGGATCACAGTCTTGACGCTTCTTTCGCAGACTCCAGACCGGAAGTAGACTCTTCGTTCGTTGATTCGGGGGAATTCATCGACGGTTTTATCCAGGACGGAATGATGACGGACGCTGAACCCGTGCCGTCCCACGATCCCGACGGACCGGGACCTTATGGTCTGGATTCCATCGAAGCCACCGTGACAAGAGACGGCCGTAACATCCCGGTAAAGGTTTACATCCCCCAAAAGAGCGAGGGCGAGCGATCGCCGGTCATCGTATTCCTGCCGGGCTTTCAGCTTGAATCGCGACGATACGACGATCTTGCGCAGAGGGTTGCATCGCACGGTTTTGTCTATATAAGAAGCGATCCACCCGCATCACTTTTCAGCGTATCGCACGTGGCAATGGCAGCGGACGTATCCGCGGTTTTGGACTGGGCACTGGATCCGTCCGGCCCGATCGCGGGGGATATAGATTCGAGTTTGATCGGCGCGATGGGTCACAGCCTGGGAGGCAAGGTAAGCACCATGGCCGCACACAGGGACAGCAGAATAACCGCGCTTTTCGGAATCGATCCGGTCAACGAGGGGGGTGGTCCGATGGGGTATTCCGAAACAAACCCCGATATTTTGCCGCATGAACTCCAAAACGCGACAATACCCGTGGGTTTTGCGGGTGAGACAGTCAACGCGACAGCTTCGGGTTTCGGCCAGGCTTGCGCGCCCGAAGGAAAAAATTTCATCGCGTTCTACGAAGCCGCGCAGTCCGCGCCATGGAAAGCGCAATGGGATTTTCTGGGCGCGGACCACATGGATTTTGTTGACGACACATCGAGTTGTACGGTGTGCGGAATGTGCGACCCGGGAACAGCGGACCCGGACGAGGTCAGCGCTTCACTGCACACCCTGGCATCCGCCTTTTTCAGGCGCCATTTCTTTAACGAAACCGCGATGGAGGGATGGCTTACGGGGTCCCTTGTTCCCCCGAACATAGACGTGGTCTACGGCCCCTGAAGACTTAACGGCGGGTCCGCTTCAGCCCTTACTTTTTCTTTGATCCCTTGCCCGATTTTTTTCCGGATCCCTTGCCGGATTTCTTTGTCTTTTTCCCTCCCGCCCCCGCGCCGCCCGTTTTTCGGGATGACAAAGATTTTGTTGCTTTCTCTTTACCCGCGGAAGAGGACACTTTCGAGTCACGGGTGTCAATTGTCCGCGGAGCAGGATCGTGAAGAACTCGAAACAACCAGTAACCTCCGATTGCAATACCCGGTAAGCTGAGCCACTGCCCCATTGTAAGAAAAGAATCCGTAGCGAGCACCTGGCGCTCCTTGAAAAACTCCACGACAAATCTTCCGCAAAAATAGGTGATCAAAAAAAGCGAGGACAACAAACCCCGGCGCCTCTTTTCTCCGTAATGGCGATCCGTCAAAAACAGCACCGACAACACGATAAGCCCCAGTGCTACCTCATAAAGCTGGCTGGGATGTCTGAGCGGCACTTCGGCAAGGGGAACCCTGTCATACCTGGGAAATCTGACACCCCAGTTTCCGCCGGTTTCCGCGCCCACAATTTCGGAATTTATGAAGTTGGCGACCCTCACCAAAATGGCGCCGATGGCGGCACACATGCTGAAACGATCCGTGGTTTCGGCAACATGAAGCTTTTTGCGCCACGCGAACAATGCAAGCGCCAATGCCAACCCGATCGTGGCGCCGTGACTGGCAAGCCCTCCCTCCCAAACCTTGAAGACATTCGTCACCGGATTGAAACAACGATCAAAATCATAAAAGATGCAGTGACCCAGGCGGGAACCCGCGAGTACGCCCAGCACCCCGTAGACTACGAATTGGCCGATGATCTCCTCGTCATGCCCTCCCCTTCTCATCTGCCACCGCCAGACCACGAAACCCAATACCAGGACCAGCCCAAGTATCAACCCGTAGTATCGAATGGTTATTATTCCGTCATATAAAACAGGATCTACATCCCAGGTAAACACGGCCTACCTCCGGTTGTTTTTTTCAAGAATCCTTTTTCTAGCAGAACCCGGCGAATAAGAAAACTCCCGGTTTCAATGTAACTGAAATGGATTTGAATGCATCTGCCGGGACGAATCTTTTTCGCTTGCCATTGTCAAATCGCGACACGTCCACCCGCCCAGAATGTTCTTCCCTGCTCAGGAAATCCGGATGACTAATTGGGAAGAATTTTTTGAACTTCTTCGGCTGGGAAAGGCTCTACCTGAGGGATACACCGAAAATGTTGACCAGGGAGAAATAGATTCCCACCAAGATGAAAACCACTCCGGTGACTTGTCTTGCCCTCAGTTCAAATGATTTTATACGATTGAATGCAGCGGCTGCCTTGTTTACTCCGGTGGCAAGCAGGACTGCGAAGACGAGAACCGGCAGTCCGGTGGCCAGACCGTAGACCGCCGGTATGGTGATGCCGGATTCTTGTGACAACGCAATAGGCAGGAGCGAACCGAAAAATATGGCTGCGGACGCGGGGCAAAACGCCAGGGCGAACACAAAACCCAACAAGACAGCGCTCCAGATTCCGCTGTTTTTTGTTTTTTCCTGAAGTGACGCTCCAATACTCGAGCTAAGAAAACTGAAGTCGAAAAGCTCAAGCAAAACTATCCCCACCAATATCAACAGCGGGCCGAGAAATATGTTCATGTATTTCTGCAAGGTGTGCGAAAGGAAAGGAGCCGACATCAGACCATGGACGAGCAGGACACCGAGCAGGGTGTATGCGGTCACCCGGCCCAACGTGTACAATAGCCCACTCAGGAAAACAGTGACGGGGCGGTCCACTCTGCGACCGACGAAGGAAACAGCAGCGAGGTTTGTGGCAAGTGGGCAGGGACTTATCGAAGTCAGGATGCCCAGCCACAAGGCGGCCGCCAAGGCGGCGATCCAGCCTGACATCATGAATCCCCTTTCACCAAGGATTTAATTTCCCCCTGTACGTAGTCAATGAAACCTTGCTGGTTCCTGAGAAGCTTCCAGACCTTGTCCAGCCTGCGCCAATCGACTTCTTTGCCGCTTTCAAGTTTGGAAACAACAACCGAGCGTGTGGAAAGTCCGTACTGCTTTACGTAATGTTCGTTTCCGCCCTGTTCTACATTGACCTCAACGAACTTTACGGAACCTGACTTGATTTCATCAGCAAAGCCTTCCTCCACGGCTCTCTTAGTCAGGTTTTCGATTGTTCTGCACGCACCGCAGCGCATGTTTCCGTGGAAATAGTACACAACCACGACTGAGGGGTTTTCGGTTTGATCGATGTTGACTTTTTGGGGTGGGGTGTCTTTTGAAACGCCTTCTCTGTAAATAACAAAAACTATGCTTGCAGCGACGAAAGCCAATAAAATTCCACCCACGATTTTTTTTCCTGCCATGACCCTATACTCCTTCATCAGAAAGGAACCTGAATGTAAATGTCCATATGCTCAAAAAAGCGAACCGTAGATCAGGCCGGCCGCGGTCGAGAGAAGGACCACCAGCCCAATAAATACGAGTGTTTTCTTGTTCCCCATCACGCTTCGGATGACCAGCATGTTGGGAAGCGATAACGCGGGCCCCGCCAGCAGCAGCGCGAGCGCCGGACCCTTTCCCATTCCGGAGTTCATGAGCCCTTCCAGGATGGGCACTTCGGTCAAGGTGGCGAAATACATTAAGGCTCCGACAAGGGATGCAAAGAAGTTGGCCAATAGGGAGTTCCCGCCCACCATGGAGTGGACCCACTCGTCCGGGATGATCCCTCGGCCGCCGTTTTCGCCGGGTCCGCCGAGCAAAAAACCCGCTACAAGAACGCCGCCCAGCAGGAGCGGCATGATCTGCTTTGCAAAGGTCCAGCTCGAGTCGACCCATGAGGCCAGTTCATCTTTCTTGAACCAGGCAACAATGCTGCCTCCAAGAATCAGGGCGAACAGGCCGGTAATGATCCATTTTGCCGAGTGAATCATCGCCCACGCGCCGCTTTCTCCCTCTTCGCCTGCTCCCCAGTTGGCAAAGACAAGAATTCCTACCATGGCAGCGAAGTAGAGGCCGTCTTGCCACAGGGCGCGGCCCTCCTCGTCATCGTCCATCAAAACAAGTCCCTCCGCCCGGCGCGCGGCTTCTTCCTTGTAAAAGATCATGTGCATGAGCAGGCCGATAACCACCGCAAACGCCACCGCGCCCACCGCTCGGGCGATGCCCAGCTCGGGGCCGAGTACCCGAGCAGTCAAGATGATTGCCAGAACATTTATGGCCGGGCCGGAATACAGGAAAGCAGTTGCCGGCCCGAGCCCCGCGCCGCGCTTGTGAATGGAGGCAAAAAGAGGAAGAACCGTGCAGGAACATACCGCCAGGATCGTTCCAGACACGGCGGCTACCGGGTAAGCGAGAATCTTTTTCGCCTTGGGTCCGAGGTATTTCATCACCGCGCCTTGGCTCACGAATACGCTGATCGCGCCTGCGATAAAAAACGCGGGAATGAGACAAAATATCACGTGTTCACGCGCGTACCACTTCACGAGCGACAAGCTCTCGTGCAACGCACTCCAAAAACGTTCATTGTCTGTGGGAAGAAACCAGCACGCTGCGAAAACCGCTGACATTATGAAGAGTTTCCAGCGTTCTTTCATAGTGATTCCAATCCTTTGGTCCAATCTTGTGTGCGACCTGGTCAAGCATGTGGCAACATGACCAAGTTGTCAAGCGCTTTTCGGCCCGAAGGGGATCCCTGGAGTCCATTGCTACTCTTCATTAGTTCTATTCTTCTTTTTTAGGGAATTGTCCCATACCGGCTAACCCCTTGCTCCTGTCCCCCGGACCATCTCACCCTTCATGATTTTGGAGCAATATACGAGACCATCTTTCCTCCGGGTTCATACCGGGAGCAGGGCTCCAAAGAGTCAAACTTCCGTTGCACATGGGCTCCAGCATTCGTGCAAAAGCACTCCTTAGCGCGGGCCGGAACGTCAACACCGCGGCAGAGATGTTTCCGGAACCCAGGGCTTTCATGACCGCGGGCAAATGCCCTCGACCCTCGGCCTCCACCCACCCCATTTCATCCGCAAGAAGTATTTTTGCCGGCCTGCTTATCCGGACCGCAGCCCATTCGATGCCTCCCTCATCCAAACGGAACCCTTTCCCTACTCCATCGTCCGTTTCGATTCTCCTCGCAAAAGGACGGCTTTCCCCCGTCACCAGGTCCAAAAGACGATAGCCCCAAACAATTTGACGGCTGCCCCTGGATTCCACAACAGCAGGCTGAGCAACTCCGGTAAAATCTACCCCTCTCTCTTTCAAAGTCTTCGCGAGTTCCATGATCGCGGTGGTCTTGCCGTTTCCAGGCTCCGCGCTTATGCCGAACAACCTGAGGCCCGACCCATCAAACTTCTTCATTCGTCACCCCATGACTTTCCGTGACCTTGTTTCCCATGCTCGCTATTTTCAATTCGTCAATCCACGCAACTTCCCGCGCCAACCCCTCAGCTCAGATCAATAGCACCATGGTAAGTTTCTCCACCGCGTTTCTTCGGTCAATCGTCCCTCCATGCCCGGTCCACTTTCCGATTACATCCATTTCTACTAGAAAAAAGCCGGGCCTAGGCTTAATGGACTCGGAGCATTGTCCTCTTGTTCTCCTCTTTCCACGAATCCCCGCCCGCGTCAAGAATGAGAAGTTGCTAAAACCGCTTTCCATCCCACGCAGACCGCATGTTCAATAGAAGAGTGATCCTTGAATTCCCTCCTTGCTTTTGATAATCTTAGACCAACCTATTGTTAAATGTTCTTTAGTAAAAGAACCGGTACCAGGAGGAAGGCCGCGATGAGAGCTTCGGCAGGAACGGCTTTGTGCTTTTCATTCGGAGTTATTCTGTACTCTGTTTTCCCTGCCGGTTGTTCGTCCCACAGGATAGGAGCGATCCTTTGCGGCGACAACATCGCCCAAGGCCGGGAAATATGCGACGGAACAGACCTGAAAGGCGAAACCTGTGAAAGCCTGGGGCTTGGAAGCGGCGTGCTTGCATGCTTGCCTGACTGCTCGGGGTTTAATACGAGCGGATGCTTCAAGGCGGGAGAGTGCGGAAACAATATCGCGGAATATGATGAAGCATGCGACGGAACCGACCTGAGATCTGAGACGTGCGCAAGTTTCGGATTCAACAGCGGTCAACTGGCTTGCCTATCCGACTGCTCTGATTTTGACATTTCAGGTTGTTACAATGACCTTACGCTGTTGACCTGGATCACGATTCCGGGGTCCACTTTCCAAATGGGCAGCTATGAAAGTACATTTGAAAATCCGATTCGCTGGGTGACGGTTGAGACTTTCCAAATGACAAAATCACAAATAACGGTGAATCAGTATTCTGCTTGCAACGGCGATCGTGAATGCTCAGAACCGGGACAGGTGTTTCCTTGTAACTGGTCCGTTTCGGATCATGGACAACATCCGGTCAACTGCGTGACATGGTACCAGGCCCGCAAGTTTTGTGAATGGGCGGGAGGCCGCCTCCCGAGCGAAGCCGAGTGGGAATATGCAGCTCGATCCGGGGGTCGTATTAGGACATATCCATGGGGAGATACTCCGCCCACCTGCGAATCTGCAGTGATGAACATAGATGGACCCGGCTGCGGCACAAACCGCACATGGCCGGTTTGCGAAAAATGGGCGGGAAACACGGACCAGGGGCTTTGCGACATGGCGGGCAACGTCTTGGAATGGGTCGAAGACGACTGGCACAATGGTTATTATGGCGCTCCTACTGATGGAAGCCCCTGGTTGGACAATCCGCGAGGATGGCTTCGAGTGTTGCGAGGTGGAGCCTACAACAATTTCACAGACGCTCTTCGTGCTGCATACCGAACATCCGCCGAACCGAATAGCATTATTTTCGGGGAATATCGTGGGTTTCGCTGTGTAAGAGATAACAACTGAAAAGCAGCGCGGGCAATTGGTCCACAAACGACAAGTGTGTTATTGTTCCGGGCCATGCCGGAGAATAGCCCAAAACCGATCAATACAACAATGCATGGTGCAAGCGGGGGAAACCGCGCAAAAAAAAATGACACCGGGTTGTCGCTTGCCGAATGGCTGGTCCGGGATGATTTCACCCTTGTCATGTCGTCGGGGTTTTTCGGTTTTTTTGCACACTGTGGAATGTTGCAGGCGCTGGAAAGCGCGTCCATTCGGCCTGCAGCCGTTGCCGGGTCCAGCGCAGGCGCTTTGGTCGGGGGTTGTTGGGCCGCGGGGTTGAATGCTGGTGAAATAGGAGATTCCCTATTGAGACTTCACCGGTCGGACTTCTGGGATCCGTGGCCCGGGCCGGGGTTGCTCAGGGGAAGGAAATTCCGTGACATGTTGCGGGAGCTTTTGCCCGTAAGCTGTTTTTCAGAATGTAGAATTCCCGCCTCTTTCTCCGCGTTTGACCTGTTAGGTCTTAAAACAGCGGTCTTGCAGAGTGGAGAGCTTGTCCCGGCCGTGCATGCTTCGTGCGCGGTTCCCTTGATGTTTCATCCCGTGTGGATCAACGGCAGGCCTTTCATGGACGGAGGAATAGCGGATCGCCCCGGAATAGCGGGGGTAAAAACGAATTCACGGGTGCTTTTTCATCACCTGTCTTCCCGTTCTCCGTGGAGACTGACCGAACCCCGTCCGCCCAGGCGAAATAACCTGGCCACTCTTACGATCAACGGATTGCCGCGGGTGGATCCGTTTCAGCTTCACCGGGGCGCGGAAGCCATCGAAAGAGCGCGGGGTGAAACACTCTCTGCACTGGAGAAACCTTTAGCCCGTTTTTACGTGGAGCTTGAAACCTGAATTGAAAGGAGCCTTCATGTCGACCTTATCGGCAGAAAAGGAAGATTCGGATAGCCGCGAAAACAGCGTCGGCTGTGACGAACTCAAACCCGGAGTAGTGGCAGAAAACCTGGTCAAGGTTTTCAAGGGGCCGAAACGAAAGGAGGTCAGGGCTGTTGATTCCGTGGGATTCAAGGCATATTTCGGTGAAGTCTACGGGCTGTTGGGCATAAACGGAGCAGGCAAAACAACTGTTTTGAGGATCTTGTCCACCATGCTCACTCCCACCGCGGGAAAAGCTTCCATCTGCGGGCACGATGTAAAAAAAGAGCCGCGGCGGGTCAGGAGCCGAATAGGATTCATGTCCACAGCTACAAGCTTGTACGGCAGGCTTACCGCTCGTGAAATGGTTACATATTTCGGCCGATTGAACGGAATGAAAGGAGATGCCATAGAAAAACGGATCAAAGAACTTTTCGACCTTTTCCAGATGCACGAGTTTGCCGACCGGCGATGCGACAAGTTGTCGACGGGCATGAAACAAAAAGTTTCCATTGTAAGAACCGTGCTGCACGACCCTGAAGTGTTGATGCTGGATGAACCGACCGCGGGCCTTGACGTGCTCACGTCGCGCACCATCGTGGATTTTGTCCGAGACTGCAGAAAACGAAACAAATGCGTGATCTTCTCCACGCACATCATGGAGGAAGTGGAAAAACTGTGCGACAGGGTCGGGGTCATACACCAAGGCCGACTCCTGGCAGATGAACCTCTTGAAACCCTCCTGGGCAGATCCAAAACGAAACGGGTGGAAGATGTTTTCGTGTCCCTTGTAAAAGACGGCGGAAAGGAGGCGGCATGAACCCCGTAAACACGGTTTTCCGAAAAGAGCTGCTGGACGTTATGCGGGATCGCAGAACCCTGGTGTTCATGCTCGTACTACCCACCCTGGCCATACCGGTCCTCATGTGGGTCACGACCGAACTGATGACCCACTTCATCGATAAGCTCTCCAGGGAGAGAGTGGATGTCTTGGTCATAAATCCCGACGCAGCACCGGACGTAGTGGAAGAACTAGCGATCCGCTCAAACCCGGTGGGCCGGGCAGCAGAGATGGTCAAGATACTCGAGAACGCGGGTCTTTCGGAAAAAGACCTTGCAAGAACGAGGGGCGAGCCTCGAAAATTCGCGGAGTTATTGAAAGAAAAAGGAATCGACGAGGAACAACTGTTCAAGGAGTTTATCGCGGTAGTGGGAGAAGACGAATTCGACCCTGAAGCGCGAAACATCATGTCGCAGGCTTTTCCTCCCAACTTCCGGATCGTAACCCCTGAGGACCTGGGTGTACCGGTTGAAACCCTGCAAGATCCCGACAAGAGAAGAGAGTACCTGACAGCCGCTATTCGCGACGGTAAGATTGTCGCGGCCGTGGAATTCGCCGAAGACACCATGCAGGAATTGCAGGAAAACTCCACAGCGAATGTGAAAGTTTACTATCTTCAGGCTGTGGATCGAAGTGAAGCCGCGCGAAGCGGACTTTCCACAATATTTAATGGAATGGGACGAAAGACGGTTGCTGAAAGGATCAGGAAACACGGCCTCCCCACCGGATTCGCCAGACCGTACAAGCTTGAATCCGAAAGACTTCCCGGCCCGGGCCCTCTCGCTAAACTCATGGCGCAGATGCTGCCGTACATGATTCTCATCTTCGCTTTCCTGGGAGCAACATACCCGGCAATAGATCTTGGAGCCGGTGAAAAGGAACGAGGCACTTTGGAAACCCTTCTGGTGGCGCCCGTCAGTCGGTTGTCTCTAGTGCTGGGTAAGTTTCTCGTGGTGGTTTGCGCGGCGCTGATTTCGGCCTTGTTGGCGACCGTGAGTCTCTCGATATCTTTAAACATTGGGGTATTTTCCGAACTGGCGGAAATGGGAGGCACTGCTTTTTCACTGGGAGCCATCGAAATCGCCGCTGTCTTGTCGATGATCATACCGGTGGCTGCCATTTTTTCGGCTCTCCTGATGGCCATTTCCATTTTTGCAAAAAGCTTCAAGGAAGGCCAGTCATACGCCGCGCCCTTGCAGTTTCTGATCATTCTCCCGGCATTCGTATCATTTATTCCCGGAGTCGAACTCGACTGGCTTACAGCGAGCATTCCCGTGGTGAATATATCGCTCGCGTTAAAAGAAATATTCACGGGGAACCTGGATCGTCATTGGCCTCACGTGGGGGTCATCTTCGTCTCCACCACGATAACGGCTTCTTTTCTCCTGCTTTTCGCGGTCCGGTGGTTCCAGCGTGAGGAAGTTCTTTTCAGGAACTGACATTTTCGCGAAGGATGGATCGATGAGAATTTTTCCTTTTACTACTGAAGGACGAAGAAAGTCACTTTGTCCGTTCACCCTCTTTTCATGCATCCTTGCCGTCTTTCTTTTCTCCTGCAGATCCGACGGCGACTCGGTGTCACCGTCCGCCTCAGAAAAAGAAACCGAAGAAACAATAGAAACTGAGGAAACCGTAGACTCTTCGACCGAACGATGTATAGAAGTACA
>SLPX01000143.1 GCA_007131745.1 Myxococcales bacterium
TCGGGCCTGTACAACCCATTTATGGACGCTTTCTATTGCTCCCGATCCGATGGTCAGTCCTCGCTTACGAAAATACCCATAGCGCATGCGTCCTCTGTGTTTTTCAAAGTATTCAATACACGCTTGACTTTCAAGGGGCCGTGGGACAGGATAGAATAAAAGTGTTGGTTTATGTGAGGTAGGTAACGAGCTGGATGGTTATTATTTCGTTCAAGATTCTGCTTGGGGAATCGACAATGACTTTTGTGGGGGGCCATCGCCTGGTAACAGGCCGATGGTTGGGTGTACGGGTCTAAGAAAATTCCAGGAGAATGAAATGAAGTGTGCAAGTGTTTCGGTCAAAAGATGTGATGAGAAATCTATCGGCAGGGCGCGGTTTTTAGAGGGGAAACGCTTTTCGGTTTTCTTTCTCGCCACCGTGGCGGCGCTGTTTTTGTGGTCCGTTCCAGCCCGGGGCGGCGATCTCAACCCTGCGATTTATTTAATCGTGGACACCTCGGGCAGCATGTTGGCGACGGTCGACGGGATGCACAACACCTACGGGGACGGCAGCCTGGAACACCCGCACTATGATCCCTCGTTGATAAGCCGGATGTTCATGGCGAAGAACGCTGTTACCACCATTGTAAACGCTTACGGCGAGGTGCATTGGGGGCTGGCGCGTTTCCAGCAGATGAGCGGCCGGAATTACCTGTGCATGTGCAGCGATGCAATCCCGAATAACACCGCGGGCTGCGGAGGTTACGGAGGGTTGTGGGCGCCTGAGGACGAATGTCGTTTGTGCGATATCATGGCCGACTATCCCGACTACGATCAGCCCGGGGTCCACGACCGCGTTTGCATCAATTACGGCGGCGGCCTCCTGGAAGGTTGCGTGGATTTGATCAGCGGTTTGCCGTTGCTGGGAGCGGACATCCTGGTTCCGATCGGTCCGGATACAAACGAGCAGATTCTCTTGTGGGTGGATCACGAGGAAACCGACCCCGGCGATCCGGGTTACGATGAAAACCTGCCGCCCGAGGAACAGCCCAACCCGGAACTCAGGGCGGTCGGGGGAACGCCGATCGGAGGCTCGCTGTTTGATATGTATGACCAGTTGGCCTGGGAGATCGGTTCGGATCCCCGGAGAGGCTGCCGACCGTACACCATAATCCTGCTGACCGACGGCGCGGAAGAGTGCGGAACGGATCCGATAACCGCGGCTAATGATCTCCTGACGACGCCCGATCTGCAGCGGGATTGCTCGGAGGGCTGTCCATTGAATTCGGTGTGCATCGAAGGGCACTGCCGCTACGAGGTGAGGACGCACGTGGTGGCGTTTGCGGTTTCGGAGCAGGAGTTGATAGGCTGCCACCAGATAGCCATGGCGGGAAACACGGGAGCAGCGATACCGGTATTCAGCGAAGAGGGGCTTGTCTCCGCGATGGCGGGAATCATCGCTGATTCGATAGTGGTGGAACTGTGCAACGGCATCGACGACAACTGCAACGGTCTGACCGATGAGGATTATCCCGACCTCGGCATGTATTGCGACAACGGGCTGCTTGGCGAGTGCTTCTGTTCGGGAGTGATGGTATGCTCGGACGACCAATTGGGCACGGTGTGTGCGTATGATCCGCCGTCTGAAACAAATCCCTGCGGTTATCCGACTGAAGAAGTGTGCGACGGCCGTGATAACAACTGCGACGGGTTGACCGACAATGTGGACCCGATCGAATATCCGGATGGTTGCGGTCCTGTTTTGGACCTTTGTGATCCATTGTTTCCTGAAAATGAAGGCCTGGACGATCCACGCGTGGGCCAACTATGCGGAACCGACATCGGTGAATGCGAGATGGGCGTCACCGCGTGTGTGCTTGGAGAAATTGTTTGCGACGGCGAAATCGGCCCCCAACCCGAAGTCTGTGACGGAAGGGACAACAATTGCAACGGCCTGACCGACGAGGGGCTGGCGCGACCTTGTTACGTACACCGCGAGGGATACCCGGTGGGTTGTGCCTACGATGACGTGACGGATACGTGGGATTGTACGGGCGCATGCCGCACGGGGATTCAGGTGTGCGGGAGCGGCGAGTGGGGACCTTGCATGGGGTATGTAAACGAAAAGGACGAGGTGTGCAACAACATAGACGATAACTGCAGTGGTCTTACCGACGAAAACCTGACCCAGGTTTGCCAGGTAACGAACGCCTGGGGAACGTGCACCGGGGTCGAGACCTGTGTCGCCGGAGCGTGGGTTGATTGCGACGCTCAAATCCCCGCTGAGGAAATCTGCGATGGGATAGACAACAACTGCGACGGGATCACCGACATGATCACTCGGAGTTGCTACGATTATCCGACCGGATGCACGTTCAACGATGTGACCCAGACATGGGATTGTGTGGGCCAATGCCGCGCCGGCACGCAGCTTTGTGCGGCGGGCGAATTCGGCCCGTGCACGGGCGCTCGGGGTCCAATGGATGAAGTCTGCAACGGCCTGGATGACAACTGCGATGGAACAACGGACCTGGATGAATTCGGGAATCCGCTGACGGAGACATGCTACACCGGCCCTCCCGGAACAGAGGGAGTCGGTGAATGCAGAGCAGGAGTGCGGACTTGCACCAACGGCGTGTGGAGTGGATGCGTGGGTGAAGTAACCCCGCAGCAAGAAGTCTGCGACGGAAGAGACAACGATTGCAACGGCCTTACCGACGACGGGCTGGGCCAGACCACTTGTGGGTTAGGTGAGTGCGAGAAGACGATAGACAACTGTGTAAACGGAATCCCCCAGGTTTGCGACCCGTTCGAGGGAGCGACCCCTGAGGTGTGCGACAGAAAGGACAACAACTGCGACGGTGTCACCGACGGGTTGATAGAGGTCTGTTACACCTACGACACCGGGTGCGTATTCAACGATGTCACACAGACCTGGGATTGCGAGGGAATCTGCACCACGGGTATACGCAGGTGCCCGACGCCGGAGCAAGGGGGAACCGGAGTGTGGTGGCCTTGCGAATACCAGCAGGGTCCGCAGCCGGAGGTATGTGACGGAAGGGACAACAACTGCAACGGTCTTACCGACGAGGACGAGCACGGCAATCCGTTGAGCCAGGCGTGTTATCCACCCGGGTCGGGTCCGAACACGGGGTGCGAACTGGATCCCGACACGAATGAATGGGAATGCCTCGGCATCTGCCAAGCGGGTGAGAGGCTTTGCATAAACGGCGCATGGGATGCATGCACGGGTTACGTGACGCCGCAGGCTGAAATATGCGACGGCCTGGACAACAACTGCGACGGGCAAATCGACGAGCCGGAAAACCTCGTCGGGTTGGGACAACCGTGCGGTTCACCCATCGGGCGTTGCACCCAGGGCATCATGGAGTGCATAGACGGCCAAGAAGTTTGCGTAGGTGGAGAGGGTCCGTTTCCCGGAGATTGCAACGGGATGGACGACAACTGTGACGGGGTGATCGACGACCCGGACGAGGTGGCTCACCTGGAGGGTTTAGAGTGCGGCACTGACGTGGGCGAGTGCGAATTCGGGGAGACCAAGTGCGTGGGAGGCGAGATAATCTGCGTTGGAGGCCGGGGTCCGGCGGAAGAGGTTTGCAACGGAAAGGACGACAATTGCAACGGTATCATCGACGACGGCGCGGTGTGTCCGCCGAACTCGTACTGTTATGACGGCGCGTGCCGGCCGGTGTGCGACCCGGGAGACGAGTTCAGCTGTATGCCGCAAACCGATTGCGTAAATGTGTTTATAGAAGAGGAAAGTGTGTACATCTGCCTTCCTACCGGCGGCGATTGCGGCGGCGAGACATGCCCGGAAGGGTGGATATGCGTAAACGATGAATGCGTGGATCCCTGCGAGGGAGTGGAATGCGAACCGTGGGAGGAGTGCCGCCAGGGCATCTGCATGGACCAGAGCTGTACCGCGTTCGGAATCGACTGTCCTCCGGAGCAGATATGCGTGAACCACGAATGCGTGGATGACCCTTGCATTGGAGCCGGTTGCGATGCGGACACGGAGTTTTGCGTCCGCGTGTGCGACGAGACGGAATGCTCCCACGAATGCAGGAAGCTTTGCGCGTGTCCGCCTGGCGAGCGATGCACGCCCGACGCTGACTGCGTGGAAGATCTTTGCCACGGAGTTTCCTGCACGGGCGGGACAAGGTGCAACCACGAGACCGGAGAATGCGAACCCGACCCATGTTTCGGAATGACCTGCCCGTTCGGAAGGGTTTGCTACGAAGGCGAATGCATCGACGACCCGTGTGCAAACGTTGATTGTCCGCCTTATTACGATTGTGTGCTCGTCGACGCGGGTGGTTCCACGCCCGAACCCCAGTGTCGGGTCGACCCGGTTTACTGGAATCCCGGCACGGATACGATGGGAGTGTTCGCAACGGGCAAGGGAGGTTGCAGTTGCCGAGCCGCTGGTTCTGTTTCGGGTTCGTCAGGTTCGTCTCCCGGATGGATTGTGTTGTTCATGATGATGTTGGTAGCGGTCGGGAAACGTTCACGGAAACTCAAAAGACGGGTTTTGGACGGAGAATCGGGGCGAAAAGTGAAACGCGGGGGATCGGAGAAAAAGGCAATCTGTGCGGCGATGCTGCTGTTTTTCACTTTCGGCTGCAAAGTGGACCCCTACGAATTCGGCGAAAAGGGGGGCTGGGAAATACCCGATGCATCCCTGGTGGACGCGCGGCCGCCCGAGGTGGACGCGGAAATCGACGCGGATATTCCGTACTGCGACGGCGCTGACATCATGAACGACCCGTACAATTGCGGTGAATGCGAAAACGTGTGTGAATTCGACAATGCGTTTGCAAGCTGTGTTGAAGGGGAGTGCGTGATGGGCGCGTGTTTGCCCGGATACTGGGATCTCAACGAAGACCCCTCCGACGGCTGCGAGTACCATTGTCTCATCACCAATAACGGGGTGGAGACGTGCGACGGACGTGACAACAATTGCAACGGGCTGACCGATGAGGGTTTCGACCTCATGAACGACCCGAGACATTGCGGAGCTTGCAACAAAATATGCGCGTTTTTCAGGGCGGAGGCTTCATGCGTTGAGGGGCAGTGCGTGCTGGACTATTGTCATTCGGGATACGTGGACAAGGACGGCGACCCTACGAACGGTTGCGAGTGCATGATCAACGCTCCAGAGGACCCGGAGGGCGCGGAGTGCGACCCGACCGAACAAGACCCGTGCGGCGCGGAAGAAGTGTGCGTAGACCGGCTCCAGGATGGGGTTCATCGATGTTCACCCATTCCGCCGGATCTTTGTGACGGGATAGACACGAACTGCAACGGGCTTACCGATGAAGACGCTCCCGAGGGGGACCCGTGTTACACGCATCCCTCGGGTTGCAGTTATGACGAGGGGACAGACACTTGGACGTGTCACGGCGAATGCAGCACGGGCACGCGGCAATGCATAGGCGGCATTTACCAGTGCATAGGGCAGCAGGGTCCGGCCATGGAAATCTGCGACGGGCTGGACAACAGCTGCAACGGGCTTACGGATGACGGGTATGATTTTGCAAATGACCCGAACAACTGCGGGGGGTGCGGGCAGACGTGCACCGTGGCCGATGTTCCGAACTCGGTTCCGGGGTGTGTAGGCGGCGAATGCGTCATCATGGCCTGCCTGTACGGTTTTCACAATATAGACGGGGAACATTCCACGGGTTGCGAATACGCGTGCGTGTACACCAACGGCGGCGTGGAGAGATGCGACGGAGTAGACAACAACTGCAACGGAATCATCGACGACGGTTTTGATCTCGACACCGACCCGAACCACTGCGGCGTTTGCAACAACAAGTGCGGGTACCCGAATGCGATGGGCAACTGCCAGGGCGGGGTGTGCTCAATGGCTGAGTGTCTCCCCGGATTTCACAACATCGACGGAAACGATTCCACGGGCTGCGAATATGCGTGCAACATAACGAACGAAGGGATTGAAATTTGCGACGGGCGTGACAATGACTGCAACGGGATAACGGACGACGGTTTCGACACTTCGACCGACGTGCTCAACTGCGGAAACTGCGGCCATGCATGCTCGGATTTCATCCCGGCCGGAGCGCAGGTAGCTGCTTGCACGGACGGCAAGTGTCAGTACTCCTGCCTGCCGGGGTTTCACGACTTAAACGGCGACCTGGCCCTCGGCACCGCGGGAGACGGCTGCGAGTACGAATGCACTATCACCAACGGCGGGGTGGAAATCTGCGACGGGGTGGACAACAACTGCAACGGGCTCACGGACAGAACCGATTTAGGCGTTCCGCTGACGCAGTCGTGTTACACCGGACCTGACGGCACGGAGAACGTGGGGATCTGCCGCGGTGGGACAGCGAGTTGCATGGATGGTGAATGGGGTCCTTGCGTGGGCGAGGTTACGCCCGAGCCGCACGAACAGTGCGACGGTCTTGACCACACTTGCGACGGGGACCCGCTGTCCGGGTTCGACCTTACGACCGATGTTTTGAATTGCGGTGGGTGCGGAAACAGCTGTTTTGTTTCGCAGCCGGACAGGGCCTATGCGACCGGGTGTTTTGATTCGCAGTGTCAATATGCGTGCGAGGCGGGATTCCATGACCTGAACAACGACCTGCACGATGACCCGACGGACGGATGTGAGTACGAATGCTGGCAGACCACTCCCCCCGGGGTGGAATACTGCGACGGGGTGGACAACAATTGTGACGGAGATACGGACACGGTTGATTTCCTGGTTCCGCCCCCTCCGGGCTATTGCCGGACGGACCCCGGAACTCCTTGCGAAGGAACTGAAGCGCATTGCGGAGACGGGATTCTGGGCAGGACATGGTATTGCGATTATCACCCCGATGTGGAGACCGACCCCACGAATCCGAACAGGGTGCTTGTAAGGGAGACTCTCTGCAACGGAAAGGACGGGAACTGCGACGGGCTCGTGGACGAGAGCTTCATGAACAAGGGCAATCCGTGCGACGACGGGTTGCTCGGCATCTGCAGGGGCACCGGGCACTATGAATGCAATATCGAGCAAAACGGCACGGTGTGCGTAATAACCAACCCAGGCGAAGCACCGCAGCCGGAAGTTTGTGACGGTCAGGATAATGACTGCGACGGGTTGACCGATGAATCATTTGTAAACCCGGGAAGCGACCCGTCTTACGTTGAGGATGACATCGTGGTGATAGACGTCAACGGAGAACCGGTGTTTGTCTACAAGTACGAAGCGTCCCGACCGACCGCGACCGCGGCGAGCCCGGGAATGGGGACGAACGTGCGAGCGTGTTCCCGCCCGGGCGTGTTGCCTTGGGCGAGTATAACGCACGAGCAAGCTCGCCAGGCTTGCATGAGGGCGGGGATGACACTGTGTTCCGACGAGGAGTGGGTCCAGGCGTGCGAGGGTGAGGGAACTTCGTGGGCATATCCGTACCACGAAACCGACTATGACGGGGCCGCGTGCAACACCCGCGATGCCGGCTACGGGCAGACGATGCCCACGGGGTCGATGCCGAATTGTGCGACCCACGGCTACGAGATAGAGGACATGTCCGGAAACGTGCGGGAGTGGACCTCTACGATCGTGGGTTACACCATGGAGGGCAAGGCGATATATGGACTGCGGGGAGGGTCTTTCACCGATACAGCGCTCGGGGCGAGATGCGATTTCAGCTTCACGGGTTTCGTGGAAGACGCATTTTCGAGCAACGTGGGATTCAGGTGCTGCAGCCGTTGCGGAAACGGGATCCTGGACGAGGGGGAAGAGTGCGATTGGGGATTGGAGGGGCTCGATGAATGCACCCGGGTATGCGGCCCGCCCACGTGCGGCGACGGCATAGTGGATTCGCCTCGGGAAGAGTGCGACTGCGGAACCGACCCGAACAACCTGCCGCCTGGATGCATAGACATAAACGGCGCGCCCGCGTCGAATTGCACGATAAACTGTCAGCGACCCCAGGAGAGGTGCAGCATATTGTACCCCGAGGATCAGGACGGAGGCGGGGAACCGAGCAACTGCGAAGACCCCGCGTGCGAAGACCTCTATTTCTGCCTGGATCACACGGACGCGGACGGAGACGGCTGGACGGTTGCAATGGGAGACTGCGACGACACCGACCCGGAGGTATATCCCGGAGCGCCGATAATCTGCAACGACGGAAAGGACAACAACTGCAACGGGTTCATCGACGACGATGAACCGGACATGGACGGGGACGGTTATCCGCCTTGCTTAAACGGCGAAGTCTATGATTGCGACGACAACAACCCGAACGTCCACCCGGGCGCTCCCGAGATCTGCGGAGACGGGATAGACAACAATTGCGACGGGTTGACCGATGAAAACTGCGCGTCCGACTGCGAAATCGCTGAATACTACCGCTCATACATCGGTTGTGAGTACTATGCCGCAAGCACCATGAACAGCTTGCTGGATTCGGGGTTCAACAATAATTTCGGCCTGGTCGTACATAATCCGAATTCAGAGCCGGTAAATGTCGACATCTCCAAGGGCGGCGCTCCGGTCCAGTCGGCTTCGGTTCCCGCGGATACGGTCCAGACTTTTCTGTTGCCGTACGACCTCACGTTGAAAAACAACATAACTAGTCCGATTACCGTGACAGGGGGAGCGTACCACCTCGTCTCCGACCTTCCCGTTACGGTCTACCAGTTCAACCCGTTCGATTTCAGGGTCGGCAGTAATTATTCATACACTAATGACGCATCCCTGGTGCTCCCGGTGCACGTGCTTACCGAGAATTACATGGTCACGACCCGGCCCACGTTCTGGGAGACTATGCCCGGGTTTTTCGCGATCATAGGAACGGGCAACAACACGACCGTGCGGGTGGATTACGCGGGACACGCGAGAAACGGTCCCAACATGGGAACGTCAGCGACTTATACATTGGATGAGGGAGATGTGCTGCAGGTGCCCTCCAGGAATTGCTCTTCGGGAAGCTATGCTTTCTGCAGCGCGAATTTTGATTTTACAGGGACCAGGATAGAGGTCACGAACGGTTCTCCGGTGGCCGTGTTCGCCGGTCATAATTGCCTGTATCTGCCTGCGACGCAATGTTGCTGCGATCATATCGAATCCCAGATGTTTCCACTTGAAACCTGGGGTATGAACTACATTGCGACCACCACCGCGTATGCGCCGGAAAACCAGTATAGGGTTCTGTCCGCGGTGGCCGGCAACGTAGTCACGTTCTCTCCCGCGACGGTTCACCCCGAAGTCACGCTGGGCGAAGGCGGTTACGTGGATATTCAGACCACGCAGAACTTCTCGGTGAGTTGCACCGAACCTTGCGCGGTGACTCAATTCCTTCTGGCCGACAATTATTTCGGTGGGAGCATTGATTCGGACCCCGCCATGGGCCTGCTTGTTCCAATCGAACAGTACCGGATGAACTATTCATTCCTGGTGCCGTCATCCATGACTCACAACTATGTCAGCATCATCAAGCCGGTGGGCATCGGCGCTCCGTCGGTTTTCATGGACGGCACCGCGATCCCCGAATCCGATTTCGGCTTTGCGATCGGCGACTCGTATTTCGGAGTGGCAAGGGTGAACATCAGTTCCGCGCCGTATTCTCATACCCTGGAGTCGACCTGGCCCTTCGGAATTCAAGTATACGGCTTTGCTTCGTATACTTCATATCTGTACCCCGGCGGCCTGGACCTCAATATCATCAACGTGGTGGATTGATTTCAAGAAGGTTTGACCACGGCTTCACAAAAGGCTATCTTTTTTCCTGGTTTTTTCCGAGCGATCGCGTTCATGCACTTGAACGCGGTCGCCGATCTCAGGCAACCTTTGGGAGATTCCAGGAACGGAGGAATCGGTGAGCACTTCTTTTCCTTACAATCGAATGCGCGTCCGTTTCGCGGGTGAAACGGACGTGGGAAAAACGCGCGATCACAATGAAGACTTCTTCTACCTTCCCACCGAAGAGCGGTTAGGAATAGCCGCGGACGGGATGGGAGGGCATGCATCCGGAGAGGTTGCTTCCAAGATGGCGGTTGAAACCATTGTGGAGTATTTCGCAAACACGGCGAAGCGCCAGGATGTGACTTGGCCGTACAAGATGGGCCACGGGCGCATGAACGAAAACCGTCTTCGGACGGGGATCATGCTCGCAAACCAGAAGATCTACGAAGCCGCTCAGGAAGATGCAGCGTGCCGGGGCATGGGCACAACCATTGTCGCCATACTGTTTGACGAAGACTACGCCCTATTGGCACACGTGGGGGACAGCCGCATATATCGCATCCGGGAGTCCGGCATTGTCCAGCTTACCGAGGATCATTCCTTTCTGAACGATTACGCTAAAATGAAAGGCATAACGGTCGAAGAAGCCGAAGCCACGTTGCACCAGAAAAACGTGGTCAGTCGCGCTCTGGGGATGAAACCCGTGGTTAACGTGGACATCCACAGGATCAATCCGGGGGTGGGCGACACGTTTCTTCTCTGCACCGACGGGTTGACCGACATGTGCACCGACGAAGAAATCTTCTGGACCATCATGAACGGAAAGAAGTTGGACAATATCTGCGATTCGCTGATCGATGCAGCCAACGACGCGGGCGGCAAGGACAACATTACTGTTGTGTTGGCGCGGATGGAACAGCAGGTATAAACACACTTGCAGTGGCCGCCGATCCATCCCGCCATGCTTCGTCCCTCCCTGCGCTGCCTGCTCACGTACCTCAAAGTACGCTGCGCCGGCTGCTCGCTCGCTCCTTGCCTGGCGGGTGCCTCGACGGCCCTGCGCGCATGTTGTCCAGATCTCAATGAGATCTTGTATAAACCTAAACTCTTCACGCGATTCATCCCCAACCATCGGCGGCCACTGCAACTGTGTTTACTTGCTGAGAGCCGGCCCTGTCTTTGCGCCCATATCCGATAGGTTTACCTGAACAACGCCGTGCGGAGTCACCACCGCGCTTACCGCATCAGCGTCGACTTCGGCGCCGTCCCAGACGACCGCGTTGGAAACCACCTTGTTTTCACGGACCACGGCGTCTTTTCCGATGACCGCGCCGGGGCCGATTCTTGCGCCTGCTCCTACTTTGGCGCCTTTACAGATAAGCACCGGCGGCACGATCACCGCGTCATCTGAAATCTCTGTTTCTTCCTGAATGCCGTTTAAATCGGGGAATCCCGTGTTTTCAAACAATCCTGTCTGCCAGTCCAGGACCCGCATGTTGCCTTGTACGTATCTTGCAGGGGTGGAGTGATCCTGCCAGTATCCTTCATGCACAAAGCCCGCCAGGGGCGCGCCTTGCCTGAGATGCTTGAAGTAGCCGTCGCGCACGATGCAGGAAGGCCCGTCGCCCAGCACGTCCAAGAATTCCGGTTCCATGATGTGTATCCCGGTAAAAACGTACCCTTTCACCGGAACTTTTGCCTTGCTCCAAATTCTCCGGGCCGTGTGTTTCTGTCGTTGCGTACCGGCTATTTCATCCTTGTTATCTCTGTTTTGTTCGGCTGCAGACTCGGCTTTGACCTCGTCGTTTGTTGCGGATGCGCGCGACTTGACGAAAGATTCGGGCCGCGCTGCTCCGGCTATGGTTTGAATCCATCCATCTCCGTCGGTTTCCACCGCGCCCCACGAGTAGGGATCAGGTTCCGGTCGCAGCACCATGGTTGCAAGCGCGCCCATTTTCTTGTGAAAGGCCACCGCCCTGGCGACATCCAGGTTGCAGACGATTTTTCCGTTGAACACCACGAAAGTGGATCCGCTGAAAAAATCTCGTACTTTCTTGATTCCTCCCCCCGTTCCAAGAATATCTCCTTTTTCCTCGCTGTAATAGACGTTCAATCCATAAGGTCCGTTACCCCCGCGGCCGACGTATTTGAGGTGATCGTTTTCTTCCGTGTTTCCGCTTTCCTCAGTGCGCGCCCTATCTTTTCCGTTGTTTTGCAGAAAATCTTCCACTATCCCTCCGCATTCACCCAACTCCTCCTTTATCATTCCGCCCAGATGGTGGAGGTTCACCACTACATCGCGCAACCCGGCTTCCCCAAGGTGAGCCAGGGAATATCGTATGAGAGGTAATCCGCACACCGGGAGCAACGGTTTCGGGAGAAGGGTGCTCAAACTCCCCATTCTCGTGCCGTGACCCGCTGCAAGCACCATTCCTCGCAAGTCGGGGAGATCTCTCTTTTTCGCTTCTTCCATCAAAATCTTACCTCTGTGCCTGGAACCGTAAAACGATTCATTTTCAACTGCCTTGACATTTTTCCTTGTTTCTTGCGAAGCGCTTATATTTGCCACACAAGGTTTGCGATGAGCACGATAACAGAAATCACGGTAAATATCACTATTCCCACCAAAACCCCTATTTGAAAGGACATCCGCCATCCCCCGGTCTTGCGATCCGCGCCGATGTTTGTCCGATGAAGATTGTCTTCAACATCGGTTTCTCCGGTTTTTTCATCTCCGACCGGTTTTTTCTCGGCGATTTCAACCGGAGAATCTTCATCATCTTCGCAACCCAACATCAGCTTTTCCCGTTCTCTTTCAGCCTCGCGCGATTCTTTTATCCACGTCGATATCAGGAACCCCAGGATCAGGAAAAACCCGAACGCCCCCACCCCGAAAAGGCTCAGGAATGTTCGTTGCAATCTCGCTTTCGTGGCTGCGAGTTCAATTCGCGCTCCGGGCAGGGTGTTAGCGATCAGCCGGGGGGGGTGATAGCCCTTTTCAAGCCGGCTAAGTCCATAGGATAGCACTTCATCGATATCCGGAATCTCTTCAATTCCACCTTCCGCACCGGTTTCGGACAAGAGTCTTGCAATTCCTTCCAGGTGGATTGCCTCAAGCAACAGCAACTCCCGCTCCCGCACTTTTTCCTCCTGGATGCTTATATCTTCTTTGTCTTCTTCTTCGACTCCGGATACGGGACTTTTCAAAGTGAGTCGTTCCACGTATTCATCCGCCATCTCTCTCAGTTTCCCCGCGGTTGCCTCTATCACCCGGACGGCTCCATTGAGATGCATCTGTTCATATCTTCCGCTCTTTTTCCATTTTTCCCGGTCGAACTCTTTTGATACGAACAACGCTTTGACTCCGACCGCCTGCCCCGGACTGACCATGTCCATGTAGGCTTGAAGGTAAACAAACCCCTCTACATCGGGCATGTTCACCCAGAATTCAGCCTGTCCGTTCTCCACCTTGGCGTTTGCCGTATGGATCAGGATGCCTCTCCAGTAGACATCGAGGTACATGGATCCGCTTTCAGGGAGGGTTATGGCTTCTACAAAAACGCTTTCACCCGGCCGAGCCGTTCTCCTGGAAACCTGCAACACCAACTGGCCGGGGCGGCAGCCGAACCGCTGTTTTTTTCGATGCTCGACTTCTTCAACGATGTAAGTCGCTTTTTTATCCTCTTCTTGTTCCGTGCCGGCCGCTGCTTTTTTGTTCTCTGTTTCATTCTTTTGCGCATGCTCTTCTGCCGGCTCTTTTCCTTTGTCTATTTCGGTTTCCTCGCCACCGGAGGTTTCCTTCGCTGTGCTTTCTGCCTCTTTGTCTTCCGATCCTTCATCAGCCCCCGATGGTTCGATTTTCTCTTTGGGTGAGGGGATTTTGCTTTCCGCCCTGTACTGAATGCCGAGATCAACAAACGCCCTTCTCGGCACTACATCCAGGAAAATCATTCCGAGCGGCCCGGTATCTTTCCAGTCCGTGAGCCAGTCCCCGCCTTTTTTGTTCCCCAATATCCCTGAAAGCAAACCCACCCTTGCCGTTATTCTCTCCGGATTCCCCTTCTCGTCCATCGCGCGAAGGTACAACCGCTGTGGAAGTTCACCCACCAGCCTGTGCCCGCTTTCCGCCGACAGTTCCACGATTCGGCCTTCCCCGTCCGGCGGAGTCATTCTTCTTCTTTTTACATCTTTAGGCGGGTCAAACGTAACCAACTTCGCCCTTGTCTTTTCCTGAGCGTCTTCATTCCGTGATTCTTTGGTTCGGTTTTTCTCGGCGGTTCTGCGTTCTTCGGAGGAGAGAGAAAAAACCTCCACCGGCAACTCCCCTTTGATTTCGCCTTCGGGGCTGGTGACCACCACTTCCAGCCGGTACATTCCTTCCTTCACATCGGGCATTTCGAAATTGGCCGCCAGTGCTTCCATTCCCTCGGAATCCCCTTCAAAAAGTTTCCATCGCCGGGTTTCATCGGCTTCGGGTCCGGTTTTTTCCATTTCCACCAGGTGAATTGTTCCGCTTATCGGCTTCAAATGTTTCCCCAACAATCTGCGCAAAACCGCCACTCTCAATGCAGCCCTGCTACCGGAAGGCAGATACGCCTTTCCGATCCCCGCCTCGAGCGCCTTTTTGCCCCCTCCCAGGATCTCCACTTCTCCATGTCCGAACACCTGCAATGAATCTCTCACGGTCATTCGACTCACCGCGATCACCGCGCCCAGCAACACAACTAAAACTCCGGGAAGCAGGTACCAGACCACCGCCCTTGCCCAGAAATTGGTCAGTATCCTTGTCTTCTTGAAAACGCCGTCGTCTTCATACCCCTCGTGCCAACTATCTTCTTCTTTTATTCCAAAACACCCGAGCCTCTTATCCACCGGTTCATCAGTGTCATCCGGATCCTCATCCTCTTCCATGTCCGCCATCCCGGCCGCCTTGTTTATCATCCCGATTTCTTCGATTTCATCCACGGATACAAACTCACCCCTTTCCGAGGGTTCTTCTGTAGCGTCCATCTCCCGGAATCCAGCGAACTCGTCCCCGTTGTTTCTCCCGTTCTCTTCTCCTCCCCCTTCTTCAGATTTTTTCTGTTTCCCGTTTTTCGAGCTGTTTGCTCCCTTATCTTGATCCATGAAAATCCCCTCTTGTCTTGCCGCTTTCGGTTAAACTCCTTTCCTTAACCTTCATTTCCCCATGGTGCAGTATTTTTGCCTTTGTCGCAAGACAGGTTCCTCCCCGGTTTTCCTGGAGCCATGTTTGTTCTACTTTTTCCGACTCTCTTTCAGCTTTCTGATCAACCTCCGGCACGTTTTGTCTCTTCGCTTGTACCATCGCCGGGTTTCGTCGCACATCTTCGCCATCACCTGTTCTCTTGTTCCGTATTTCCACATTCCCCTTTTCATCTTTCGTCCCCTGTCTTCCGCCATGCAATACCCGGCCATGTTCGGAGCGGTGTACTTCGTATACGCCCAACCCCCGCCTCTTTCGAGCAGGATTTCTCCCACGTCCTTTCCATCCAGTTCTATCGCCAGGAGCGGTCTTCCGTAGAATCCGCATTTGCAAAACCCGGTGTCCTCGGTTTCGCAACGCACCCTGACCCTCTTTCCCATCACGAATTTCTTCATCAAGCGGTAGCTTTCCAGCCCGAAGAAGTCATCATCCGAAACACAATGGGCCGAGCGCCTTCCTCCTGCAATTCTCGTCCTTTTTTTGTGGCATTCAGGCGCATCGATGCCTACCAGCCTGGCCTTAACAAAAGTTTTCTTTTCGTCTTCCATTTTCAAATACACCGTGTCCCCGTCAACTACGTGCACCACCGTCCCCCAGCTATCCGGGAGGACAAGGGCTTGTGGCGGCCGCCCCCTGCGGGTTCTTCGCTTCTTTTTCCGGTTCCGGTTTTTCCCCCGCTTTCGGCTCCGGTTTTTTATCCCTCCACCAGTTTTTCCGGTCGCTGACGCGGCGGTGTCTATCCCTCGTTCCAACTCCTCGTTTTCTTCCCTGCAGCCTCCTATCATGAACGAGAGAAAAAACGCCAAAAACACCGAAATTTCCAATTTTGAATTATGCAACTGGAAAAAACTCCATTTTCAAAGAGAAACAGGTGAATTCAAGCGCTTTTAAAGCCCAAAATCCTGTGAAAAGCCCACTCTGCAGAAAAAATCAGAAATATCGTGATTACCTGACAATGTTTTCTTTTTTCTCACCTCCATCGTCACCGTCACTTTCTTCTTCTCCTTGGCCGCTCTCTTCCGGATCGTCTGCTTCCTGTTGCCGGATCTCTACCCCCCCCTTGATATAAGGAGTGTATTCGACATCGCACTTTCCTTCGTTGCATACCGCTCTCGGCATCCCCTTGGATGGAGGGCATTCAGGCGTTCCGCATATATCGAACCCGTGCTTGTGTAAAAAGGGCCGGCATACGGGGTAATGCATTTGTCTCACCGCCATGACCCATCTTCTCGAACCAGCGTACACCCCGCACTGGTTAGGACAACAATTCCCAGGGCGAAGATGAGTGAACATGCAATCCCGATCCTCCCGGCATTTCCACCTGTCAGGCATTCTTCGCTTGTATTCGTACTCCCCTTTTTCATTGGGCTCGGGATCCTTGAACACCTCGACTTTCTTCTCCTGTTTTTCTTGTTCCTCCGACTTTTTCTTTGAACACCCGTACATATACGGAACGAGCAGGGTCATGCCTATGACAACGATCACGCGGTTTGAAAAAAAACTCTTTTCCATTTCCAAAACCTCCAGGCAAGCATTTGGGAAAAAATTTTCCACATTCGGTTCGCACGATCCGGATTTTTGGGGAGAATGAAACCAGATTTCTACTATTTCATTTCTCCTCGGATCATGCAACGTCGCTGCAAGCGAAGTCCAATATAACCCATCCAAATAAAAACCTGTATATCATTCCATGGAAGCTTCGGACGATTTTGCGCCGAAGAGACGCCGAAGAATTTTCCACTGAAAACAGTTGCAAAATTTTTTAAACCGTGATAAATTCTTGTATGTGATCTAACATTTATTACTTCCAGTGCAGTGATCGGTTCTTTTGTGTTGAGAGTGATGTGGCGCTAAATCTAAAACCGCGTCTGCATTTGTAACCCTTGTTTCGTCCGGAGTTGATGATGGTTTTATACAAAGATAGTCGATTTCCAAAAGGCGAAGAAACCGTTCTTGTCGTAGATGACGAGGAGCCCATACTAAAACTGATCGCCCGCGTGCTTGAACCGCTTGGATATAAAATTCTGCAAGCCGGCGACGGGGCGGACGCGGTTGCGACTGCATCCGGTCATTCCGGTTCGATCGATTTGTTGTTAACCGACATCTTGATGCACGGCACGATAGGCAGCCAAGTTGCGAATGTAGTCCGAAAAAAACATCCGAATATCAAAGTGCTGTACATGTCCGGTTATTCGAATGAAGAAATCCGCGACCGCGGGATTTGTGACACGGAAACGGATTTTTTGCCCAAACCCTTTTCATCTCGAAACCTGGCTTCCGCTGTCAGGGTGGCATTGGACCGCGACAAGTGCTGACTCAAAACAATTCAGGGAAACTAATGAACTGTCTCATTTTATGCGACACCTGTCTCATTTTCGCCGAAAATGAGACAGGTGTTCATTCGAGAAAAACTCCTTCCTTTTTTGCTTGAAATCTCTCTAGCCCTACTCCAAACAAGACTTGCAGATTTTTAATTCTTGAAAACAGAGTTGGCAGGAAAATTGCCTATATATCTACGCAATGGCCACGGAAGAGAAAAAACCGCAGGCCGAGAGATATGAAACCATGGCGCGCACTGGAAGAAAGACAAAGGTGGTTGTTTGCTGGATATAGAAATTACAAGTCATTGCAATCAGCGTTGCAGGTATTGTTTTGTTAGAGAGCTTCGCAAGGGCAGGCACATGGATCCGGAAACAATACGATCCATATTGTTCGAAGGATCAGGAGCAGGGTTCGACACGGTTCATCTCACCGGGGGAGAGCCGCTGGTTCATCCGGGTTTTGAGGAAATCATCGAAAGTATCGCCGATTTTTCCTACAGCCGGATCATTATCAATACCAACGGTACTCTGCTCACGGAAGACATTGCTCGGAAACTCGCCGGGATCCGCGTTCCGGTCGCTCTCACCATAAGTCTGGACGGATTTGAAACTCAGCATGAAGAGAACAGGGGAACGTATACCTACAAAAAAACGATCAGGGGGCTGGAAACAGCGCTGCGCCATGGTTTGTCAACAACGGTTTTCACGGTTGCATCCGCGAGCAATATGAGAACTCTGCCCTCGTTCCTCGCTTGGTTGTGGGAAAGCTTTCCGGCTATGGACGGCGTTTCACTGATTCCGCTGGGCGATGTATCTGCAGCGTGGAAAGAAACACAAACGGCCGGCCGGCCGGGTATGAATCGGGGTGAAAGCGGCCCCCGCGATCCGGGAGATTTGACTCCGCAAGACATTCTGGAACTGGGCTGCATTTCAGCTGCTTCAATAATCCGCGGCCGCAGGGTGGCCGTGCTCGACTACCCTTTGATGAATCTGGTCTACAAAGCGCTCGATATACCATTGTCGATGTTCGGTTCGCACTGCACCGCGTGCAGGGGCCGTATTTGCATCCAGGCCGATGGAACCATAACGCCTTGTCATCCCTGCTGGGCGCCGCTCGGAACTTACCGGCCGGGGGTTTTGATGGACGTGTTGGATTCCCGGGTTTTCAACGATATCAAAAACAAACGGTTCGATGGATGCGATGTCTGTGAGGACAGGGAAATATGCGGCGGCTGCAGAGCGTCGGCTTTTGGAAAATCCGGAAATCTTTTAGCGCGTGATTCCTCGTGCCGGGTGGTTCGTTCGGCCCTGAAGAGCCATGGTTCGGAGTTGGAACCGCGGGTTGAAGCGCTGATCAATTTCTTTTCAACGTATGCACGCGGTGAGCAGCCGCTTGATCAAAGCGGACGGTCTTCACTCGCGCACAATAACGTCAATTGTAGGGAGTCAGAAGAAAGGAGACCATCCGATGTGGTACTTTGAAGACAAAGTCAAAGCCGCGTGGAAAGACGCAGATGCATGGATCAAAGATTTCGGGGGATCGATCGCAGCCCAGTGGAATGAAGATTTGAGCGGGATAGCGTTTAGATGCAAAACCCGGGATGTTTCCGATTTGTTGACGAACCGGAACATGTTTCCCTCCATTCCTCTCATTCATTGGGTTGCCGACGCGGTGGAGTGGAAAAACGATTCAATAATCAGCGAACTCTCCACGGGCGCGTTTCTGGCTTACATGTTCATCCGTTTCCAAGACGACGTGATGGACGGCCAGGCGGAATCCGCGGGCGGATTGCTCGTGGGCAATGTGTGCCTGGAAGGGTTTCATCTACGCTATGGAAATATTTTTAAACCGGATCACGATTTTTGGAACCTCTGGCGAGATCTCATGCAGCGGTATTCCGAAACCACCCTTTGGGAATTCAGGAAAAGAAGTGAGAGTAAAAGGGTTTTTTCCACCTCGGACCTGGAGAGGCTGGGCGAGAAATTCGTTCTCGCGGCCGCGCCCGCGGCAGCGGTCGCGTATCTTGGGGGCGAAACCGGTCTCATCGGGCCGATAGTGGAATTGACGGAATCGCTCGGTCGGGGGCTTCAGCTTGTTAACGATCACATGGGGCTGGCGCATGATTTTGAAACGTCCAATTACACGGCCGTCATCAACGACATCCTCCTGGGGGTACCCGATATCCGCGGGATCGAGGAAGCGGTTTTTCCCCGGCGAGCCCTGGTTACCGATGCGCTGGAGAGAAACCTGCGCCGATCCAGGATCTTTTTCAGGTGTGCGGCGACCATCGCTCATGACAACCGGATTCCCTACGTGGCCGATTATGCAGCCGAACACGAAGCCTATCTCGAAGAGGAAATTCATCGCCTGGCGGATCTGCGGGATCGAGCCAGGGCGATGGACGAAAAGGAAAGTTTTTCCGCGGAATGCCTGAACGATTGCCGTCCGGCAATCTTGAGGGAGGTCACCCCCGCTGGTTAACCAAAAAAATAACCGGTCCTTTTGAAAAAAAGGACGAACCACCACCCGCCTTCGCGGAACGCGGGGGCGGATACACAAGCAAGGAGAAAAAACATGCACACGAAAAAAGAAATCACCAACATCCAGGCCGACTCAACCCATACAGCCGATTCTCACGAAATAGCAAGGCTTGAGACCGAAAACGCGGAGGTCAAAAACTTCCAGGCGCGTTGGAAAGATCGTCTCGACAAGATGCATCTTTCCAACATTCATCCTATGGCTCCCTGCTGAAAAATAAGGGAGATCCAATCACCCCAGCGGGAAACCGCAACGCTTGGCCATGCGGTAGAGGTGGCCTCTTGAAAGGCTCGTGAGCCGGGCCATTTCCGAGACGTTGCCGTCGCAACGGCGGTTCCAGTACTCGAGAAAGGCCCGGTCCACTTCATTTACCGCGTCTTCCCTCGCCTTCCTGAGTTTTTTAGCGTCCGTTACCAAACACTCGTCCGGGAGAGACGTTTCATCTTTTTTCCCGTCCGGCGAAGTATCTCCGAATCCCGGGTTTTCTTCCAGTGCCGCAACCGCGAATCCTCCGCTTGGTTCGTCCAATCCGTAAAAACCTTCCGACGCAGCTTTTTTCAACGCGGGTTTGTTTCTGAGAAGCTCTTCCACGTCGTCCCTTGAAATCTTGTCCTTTCCGAAAACAACGGCCGCGCTCCGCACCAGGCTCCTGAGTTCCCGGACGTTTCCATGAAAGGGAAGGAATTGAATTCTTTTCACCGCAGCGGGGGTGAAGCGCAAGGATTTTAGGCAGTATACAAGTTGGGCTTCCTCGCGGAAATGATCCAGGAGCAGGGCGATGTCTTCAGGTCGTTCTCTCAGCGGCAAGAGACGCAACTCTATTACGCTCAACCTGAAAAACAGGTCCCTCCTGAATTCACCCCGGGCCACCATGGATTTCAGATCTTGATTCGTTGCTGCAAGCACGCTGTTGTTGACTTCGATTTCCCGGCGGCCGCCCAGCCTGCGCACCTTTCCTTCCTCGATTACCCTGAGGAGCTTCACCTGAAGCTGTGGCTTGAGATCGCCGATTTCATCCAGGAAAACCGTTCCCCTGTCGGCCCGCTCAAACGCTCCCGGAAAGTCTGAAACAGCCCCTGTAAAGGCGCCCTTGTCATGCCCGAAAAGCTCACTTTCAACGAGGTGTTCGGAAAGAGCGCCGCAATTGAGGGCCACGAAGGGCGCGGCCGGGCCGTGCCTGATGAGATGTATCCTCTTTGCAAGCAACTCCTTTCCCGTGCCGCTTTCTCCGAAGATAAGGACAGTGTCTCCGGCCTGCGCCAGCCTGTCCGCGGTTTTGAGCACCTTTTTCATCTCCGGGTTGGTCGTGAGAAACTGGTCTTCAAAACCCAGGAAACGTATTCGATCCCGGAGCTTCAGGTTCTCTTCTTGCAGGTTCGCTGATTTGACCTCCAGCCGCGTGAGGCGATCCGCGGAATCGACCATGTGTTTGTACGCTTCTATTCCCGCGCCCACATCCCGTTGAAGCCTTTCGAGATCCCAGGGTTTTTCGATGTAACGGTGCACCTGCCCCTTGTTTATGGCCAGGATCATGCTCTGGATGTCCGCGTACCCGGTAAGCAGGAAACGCACCGTGTTGGGCGATATTTCCTTGATCGTCTCGAGAAGTTCGGTGCCCTGCATTCCAGCCATGCGTTGGTCGGCTATAACCAACGCTACCTCCCTTTTCTTGAACACTTCCAAAACTTCCAGCGGATCGGTGAACCCTTCCACCTTGGCCACCGGGGAAAGCGCGGTGACAAGGGACCTAACTACCTTGGCTTCATCGTCCACGACAATAACCAAGTCGGAATAGTCACTCATAAAGTCATTCCTTGACTGAAAAAAAACTGTTCAATGGTTGTCTTACTCATGCTGAACATGTTTTCCGTTCTTTGTGACGGGAAGCGTCACGATCACTTCGGCGCCGCGGTGTCCGTCTTTTCTGTTGGACGCATCAATGGTTCCTCCGTGGGATTCTACAATAGTTCGCGTGATGGACAAACCAAGACCCATGCCCTGTCCTACGTTTTTTGTGGTGAAAAACGGGTCAAATAGTTTTTCCGCGATTTCCTCAGGGATCCCTGGCCCATTGTCTACGACCCGAAAGAAAACATTTTCGCCGTTTTTGCACACTCCTGATGAAAGAAACACCTTGCCCTCTGTTTTTTTCCGCGTCCCGGCTTTTTCACATCTCTCATTGCAAACTCCTTTTACACCGGCCACCGCGTCCCACGCGTTTGTCACGATGTTTACCACCATCTGGTTCAACTGAGCCGGAAACCCTTTCACCCGCGGGATTTCTACCAGGTCCATTTCAATTTCCACTCCCGCGGGCCGGCTGTTTTCCATCATGGCCAGGCTCCGGCGGATAGAATCGTTCAGGTCTACATTCACGTCTCCCCTGCTGTCGACCTGGCTGAAGATCCTCAGGTTGGAGACGACAGCGTTCATCTGGTCCACGCCTTCGGAAATATCCCTAGCCAATTCCACGAAATCCGTGGAAACCCGGTCGTCGCCCTTGTTACTCAAGTGTTGCGCCAAGACCTGGGCGTTTGATTTCACATATCCAAGAGGGGTGTTCAACTCGTGGGCCACCCCGGCCGCCAGGGTGCCGAGGGCCGCAAGCCGGCCGGTGTGAATAACTTGTGCCTGCATTGCGTGAACCTTGTCCAGGAGTTTCTTGTGGTGGATCCGATCCACGGTCATGGCAAGAGTCCGGGCCGGCAAGGTCAATGACTCAAGATCCCGTCTGTACCAGTCCCGGTTTCCCAGCCGGGGTCCCAGCAAGAGCAGCCCCCACTTGCGCGAGCCCGTTGCCAACGGTATCAAAACGACCGGTTCGGGTTTTCCCAACTCCGCGGGCACGGAACCCTTAAAAAATTCCCAGGCAAACAGGACCTCGCACCGGTTCGGGAATTTTTCCAGGAAAGCAAAATCCATGGCTTCCGGGGGCGAGAGCCAATCTCCGGATACATGGGGCTCTATCGTTTTTTCTTCCAAGTCGGATAAAAGGACGGCACACCCCCTTAGCTCCATCGCCTCCCGCACTCCTTGGGCGACCCGTTTTGCGGCTATATCCGTTCCATCCTCTTCAACAAGACTTCCGGCCAGGTTTTGCAAGCTTAACCTCGCGTTGTAGCGCCGCCGCCCCAGAAATCGGTCGAGCCGATCTTCCAGCCCCACCTGGCCCGGCAGGAAAAGCACGAAGAACAGCACGATCATCAACATGGCGAGCGGGGGTTCGCTGAAGCCGAAAGCCGAGCCCACCGAGCGCATGGTCAGGAAGTATCCGAGCGCAAGGAGCGGGAGCACCACGGCTGCAAGCACCGAACGTCTAACGATGATGTCTATGTCGAATAAGCGGTGTTGCAAGACCGCCACCACGGTAGCGCCGGGAAAAGCCAGGGTGGAAATCGCCAACAAGAGACTTGTATCGCTCCGTCTTATCTGCGTGTCGGCGAGGAAATTCAGGTACCATACAAGCAATAGTCCCGCCACCGGAACGGCCCCGCCCCAGAGAAGCCACTTTACCTGCTTCCGTTTTTCCGGAAACTTCCGGAACATTCGGTATGCCCACATCAAAAAGACAAGAGCAACTCCGTAAACGAGGGGAACAAAGCCAAGAGTATACGGAGCGCCGATCCTGAAAAAATGAAGAACCCACATTCCCGCTGCGGTGATGTAGACAAAACCAGCGGCGAGTCCGCGACTTTTTTTCCAAACACCCGAAAACGCCAGCACGAAATGGAATATTGCCGCCGCGCTCATCATTATAAAAAAATCCGAAGCTTCGACAAAAAATGAACAGGCAGCGCGCGGAATTGCAAGGGTTCTCGGGAATTCGGTCAGCGGCTGGGTGAACAGAAATGTTTGATGAAAAAGGCAAAACACGAGAAGCAACAGGGCGGGTCGTGATTCGGGTTTTCGCCGAACAAGAGTCAAGCCCATAATCAAAAAAGCGATCCCCACCAAGAAGAAAGGAGCGGAACGCCGGAATACCAGCCACGCTGGTGTCCGTTCCGCAGGGATCTCTGCCGCTACAACGTTTTTCTCCAATGTGTCCGTGGTCAACCCCGTTTCAGGTTCGTTGGAAACTTTGCTTCGCTCCAAACTTCCGGAAACTTCTTTGTCATCCGGACAAAGCATTGGATCGGCCAGGAACTTCAATGACACTATGTTCCCGGGTTTCAGCGCTTCCCTCAACCACTCCTGGGATTCTTTCCAGCGAAATGCGGTTTCTCTATTCAGGATGGCTTCTGGAGAATCAATCAAAGATTTGGGTCCGAGTTTCCGTCCCCCGACCGAAACAAGAATCCAGTCCGGCCGGACTCCGGCTTTTGAAGCCGGAGACCCTGAATGTACTTCCAGGATTTTCCACCCCTGTCCGTCAATGTATTGGGCCGCGGTCAAGCCGACATACCCCGTTTCAACCCTTTTCCACAGACCGTAAAACAACCCCGAGGATCCCAGGCACAACCACACCATGGTAAACGCCAGGATCCACCTGAAACGGGTCCCGTGTTGAAATCCCTCCGGCGACTGAGAATCATTTTGCATCATTAAAACAAACCATTACTCGAAAAAAAACCCAGGTTCAAGAAGAGTTGCGGCCTGCGAACCAATTAAGTCAATCCCGGACAAAGTGTCTCCTTTTCTGTTACACCTGTCTCATTTTTGGTCAAAATGAGACACTTTTCGCATTGTATCTGTTCTTCGCTCTTGTCGCTTTTTTGCATCCCGGTTTCCAAAAAACCTTTAATCACGTGCGGTTCGACACACCTTCGGGCGAATATTCAGTGTGGCAAGAATTTTGCAACTTACAAACAGTTAGAAGTCCGATTGTTCGGGATTTGAACGCGTTCATTTTGAATTCACACTCCCAAAGAAGGCATGGTAATGGATGCATACAGCGAAAAAAGCAGCCGTCCCCGTCTCACCGCGGAAGAGCAAAAGTCACTATATCGAATAGCCGCTAAAATTCGGGAATTGAAAACATATGTAATCGAAGGAAACAAGGAGGGAGCAGACCGGCTTGTCAACGGTTTTTCCACTCCATGTATTGTTTTGGATCATGATCGCGCCGTACGAAACTGGAACAAACCATGTGAAGAACTGACCGGTATTGCAACAGGTGACGCAATCGGAACCCGGATTTCATGGCTGCTTTGCAATGGTATAGGTCAAAGAGCTTTGGCCGACCTCATCTTAGTGGAAGATCTTTTGAAAGAGATTCTTGCACCGTATCCACCCCAAGCGTTTAACGTAGCGCCCACTTGCATTCGGAAATCATCACATCCTGACTTGGATTGGGTTTCAGAGGTTTTTCTGCCCGGTGGAATGTACGAACCACTAAAGCCAAACGAATCGAGAAAGAGAAATGAAGGACAATGGATACGCACCATCGCAGCGCGCATTGTGAACAAAACCGGAAATGTCGTGGCCGCGGTGCAGACCATTGAGGACATCACCCTACAAAAAAGTACCCATGAAAAAAAACGCAGGTTGCGCAGACTATCGCAGATAGTTACTCATTCCCGGCTGAACAGATTTGATCGGCCTTGGGAAAAGCAAAAATCAGCGTATGAAGACGAACTCAAGATCTGGGGGGAAATTTCCTCTTTATCCAGACGACTTGCTCATGGTGAAACCTTTTACAAGGTGGATCAAGAAATTAAGGGAAGTCCGGCAAACCCCGGTGAAAAAACCCGTGCTTCAGACAACCGCTTTCCAGGTCTCCCGTCTGAGGAATCGGTCCCGGTTCGAAATAAAGTGTCTTATCATTCTTCCGGGTTCTCCGCTTTTTCCGATGAGTCTCAACTCTCTCCGGTTTCACGTTTTGCGGAACGTGTCGGCCTCGACTCGGAGGAGGATGAGTATGCAGAATTGATTCTTGAACAGGCCATGAAAACAACCGGTAGTTCGGGAGGAACCCTGGTACGGTTCGATACTTCAAACGGCCGTAACCTTATTGCTGCAGGGGGCGGCGAACTCTGTGACGCGTTCTCTCCGCTCAGAATAGAATCTCTGCTGTTGGTTCCGGTTCTGCTCGACGGAGATCCGATCGGCCGGATTGTTTTGTTCGACGGTGTCGGGGATTACAATGAACGCAACATCGCGGTCATCGAACACCTGGCTCATCTATACGCTTTGGCTCTAAACCGTCGCCGCTCCAGGCAAAACCAGGATGAACTGAACGAGCAACTTCACCTTGCGCAAAGAATGGATGCGATCGGCCGATTGGCAGGAGGGGTCGCTCATGATTTCAATAATTTGCTCACCATTATTTCCGCGGGTTGTAGTTTGGTAAAAGACAAGATTCATGCCGGCGATCCGCTGTTCGAAGATATTCATGAAATAGAAAACGCGACCAAAAGAGCCGCTGCCCTTACATCCCAGTTGCTTACCATCAGTCGACGGAAAGACATTGTTCCCGAAAGTTTGGATATCAACAGGCTCATTCGATCTACTGCTGAAATGATCCGGAAAATACTGGGAGGCGATATTCGATTCACCACCACCTTGTCGGCGGACCCCCAATATTGTCTGGCCGACCGTGGGCAGGTGGAACAGGTGATGTTAAACCTCGCGCTGAACGCTCGGGATGCAATGAAACGCGGCGGCAAGCTTTGCATCGAAACCTCCAACCTCGAGGCAAACGGTAAATGCGAATACCATCGACTGGGCTTGAAACCTGGAAAATACATAATGGTCACGGTTCGGGACAACGGCTGCGGCATGGACGCGGATACCCGGAAAAACATCTTCGAACCCTTTTTCACCACGAAAGCGGAAGGGCGAGGCACCGGGTTGGGCTTGTCGATGGTCTATGGAATCATCAATCGACACAAAGGGCACATATGGGTGGAAAGCGAAACCGGCAAGGGAACCGCTTTTAAATTCTGCCTTCCGCAGGCTGAAACCCACTCCAGGAAACCTTCCACTACAACCGAACTTCCGAACGTGTTTTTGCCTCGCGGCAAGGAAACGGTTTTGCTTGTCGACGACGACGAACCGCTCAGGCAGATGATGACCAAGGTGCTGGAAAAACTGGGTTACACCGTGTTGCAGGCCATGGACGGAATTGAAGCCGTAATGATGGCCTCCATGTACGGCAAGCCGATTGAACTGCTGATAACCGACGTTGTCATGCCCGGCGCGGGCGGCCGTCAATTGGCCGACTCATTGATCAAGGATTTCCCCGAAATGCGGGTGCTTTTCATGTCCGGTTATTCCAACGAAGCCGTACTCGAAAGGGGCATTAATCAGGGAGGAATTCATTTCCTGAAAAAGCCATTTACTCCACGAACTCTTTCCTACACCGTCCGGAAGATAATGGACGATGAAAACAACGAGAACGAAGAACGCAGAGAAGATTAGCGTGCACTCCTTGCTCAGGAGTTTGCCAGATGGGAACGAAAAACATCACGATATTTTTCATATACCGTCTTTTTTGCTTCTACCCTGGTGAGATCATACTTGTCGGCGTAATAATCGGTTATTTCGTCGAATAGTTCACGTCTCAAAAATCCGATCTGAGAAAGATCCCGCTTGGTGGGGATGCGGACACAAAGAGTCGCTCCGCAAAAGCAATTTCTCAATTCGAAATAATGCGAGGGATCCTCTTCATCAGGCATGTTTCCTTCCGGATACGCAGGGTTGTTTCGCAAAACAGACGTGTTTCGTTCGTATTCCGATCTGTCGAAAAACCTCTTTCCGCAAACATCGCATTTTTTGTAGGTTTCTTTTTTCGCGCGTTGGGTGACAAAACCTTTTTTCATCGTCGCTTTCTCGTTGGCACCGGTGGATCAAAAAACCATTCTCTCATCACCTTCACATTCCCATCATTTTTCCGTAGCTTGCCTCAAGCTTTTTGCGAAATACAACAATATTCACAATAACCCAAAAGAGATTACAATGGCAATGGAAAAGATTTAGCGTTGCTGTAAATCGCAATAACCACATTAATCACACTAGTCACAAAATGCTTGCTTCGATCAGGTCTGACTCGAAATACCGACTCATCCCTCCTTTGTCACAAGCCGAGCAATAGTCATGCCGGCCGTAGGGGAAAAGCGCGCCCGGACCGGTGACTGTTTTGCGAGGAAAACCACAGCCGGCCTGCATTTTTTGCTCAGGATTCTTCTTGTTTTTTGGATGTTTTAGATTTCATTCGGTCGGCCCGGTGGCGCGATATGTTTCCCCGGTGAGCCCAGACAATAAGCCCGAACGTAGCCGCTGCGCCGACCGTAGCCGTGACGTTGAATTCCCCGTAATAAGCCCCCCCGCCGGCCAGGATCGCGATCATGAAAAAAGAAGCGATGTACGGGATGCGAATCACTCCGAATACCAGTACCCAGCAAGCGGCGGAAATCGCGGCTGCAACCGGTGCGGTCACAGCGCAAAAACCCAGGTAGGCGGCCACGCCCTTACCCCCCTTGAACCCGTGAAACAAAGGAAACCGGTTGCCGAGGATCAGTGCAAGACCCACGATCGGGGCCAAGTGGGGTTCCTTGAAGTACAACGCGGCGAGCCCGACCGCCGCGGCTCTTCCCACGTCCAGGATGAGTACGACCACTGCATAGCCGGGGCCCATGACCCGGTAGACATTCACCACGCCCGGGTTTCCGCTGTGTTTTTTCCGGAGATCTTCGGTTTTGGTGAGGTGTGCAACAAGGATGGCGAAATTAACCGACCCGGCAAGGTATGCCGCCGCGGGAATCAGGAAAAGTGCCGGATGTGAATTCAAAAATTCCAACAGTCCTCCACTGCGGGTGTTCAGTGGTGTTCCTGTTTGAACTATCCGAGGGTGATTTTCATGTCAAGCAGCGTTGTTTTCGTCCCTTATTCCCTGGAAGGGGTCTGTCCGAAATTGACGGTTGCCACGAAAATGCCCACGGTTACAAGCATTACCAGGATGTTTCCACAGAAAGCAATCATCTTGGACTCCCTTTTACGCACGTACGGTTCCGGCGGACCCGGGTTAAGACGTGCAGTGTTTAGAGGCTGAAGCGTTTCAAGTTTGCCTTCAGGAAGAAGATACCACACTGTATGCAATGTAGCAAATTATCTTACACTGTGTGATGCGATTGCTCTGCATGGTGTAATCTGAGAGGTTCTCGGGATGCAGATGATTCGAAATTTCAATACCGCTCATCAGGACCGGATCATCAGGACCTGAGGTTTATGTACATGACGAGGCCGATCAGGGAAAATCCCAGTAGAAGCGAGAATGTTATGATTATCGGAACCGCATAACGCTGCCAGGTAGTCGTTGCATCCTGGATTGCATCTGCGGTCGGACCGTAAGTGTTCATCCGGTGCTTCATGATATGATGGTGCTTTTTTTGGAAGTGCGCGTGAATCAAGGGGAGCGGCAGAAGACTTTCGGTCGCGCAATGAGAGCACTTTGTAGCCACATCGGAGTGGTCTCCCGGTCGAAGCCGCGCGCCGCATGCCGAGCAATCGGCCACCAGGTGACCTTTTTCCAGGTAAGAGACGGTCATCGGAAGGGTTGCGAAACGCAGTTTCTTGGACCTGTTTAATACAACCATCCACGCAACGGGAATGATGATTCCCGGTAACATCATGACGGTCACGATCATAAACATGAGCTTTCTTGCAGGATCTATGCTCTCCCCCGAAGCAAGTCCGAGATTATGATATTGAATCGCTATCATCAAGGCGGCGACCCCGACAACGAAAAGGAGTAACACCCCAACGAAGATCATTTGAACATTGGATGACTTGTGCAGATTCTCTTCCATCTCCTGCAAGGTTTCTTCGATATATTCGTTCATGGCCGATTCCCGGGCCATAGCGTCCCGGACATGCGGGGGCAGGGGTTGCGAGTTTCCGCAGTATACGCACTTGGCATTGTTTCCGGATAGCAAGGGCATGGGCGCGCCGCAGCATTCGCATGTCACCCGCAAGGATTCGTCTCGTGGTTTCTTGTTCATTTATCCTTCCTCAAAAAGAAAAGAGACAATTAGATTTAGCAGCTGTATGTTACAAAAGAGCTGCAGATATTTTCTTGGAACTCGTAATATATCGAGCTTTATTTAAGGCTGAAAGTTATTTGTCAGTGCGGCTCCATTGTTGACCCTTTTTTCCAGGGTGCAGTAGGCCGATAAACCAGAAGAGGTAATCGGTTGCCGAGCAAATGTAAAATATGCGAGAAGAAGGAGATACTTATCTAAATGAAAAACCAGGATAATCGCACCGTTCGACTTTTGTCTCTAACCAGTCTTACCTTGGCTGTATCCGTCCTGTTCATTGGTACAGGCTCAATCAAGCTTTACGGATGCGTACCCAACAAAGTTCCTGCTGAGCCTCGAGAGAAAAACGAAAAAACAGCTTGCAGAGAAAGGGAGGACACCCATGACAAGGGAAACAACGTAAGGACGGATGAAACCGACCCAAATGAAAATGCAGTAGAAGCAATCTGCAAACTCCCCGAAGGAAGAGAGCGGCTGGAGTTCGCCGAATGGACCGCGCCGGATGATTGTTTCCCACGGCCGTATGGAGGTCTATTCGAAATCACTGATGAAGAGTCTTTCAAGCGGTGGTTTATCTGCCAAAAACCGAAAGAGACGTCCGTGGATTTCGAAAAACACAGGATTCTGGTGTTTCTAGCGTCCGGAAATCCGAACATTTCGATTATGGGTTTTACCAAGAATGAGGACAAGAACGAGATTACCCTTCATGTACTGGATCCCATCTATTGCGGACGCGCCAACCCTACGATGATTCGATTCCGTAAGTACTTCAAGGTTCCGAAAGGCACTCCGGCGGTGAGCTTGGAAACATGCAGGCCTCAAACAAGGTGCCCCGGCGGAGAACGTGACACACGCCCATAGAGGCGTTCATTCCGACCTTATGGTTTGAGTTTTATAAACTCACCCTCCAACCGCCTTCCAGCCAACCGCCGCCGGTCAGCCATCCGTCGGGCGTATCTTCTTCTATGTCTTCCACTTGGGTTATGACACCTTTTTCGAATGATACGATCAATCTGCCGTTGTTATGCGCTTTGCCCGAAGGGGCGATCCATCCTGCGCCGAGTTGGGAGAACTCTTCACCCGGTTCGGGGGATCGTTTTTCAGGATCGCGCGCGTCGAAAAACTTCTTTGTTTTCGGATCGTAGAGCTGCATGGTGAAGTAGCAACCATCTCCGCAACTGTGTGAAGTCAATACGTTCCAGTATTTTGTTCCAGGTATCGCGGAGACTTCGCCGCACATGTCCGGATCTTCGCAATCAGAGGTGTCGATGTCGATTTTGTCCGGGGTTTCAGTCTGTGGAACCGGAGGCTGAACAGCTCGGTCTCCGGCGCGGGCGTAAAGAGAAGCCAACCTTTCAGGATCCGCAAACACAAGGGATTTGGCTTTCTCTTTAAGAGAGTCCGCCCGGTCGGTGAAGTAGAAGTTTCCCTCTCCGACTTCCAGTTTCACTTTTCCGTCTTCGAACCGGATTTCGTACGCAACGGCAAAATTCTCGTGTCCGCCGGTGATGCGAACTTTTTCATGGACGATGTCGATCGGAGCGCCTGGAAAAGATGCAAAAACGGTCTCGGGGTTGCCGGGGCCGTCCAGATCTATGAGTTCGAGAGTCCACTCTCCACCGGCCGGCCGGACCATCCAGATCACCCGCAACTTGTTGTCTACCACCGACCACGAAACCGGACCGTCATAAATCCTGTACTTGGCTTTGCCGTCGATTGAAACCGCCCACAGCCCGGTTTTTCCGCCCAGAACCGCGACATCTCCGGAAAGTCCGGGGGTGTTGCGAATGGTTCTGATCAGAGTTCCATCAACGGCCTCTTGTGAGCGCTGTTGCGTGTCAAAGGTCGGTTTTGATACATGTTCATTTGCATGCTTGGCCGTGCAACCTATCGAGGGTGGTAAAACCACCACAGAAAGTGTTGCAAATGCCATTAGGGCCGACTCAAAAATAAGTTGCCGGGAGCGATCACCTTTTGTTCTTGGTGGATAGTTTGAATTTGATGTCCAAAGAGTTCTTGTCATGGTTTTGGATTCTTTCTTTCTGATGTGGAAAAGAGTTTGTGTTTTAGAATTCACCTTTTATTCCGATGGAGGGAATGATGGGCAGGCCGGGGATCCATCGGCGCTGGGTGAAGTTGAAATTATAATCCGCGAATTCAGGGTTTTTCCTGTTGTAGACGTTTTGTATGTCCAGGTACGCGCTGAGTCTCCAGGTCTTGAAGATCCACCTTCTGTCCACCCGTACGTCAAGCTGGTGAAAATGTGGGACCCTTCCTAAATTCATGAACGAAGGAATCCTCATGTAAGCATCCGCGTCCGCGTCGTATATGCCGCCGGTGATTGGACTGGTAGGAAGGCCGGTGGCGTACCTGAACCGCACTCCGGCTTCCCAGTTGCCCTTGAACATGACGGTGAGAATCATGGTCAACAGGTGGGTCTGGTCCCAGTCGAACAGAGTGTATTCGCCGGTGGGAGCGCCGGGAGGCAAGAGGGTCGTTTCGTGTATCGAGGGATCTTCTTTTCGTTCCGAACGCATCAGCGTGTACGCTGCCCAGCCGAAACATCTTTGAACTCCGGGAATCGCGGGACACCAGCCGGCGAGAGGTTTTTTTACGAGCAATTCCAAGCCGTAGATTCGTCCTGTGCCCGCGTTGGCCTTGTTTTCCGGTCGCAGTTCGCCGTCTTCGATGATAACGTCATAGGTCCTGGACACCAGGTTGTTGAGGTGCTTGTAAAACCCGGTGACGTTTATTTCCACGTTGCCCGGCGCTCTCCACTCGACCCCGCCGGAAGTGTGCAGGCCGCGCTCATAGCCGAGCCTGGAACTGCCGCCCAGGATCGTCAGGAGATCCGTGATCTGTGGAGGTTGGTGGAATAGGCCCACTCCGAATTTGAGATCCACGTCCTTGTGGACCGTCACGGTCGATGTTATTCGGGGGTCGAAGCTGTAACCCGAAAAGCCGAGAGCGCTGTAGTAATCCAGCCGAAGTCCGGGTGTCATGGTCAGGATCTTGTTTGGTCTCCAAACGCCTTCTAAGTAAAGTGCCTGGGAATACGCGCCGGACGATGTGGTGATTTCGTTGATGTCGCGGCCGCCGATGGGACGCAATTCCTGATCTCTCGCCGCGTCCGGGATGGCTGCTTTAGCGCGGGCCCATGCATAATACCCGTCTATTCCAAGGCTTATGTTGAGTTCTCTGCCGAAACGCCGGGTGACCTCGGCCCGCCAGTACGTGTTTGCGATGCCGAGAGTCAGGCCGAACGAGCCGTCCCCCAGTGATCCGCCGATTTGTTGGTAACCTGAAGAAAGCGATCCCTCCAGAGTATAGTCGCCCATGCGTTTTCGGTAGAGAGCCATCGCCCGGTGAAAAAACACTGCCAGGTTGCCGCCCTGCGCGGTGGGTGAAAGCGCGGACGGCTCTCGGAACAGGAACTTGAGACGATCGTCGCTTCCAAGAAAAAGCACTTTCAGATCTCCCCCGAGCAAGGGGTAATCCAGCATCGCCTGGTAATCATAGTACGCGGGCGCGGTCCTGAACCCAATGGGCAAGTCGTCCAGCGGAAGCGCGCTCAGGATGACGTCGATGTAGCTGCGCCTGGCTGAAAGAGCGAAGGAACCTTTTCCTACCGGGCCTTCCAGGAGAACACCTACATCCCAGATGTCGATATCCACGTAGCCGTGCCAGTTTTTTTTAGCGGTTCTGGTCTGGACGTCTATGATTCCTCCGATAGCGCCTCCGTGGCGAACGGAGAAGTTGCCGGGTATGAATTCGATTTGTCTCAATATGTTGGAGTTGATCACCGAGGTCAGAGCGCCGAAATGAAAAAGGATGGGTATGGGGTGGCCGTGCAGCAGAACGCTTGTGTCACCGGGCGCGGAGCCGCGAACCACGAGCAAACCTGCGCTGAAGGGGGCTCTTGCAACGCCGGGCAGGTTTTGCACCGCTTTTAACGCGTCGCCTTGTGTTCCCGGAATGCGTTGGATTTCAGGAAGGGCTACAACATGTCTGCTTACTTCTTCGCGTTGCGCTCTCCCCGTGACCACTGTTTCATATGCGTCGTATGATACTCGTTCCAGGAAATAGCGTACGCTCAGCCGGCTGCCCGGCTGAATTTTTTCACCTGTTTCAAAGTCCCTGTGGTTCGGGGTTCTTACCTGGACCTTGTAGTCACCGGGGCGTAACTCTTCGAACACGCACCGGCCTTTTTCATCGGAGTATGTTTGGGCTGCTGTTTCCTGTTTTTCATCGGAGACGAACAACGCTACGCAAAAAGCGTCCACCAGGGGCGTGCGGGTTCCCCGCTCCAGAATGGCTGCACTGAGCCTGGTTTCCCAGACAACCTTTTTTTCCTCTTCTATCTCTTCTATTTCTTCTATCTCTTCCTTTTCTTCTTCTATTTCTTTTTTCTCTTTTTCCGGTTTCTCTTTCTCGAGTTCTTCAGGATCCGCGTCTTTTTCCGGTTGTACTTTTTCAGCGGGTGTTTTTTTTTCCCTGGGTTCTTTTTTCAGGGTAAATGGATAGACAACCGCTATTTTTACGGGAACCGGGTTTCCA
>SLPX01000029.1 GCA_007131745.1 Myxococcales bacterium
CGGCCATACAGGGAGCTGCATTGGTTGACGACGAACAAGACATACTTTTGTTGGATGTTACTCCGCATTCATTGGGGATCATGGTGGCCGGTGGAGGTTTTCACAGGATAATCGAGCAAAACACAACCGTGCCGACTTCAACAACCCATACGTTTACTACTGTAAAAGACAATCAGACTTCGGTGAAAATACTTGTGATGCAGGGTGAAAGCGATGTCGCCAAGGAAAACGAGTTGCTCGGAGAATTCATATTGACCGGTTTGAGAAAAGCGCCGAAAGGTGAGGTGGAGGTGGATGTGAGTTTTGACATCAGCGCAGACGGCCTGGTGAGCGTATCAGCGAAAGACTTGGAAACCGGCAAAGAACAATCGATTACGGTTACGGCTACTTCGGGTTTAACTGAAAATGAGATCGACGACATGATCAGGGAAAGCCACGATTACCTGGTGGAGAGAAGAAAAGGAGAGGAGCATCTGAAACGGGTTGCGGAAGTTGAGAGTTTGCTGAGAGAGGTTGAACGAATGTATCCAAAAGTAGAAGAGGTGATTTCCTCGAGTCCGTTTGGGAGGGATGCAGTGCTAAGGGCGAACAAGCTCATCGAGAAAGCCGGGGAAGTATTGAAGTCGGGCGATATCGACCAACTGAACGAGGTTGGGGAGGGTTTGAATCGAACCTTGAATATGTTCAAAGGCGTGGTTGCAAAAACAGGATTGCATTGACCAGGAGCCGTGCCGTCGCGGATCTTTAGAAAAGTGCCGGTTGGAATAGATGACTGAGATTGATAAATACGGCAAAGGTCGGCTGGAAGATCGCTCTAAATATCTTTTGGACCGGGCCAAGGCTGAATTCTTCAAAGGTAAGATTTCTCAGGCAGCGTATCTTTGGGAAAAGGTTTTGGAGTCGGATCCGAATAATCCCGAAGCAGCGGAATGTCGCGCCTATGTGAGAAAGAACTCGATAAGCTTGAGGGCAAGGGCGGAAGGCAAGCAGGTCGATGTAGAGCCTCCTCCATCGTTTCTTGAAAAAGCCGGCGAAACATACAAAAGGTTTTCTTCTACAGATGAACTGGAGTGGCCTGATCCGGAAGATGATTTGCGGGGTGAGATGACCCAAGAGGGCGGTGGAGGAACTTCGGTTGATGAAACCGCTGACGGAACGGCAGCGTGGGATGATGATGATGATGCCGTTTTGTTGCCGTCTATTCCGGAGATTGAGGACTCCAAGGCCGATGCAGCAGAAAGTGATTCAGATTCGATCACCGGAGATTTTTCGGGATCAGAATCGGGCGAGGTCGGGGATCAACCTCAGCGAGAGGATTCTTTTGATGGTTTTGACGATGCTCCGACGATAGCAAGAGATGATCTGCCGACGAGAAGGTCAAGCGCTTTTGGGCACGTGCTGGGAGGAGTAGAACCGCCGGAAAGCGGTGTTTTGCCGCGACCGTCGACGACTTTGTCCGGAATGCCGACTTCCGAAGTTTTGCCGCGTGGTTTTTTTGAATTGGAAAATGTGGATTTTTCCGTTTCGGATGGCTTGGGGGAAGAATCGGTTGGATACCCGGAAGAAGAGGTTACCCGAGAGCGCAGCCATGCGGTTGATCAGGCCGGCGGGGATGACCTCACGGACGATGAGCCCACCCGGGATCGCGGGAGTTTGTACGAACGAGAGGACCGGGAGGGATTCGGGGAGTACGCGGAGGACGAGCCCACTCGGGATCGCCGCAGCATTGCAAAGCCGGCGGTCCTGGACGCGGACACGGAGAGCGAGGCTCTTTTGGATCCCCGCAAAGGACTTGCAAGGGCCAAGGAATTTTTTGCTGCCGGCCGTCATACCGAATCCCTGCGGATCTGCGAGTTGATAGAAAATGGGTTGCCGGGCAACGCGGATGTCGAAGATCTAGTGGAAGAAAATCGAGAGATGCTGGAATTCATTTACATGGAAAAACTGGGAGATCTGAGTGCCGTGCCGAGGGTTGACTTGGGGGGCGGAGAGATCCGGGATCTCCGGATGGATCACAAGACTGCTTTTCTCCTGACTCGGATAGACGGCATGCTTACTTTGGAAGACGTGTTGAGCATAGCCGGAATGACCCGCCTTGAAACAGCCAGAATGCTTGTTGACGCTATGGAAAAGGGTATAGTCGTGCTCGACTCTTGACCCCGTCGGTATGGAAAGATGGGCCTATGCCAGGGGGTCGGGTATGTCTTCGATGCGCTTTGCTTTCATCTGATCCATGAACTTCTCGACATGTCTTACCATGCTTTCTATGTATGTTTCGGCTGGAGGGCATATCACACCTGCCGGTTGAAGTATGCGTGTCGACTCCCATGCATTGAAAAGGACGGGCCTCACCGGGAGGTTATTGGTTGAATCGCGTTTGGCGGTTTTGTCAAGAGCGCGGCGCACCAAGGTCCCAGCCGGTCCCGACAACATGCGAGCTCCGGTGGATTTCATATGCAAACCGGCAATGCTGCGCTTGATCGTTCGATGAGATTTTCGTTCGACCAGTTCACAGAACCTGTACGCTGAGATGGGGTTGGCGTCTACGAGATGAAAAGTGCGGGATGCAGCTTCTTGAGCCCGGCCCAAGAGAGTCCCTGCCCGGGCCAGGAAATCCACGGGAGCCATGTGAATCGGGTTGCGGCTCCTGTCCAATACAAAAGGTCTGTATCGGTCGGCCGGCGAAATCAGATCCTTGAGCATTTTGAATATCGGGCTCTTTTCATCAATTGACCCGTTTTTGCTGTTTCCGGACGGGGTCACAGGGCGGAGAATCGTGACCGGCAGCCGGCGCGCCCACCGGCGTACCAGCGATTCTGCTTCCCATTTTGTCCTTTCGTAGGCGTTTGACGTGTTTGATTTATCGTTCAACTCGTCCTCCATCACGACTCCCGTGATTCGGCCGCATACCCATGCAGTAGACCAGTGACAGAACCTCCGGAAAGCCCGGCAGTTACCGGCAAGTTCAAGGGCTTCAAGCGTCCCGTCAACATTGGTCTTTGACAGCTCGTTCCGACCAAGACTGAGGTCCGTTTCTTCCGCTGTGTGGTGGATCTCCGTAATTTCCGATGTGAGTTTGCGGTACATTTCGCTTTCGAGGCCGAGATTCATGGATGTTATCGATCCCTCTAGGATTTGCAAACGAGCCTGCATGGATTTTTCCAGTGAGCCGGCGAAACGTTCGGCCGCCATCAGATCTACAGGCTGCGCCAGCACATAAAGAACCAGATCTTCCTTTTGTTGAAGCAACTCGAACGCCAGAGCGCGGTGTAAAAGAGTTTGCAGCCCGGTCATCAGAACAACCGACATGTCTTCCGCCATCTTAGTCGTCTCCTGGATTTCGGCGATTCTTTCCGCCTTTCATGATTTTATGTTCCTTTTGCCTTTTTGCCGCGATCGATAGGATCTTCTTCCAAACCTTGAATGCTTGTTTTTCAAGTTGATCGAAACCATGAGAGTTTTCAATGATTTCATCTGCAAATGCAATTTTTTGCTTTTCATCCGCCTGAGCGGCTATGCGTAATCGCGCCTCATCCGCAGACAATCCATCGCGTGCCGCCAACCTTGCTATTCTGTCATTTTCGGGCGCAGTCACTACGACGACCATATCCATTTGTCGATAAGCCCGGGTTTCGACGAGTAGAGCCGCGTCAAAAACCACGATCTTCTTTTTTTCGGTCGAGATCTTATCTTGTTCGGCAATGTAGGCGGCCGCCCGAGCTTGCACAAGGGGGTGAACGATCATTTCCAGCCTTCGTCGCGCTGAAGGTTCCTTGAACACGATTCGGGCCATGGCTGAGCGATCCGGTTCTCCATTTTCCGTGAAAACGATCGATCCAAAGCAGGCTCTTATATCCTTGAGGGTTGGAGAGCCGGCCTCCGTTATCTTTCGCGCTAGTTCGTCCGCGTCCACAACCCGCGCGCCCAGGCCGCTCAGGTGTCGGCTTAAGGTTGATTTGCCCGAAGCGATGCCGCCGGTAAGCCCCACAAGGAAACACTTATTCCCTTTTGTGTTCAATGCAGATCTCCTTTTTTATCCGGGCCTGGGGAGTTGGATGAACTCAACTTTCCGGATTTCTCCCCGTTGTCGGAAGAAAAGAAGAACAATGGATACTGCACGTATGTACGGTGTCCCACGTGACTGGAAGGAAAGCGCCATAAAAGAATTTTGCCGGCCATGCATTTTCTGGCTTTGTGGGAAATGGATCGTCCCGTTACGGTTGCGCTTTTGACTCTACCATTGAATGCTATGTTGACTGTTGAGATCACTCTTGTCTTTTTGTCCGGGGGGGATTCAATGCAATCATCGAATTCTCCGAGGCGTCCATTGAAAACACCGGCTACCATGTTTTCTTTTAACCCCCCGGTTACGACCGTGCCCTGGGGGGCTTTGGAAAAGAGTACGAAATTGATGTTCAATATCGCAAGAACCTGTTTCTCCAGGGGCCATTTTTCCAGATTCCATTTCTTTATCGCTTTGACCGAGCAGGATTTCAGGGTTTCGTCGGCGGTCGTTGTAGCCAGGGAATGCACTTCGGTTATGACTCCTTTGGGAGAGATCGTGATCTCGGTGTGCAGTTCGCCGACTGCCCCCCTTTTTTTTCTCAGTTCGGCTTTGTAGCATTCCAGAAGCGAAGGGATGGCGGCTTCCGCTTTCTCGGAGAGCGCTTTGGTGGCTTCTCTATGACCTTCGACAAAAGATCGCGCAATCATCACTACGGGTTTCACTTCCGCGGATCGCTGCTGAGCGCGCGCAATGTGAATAAGACCTGGAAACAAGAAAACAAGAAATGGAAGGATTGTTAAAACCTTCCTCCTTCTGTTACTTCTGTTTGGTTTCCAGAACCGGGATGTTTTTTTTTGCATGAGACTACTCCCGCTCTTTTCGTTTTTGTTCTAACCGGCTCATTTTGGTCTTGACAAGCCGTAATGGCAAGACTAAATACGACGGGTCGTTGCCCAGACTCCTGCGGGCGGGTAGCTCAGTGGGAGAGCGCCGGCCTTACAAGCCGGATGTCACAGGTTCAATCCCTGTTCCGCCCATGAGTCAAGGGCCGACTTGAAAACAGGTTCGCTTAATCTGTATGAGGAATTAGGCGAGCTTCAATGGGGTGGTAGTTAAGTTGGTTATAACGCCGGCCTGTCACGCCGGAGGCCGCGGGTTCGAGTCCCGTCCACCCCGATACTTGAAAGTCCAATCTTGGATCCTTGTCGTTTTTTCGATCTTTCTTTCCTTTCCTTTGCAATTTTTACAACCTATGGACATCGTCGGTTGAGCGTATAGAATGTAGCTCATTTGAACATTCGTCACGGTGGATTTTTTGCCGTGGATCGATTGATTCGTTTTTGTTTTCCGTTACCCAGGAAATGAAGGAAAGGATATGGTCGTGACAAGATTTGTTTTGTCGGTTGGAACCCTGGTTTTTTCATTTGCAATCTTACCCGCAGCCGGATGTCGCGGGAGTGCGAAGTGTCCGGTTCCTCCATTGCCTACCCGGGTTGTTCAGGAGCAGGCGGAAGGCAAAGAAACAGCGCAGGAAGTGCGGGTGATCCGGACGCAGGAGCCGGCGACAAAAGAACAGGTGGAGTGGTTTCGTAAGATGGCCGGTTCCATGCTCAGGGTCCAGGCTCTTTTGAGGTGGCACACCAGAACGCGCGGCGAGAGGTCGGTTTTGGAAGCTACCTATGCAGGAAGGGAGGGTGTGTTCAGCAGAAAGGCGTTGGCTTCTCTTGAAGCTTACATCGAAAACTTGTCGAACGGGCCGGATTCGGAAGAACGTTTGGCAATAAAGTATTTGAGGGATTTTCTGGCGAGGACATACATAGACAGGAGAGTGGCGCGTTTGACCGATGAGTTTCATAACAGGATTTCCTCGGTCAAAGTGGCAATCCCTCCGTCGAAAGAGCCGTTGTCTTTTGGCGGGATTTCCTGGGCTATGGCGTCGGAGAAAGATCCGGGGATACGTGAGAAAATTCAAAAAGCGAGGTCGCGTGTTGTGGCGGAAACCCTCAACCCCATCTTAATGAAGTTGATAGGCAAAAAGCATGACTTGGCGCAATGGATGGGATTTGATTCTTATTTCGCTCTTTCAGAGAGGATGCGCAGGGTTGACACCAAAAAGCTTCTTGCCATGGGGCATGACTTCATGCAGGCCACTGAGGAGCGGTATGAAGCTCTCATGAGGAGAACTGCACGCGAAAGTTTGGGCAGGGATTTCAGCGAGATGAAAAGAAGCGATCATCTGAGGTTGATGCGTGCGCCCGGGACCGAGAGATTTTTACCACGGGAACTGATGGTTCCGGCTTTCAAACATTTCCTGGAAGGCATCGGGCTGAATCTTTCGACAGCCGCCGGAACAAGCGTGACCATTGACGACCTTCCGCACCCAAGAAAAAACCCCCGTGCAGCATGTTTCAGGATCGAGGTTCCGAATGACTTGAGGATCAGCGTTATACCCGAGGATGGTGTCGTCGGTTGGACGACTCTTTTTCATGAAGGGGGACACGCGCTTCATTTTTCATGGACGACCGAAGACCGTTTCGAGTTTAAATACTTAGGGGATTCGACGGCCACCGAGGCTTTTGCCGAACTTTTTGCGAGGGTGTGGGCCGAACCCGAGTGGCTTGAGCGTTATCGCCGGTTCGTGGTTTCCTACAACAAGCGGCCTGATGAACATAACAGGATTTTGCAGGCGCTCAGGGAAAGACCCTTTTTCAGGACTGCTGAAAGAATGGGAATGGTTTTTTCCCCGGAGCGGAGAAAGCGACGTAGAATTCCCTTGATGAGTCGCAATGACATGCAATACCTTATTCGGCATCGAATGGCCTGGGAGATGTATCTTTACCGCCGATACGGGTGGGCCAAATTGATATACGAATCGGTGCTGCACGGAGGGGAAGATAGCGTTTGGAAGGATGTCTACACCGGAGATATATCGGACAGAAAAGCGCTATACAGAGATCTTTTCAGCAAGGCATATGGTTATGATCTTGATGAAGCTGATGCTGAAGATTATCTTTTCGACGTGGATCCTTTTCTGTATTCGGTTGAATATGCTCGTGCATTCATAGGGGCCGATGCTTTGATCGAGCACATCCGCGAGAAATTCGGCGCGAACTGGTTTGAAAACAAGGATGTGGGGCCGTACCTGAAAAAACTCTGGGCGGGTGGAACGAGGAACACCGCGGAATGTATCGTGAAACAACTTGGCTATGACAGGTTGGACTACACGTTTGCCGAGTCCCGCTTGAAAAGGATTTGGAGGGCCGCCGGCATGAGCGATGACAAGAAAGCAGAAGGTAAAAAAGCCGCAAGGACTTCGAAGCCGGTTCGTCCCCGAAAACCGTCGAAGAAACCTTCGTGTCCGGGCGGTGAAAGCCCCGAACCTTCGGGTGCATGCCCTATCCCCATTGCCGAATAGAAAGATGGAATTATGAGCTTGAATTCAGATGTATACATGGAACGCGCCGCACGGTCGATTATATTTGCGCTTGATGTACCCACCGCATCCAGTGCATTGTCGTTGGTTGAAAAAACCAGAGATCATGTCGGCGTGTTTAAGGTGGGGCTCCAGCTTTTCACGAAAGAAGGGCCTGATCTTGTTCGGATGATTCAATCGGAAGGAGGGCGGGTTTTTTTGGATCTGAAGCTTCACGACATACCTGCGACCGTTGAGAGAGCCGGAACCGCGGCTCGTGAGTTGGGCGTATTCATGTTTACGGTTCATTCGGGGGATGGTCCCGGGATTGTCGGGGCTGCTGTAAAGGGAGCCGCTGGAGAGAAAAAAGAACAGGTTGGGGTTGCCGACCGGCCCCTGGTCCTTGGGGTGACCGTTTTGACAAGCATCAGCGAAAAGGATCTGCCAGCGCTCGGGTTCAATGAAGATGTCCGATCCCTTGCTTCAAGGAGGGCGTCTCTTGCTGTTGAAGCGGGATGTCCCGGGCTTGTATGTTCACCCGATGAGGTTTCTTCGCTGAGGTCTTTGTTGGGAAAAGACGTAGTTCTCGTCGTTCCCGGCGTCAGACCCGCATGGGCTTGTGTCGAGGGCGACGATCAGGCACGCAAGGCATCCCCGGGACGGGTTGTAGAGCAGGGCGGCGATTACGTTGTAGTGGGAAGACCGATTCGGGACCATGATGATCCATCGGAGGCGGCTCGCAGGATCAGAGAAGAACTGGCGGAAACATTTGAAAAGATGGATATGCAGGGGATTGATTGAAATGGCGCTATTTGTCTCTAAAGCCGCGGTCAGGCGCGGAACAATGGAAGTGACGTTTTCAGACGGAACATCCACCCGGTTACCGCTGAAGGCGCTTCGACCGCTTACCTGGGAAAGTTATCGCAGACAGGATCATTTGTCGGTGTTGCTGGAAAAAGTCAAAGTAAGAAAGCAGGGGGAGGAGATGTGGTTTTCTTGCCGTGACGGTTATGAAAGTGTTCTTTCAGCGGAACGGCTCTGCGATCTTGCGGGTTTGTTGTCCCCCGCGGATGATGCTTTGGAAGCGGATCTCATTGTGTGCAACGCGGACTGGTTAATGACATGCGCGCCTGGTGTCGTTTCAGGATGTTTAACCGAAAAAGTTTCCGTGCAACCGGGGGCGGCCGAAGACAGACTGGGTATTATCAAGCGGGGAGCCCTTGCCATACGAGCAGGAAGGGTTGTGTCGGTAGGAAACATCGACGAAGTGATGAAAAAGAAGGGGAACGGGACAACAGTTATTGACGCTTCCGGCCTGGGTGTGGCGCCCGGATTTGTGGATCCGCACACCCATCCTGTGTTCGGCGGAGAGCGATCCCGGGAGTTTGCTTTGAGAGCGGCCGGAGCGACCTACGCGGAGATAGCGGAAGCCGGCGGCGGGATTCGTTCAACTATGAGGTCCACGAGAGAGGCGTCTTTTGATGACTTGCGGGCTTCGACCTTCAGCAGGCTGGAGCGTTTGAATTACTGGGGTGTCACTACTATCGAGGCCAAGAGCGGTTACAGCCTGAACCGGGAGGGCGAACTCAGGATGTTGAAACTGCTCAAGGAGATCAACCCGATCCAACCGGTGGATATATCGTCGACGCTTCTTGCGGCACACGTTGTTCCGCCGGAGTTTGCAGATGATCGCGCATCGTACGTGGAAATGATTGCAAGGGAGATCATTCCGCAGGTTGTATCTGAAAACCTCGCGGAAAGTTGTGATGTATTCTGTGAAAAAGGTGCTTTCACCATTGAAGAAACCCGGATCGTGATGGAAGCGGCAATAGCCTTGGGGTTGGGAGTTCGTGTACATGCAGAACAGTTTACCGATACGGGCGCCGCTCGGTTGGCAGCGGAACTCGGAGCCTTGAGTGCCGACCATCTGGAAGCTGTGGGAGACGAGGCCGTGGCTGCCATGGCAAAAGCCGGAACGGTGGCAGTGCTGTTGCCCGGGGCTGCAATAACGGTGGGAGGAGTTTTTCCGGACGCTCGGCGGCTTTTGGATTCGGGGGTGAAGGTGGCCTTGGGCACCGACCTGAACCCTGGAACTTCCATGACTGAATCCTTGCCTTTGATGATGTCTATAGCCTGCACCCAGTGCAATATGACTCCCGCGGAAGCATGGCTGGGAGTTACGGTAAACGGAGCGAAAGCGCTGAATCGGGGGAATGTCGGATCCCTGGCGCCCGGCTGTTCTGCTGATATGATTTTCCTGGATGCGCCCAATTACGCATCCATACCTTATCACATGGGGCACAATCACGTTCGTGGAGTCTTCAAGGGTGGAGTTTGCGTAAGAGAGCTTTCGGATGGTGTGTTTGGTTCAGGGGTTGAAGAGGCCGTTGGCCGACTTTTGAGAAAGAGAGGGGAGTCGCTTGCAACTGCGGAATCCTGCACGGGCGGCGGGCTGTCCAACTTTCTTACCGATGTTCCGGGAAGTTCCGATTATTACAAGCTGGGCTTGGTGGTTTACGGAAACGACGCAAAGATGAAATTGCTTGGAGTCGAAAGTGATACATTGGAACGTTATGGAGCCGTGAGCGAACCGGTGGTAAAAAAGATGGCTCAAGCGGTGAAAGCCCTTGCCGAAACGGATTACGGAATTGCGGTTTCCGGTGTAGCAGGACCCGGAGGCGGTTCGGACGAGAAGCCGGTCGGTACGGTTTGGCTTGCGCTGAGTCATTCCGGCGGCACCCAAGTTGAAAAGTGTTTTTTTGCGGGAGATCGCAGCCGGGTGAAGGTTCTTTCAGCCCGCCGGGCGATGCAGATTCTCCTGGATCATCTTGAAGGAGACTGATGGAATGTCCAAGCTGGATACCGTTAGGGCCTTTGTAGCCGTCAACCTTTCAATTGAGGCCACGCAAGCTGTTGCAGAGGTGCAGAAGAGGTTCAGGGCCGAAGTCTCGTCTTTGCCCATGAAAATTTCATGGGTGCCCGCGGCCAATCTGCATGTCACGATCAAATTTCTGGGTAGTATCGACAGGGAGTTGGGAGACGGTGTATTGTCGGCTCTTAAGCCGGCCGTGAGCGAGCTTGATAGCTTTACGGTCAAAGTGGGCCGGGTGGGAGCGTTTCCTTCGGCTGATCGGCCTCGAATTTTGTGGGTTGGTTTGGAAGATCCAAATAAGAAGTTGACCGAATTGTACGCAGTTGTGGAAAACGCACTTGGGGAGTTGGGGTTCAAGAAAGAAAATCGGCTGTTTCACCCGCACGTCACAATTGGGAGGGTGAGGCATGGAAAGGAAGACATTGCTTCAATTTTGGAGGGATTAACCGGGGAAACAAAGGAAGAGTCTCGGATTGCAGGACTGACGCTGTACGAAAGTCGCCTTCACCGAACCGGTGCTGAATACAGGGCTATGGGAAGGGTTTTTATGAGAGACAAAGTCACGGATGAAAACGGTTCCAGATAATCGGAATTGCGCGGGATCTTATCGAGATCCGCGATAACATGTTCGCATTTAGCGCCGTGTTTTCTGAAAAATATCCGGCGTTCCGAAGTCAATGCAGCATTGGAATTTGGATCCGCCTCCAAGGCGTCCATGTCGAAAAAAGGAGTTGTAATGGTTGCCAAGAAAACAAAGACGGATGACAGCGTAGATGATCGAAGAAAGTCCATCGATCTCACAATGAACGCCATAGAAAAGCAGTTCGGCAAGGGATCCATAATGCGGCTAGGAAAGGAAGGCACGGCGTACCCGAGAGGAGCTGTGATACCCACCGGAGCTTTGTCTCTTGATATTGCGCTTGGAATAGGGGGGTTGCCGAGGGGGAGAATTGTCGAGATCTATGGACCCGAGAGTTCCGGCAAGACGACGCTTGCGTTGCACGTTGTAGCGGAGGCTCAGAAGTTGGGAGGAATAGCGGCGTTCATTGACGCCGAGCATGCACTTGACACTGCTTATGCGGGAAAACTGGGGGTGGACAGCGATGAATTGCTTGTTTCCCAACCCGATTACGGCGAGCAGGCTCTTGAAATCGCGGACATGCTCGTTCGTTCAGGAGCAGTGGATGTCATCGTGGTGGATTCGGTTGCTGCGTTGACGCCGAAAGCAGAGCTGGAAGGGGAGATGGGTGATACGCATGTTGGTCTTCAAGCCAGGCTCATGTCACAAGCCCTCAGAAAGCTGACCGGCAGCATTGCCAAATCCAAGACCTTGTTGATTTTCATCAACCAGATACGAATGAAGATAGGGGTCATGTTCGGAAACCCTGAAACCACGACCGGTGGAAACGCCCTCAAGTTTTACTCCTCGATGAGAGTTGAAATTAGAAAAGGCGGGTCCATAAAAGGCGGAGATGAGATCATGGGAAACCGGGCCAGGGTTAAGGTCGTGAAGAACAAGATGGCGCCTCCGTTCAGAAGCGTGGAGTTTGACATAATGTACGGTGCCGGTATCAGCAAGACCGGGGATCTCCTGGATCTGGGAGTTGATGCTGATATCATAGAGAAGAGCGGTTCTTGGTATTCGTTCGACGGGCAAAGGATAGGGCAGGGAAGGGAGAACGCTAAGCTCATGCTGGCGGAAAACCCTCCAATCATGGAAGAGATAAGAACGCGGATAATGAAACATTACGGTCTTATTAAAGACGAATCTGAAGAAGAGATCCAATCAAAAGAGGAATAGGGAAACGGTAGACGGGTTGAATGTTGATGGAATGTGGGAAATCGATGCGGAAAGAAGTGTTTGCAGCGGGGGGAGGGTTTGATAATGTTTTTTCACGGTTCAAGCCTTGTTAAGAGGCAGAGGGAGGAACTTTTATGAAAAAGGAAAGATGGATTCGGGTTTGCACGATGATCGTGCTGGGTTTGGGACTGGTGTTTGTTTCGGATATC
>SLPX01000260.1 GCA_007131745.1 Myxococcales bacterium
CTGTGTAATCGTGCGTGGTACATACTGATGGGAAAAAACTCTCCGCCGTTTCCAGGTTATGGTGATAGCCTTGAAGCCCGGCATCCCAAAGCTTTACCAGGCCTTCTTCCGACAAGATGCCCAGACTTGCACATGGCTTGACCTCGCCCGACGCGGAGATTCTCCGTATTGCGGTGCAGATGCGCTCTAACTCATGGTCCGTGTCGATGGATGTGCCGCTGGTCACTATTCCGAATCTGCCGGCGCATATTTCAGCGCTTTCCCTGGCTGCTTTTTCAATATCATAAATCTCCAGCAGATCGTGGGTTTTCACTCCGGTGTCATGATGTGCCGATTGGGCGCAAAAACCGCAGTCTTCGGGACACCGCCCGCTCTTTGCGTTCACGATTCCGCAGAGCTCTACTTCGTAACCCTTGAAAAACCGGGCTATTCGATTCGCTACGGGAAAGAGTTCGTACACGGCTCCTCCCTCCAGATCCATGAATTCCTGTGCTTCTTCAGCTGTCATCAAGCCACCGTCGTATATGCGATGTTCGATTGTCTCAAGCCGTTCTTTTGTGTTTCGATGACTTTGTGCCGACCGCATAGATCCTCTCCCATTCAGATGATGTGCTTTTTGACCAATTTCTCGATCTTTGGCAAAGATTTTTCCATCTGTCGCGCAAGTTCGGCCATGGATTCCGCGCGAGCCATGTTGTGAGCTCTCCTGGAAGGGTACCTGCGGGGATCCCAGCCGAAATATGAATCTTCCACTACGTCTCTCAGAAATCTGGAACACAGCTCCCAGGTTATCAACGGGCCGGCCGATGGGATCCTTTCAATTTCCTCCTCCGAGAGCGTAATCCCGGAAAGCCGGTAGCCGGCGAGGATTGCTTCCAGGATATCCATCCTCAAAGTTCCGGAGTTTTCTTCCGGCCCGGCCGGTGTCCAGGATCTCACAGCGTCGCCGAGATCCACAAGTATCGTGTGGTGAGAACATGTGTCCAGGTCAACCAGGCCCGCTACTTCGTTCTTGCAGACCTTAAACAGTATGTTGGAGATCTTCGGGTCTCCGTGAACAACGCGGCGGGGAAGTTGTCTCCACTCGAAAAACTTTTGGAGAGCGGTGAGTCGATCCAAGGTTTCCTCCCCGAGTTGTTGAATTCGTCCGAAATCAAGCATCTCATCGGATCCATCCGGCCTCGAACCTTCTTTCCGGTATTTTGAAAGCGCGATTTCCAGGCTTTTCATGTGAAAAACCGTATCGTGAAGCGGATGGTTGCTTTTGAATTCGTAATCCAAGTCGCTTGCAAGCATGTGAAAGCGGCCCAATAATTCAGCGGCGTTTTGTGCAGTTTCAACGTTTTCCACCCGGGTTCTTGATTCACCTTCAATCCAGGTTGTGAGTCGCCACTTGACTCCTTCCCACTCCGCAGCGTATTCACCTGAAACCGTCTTTACCAGCGCCGGCGCGGGGAACCCTTTTTTTTCCATGTGCTGGGTTACAACAGCGTAGTCCTCAAGAATTCCAAGCGAAGAGAGTTTAGGATGCAGCGCCTGCAAGCAGAACTCCCCGCTTTGCGTGCAGAGTTTGTATGTTGCGTGAATCAGACCGCCGGAAACCCTTTCGATGTTGAGCGGATCAGCGATGCCGAAAGCTTTGACTAGGAATTCAACCGGAGGGTTCTCCTGAGCATCCGGTATATTTGCATTTGTTTTGTTTTCCATGAAAACAGTTATCCATGCTTGTGAGTCTGTCTTTTATGCCGCTTGCCGACAGGCGATACAATGTTCCGATATACTACGATCTCCACGAGTTTGTCGAATTCCACAAGAACCTGCGATGCAAGTACGGAAAGATGCACAAACTTTATTTTTGAACAGAAAACCAAAGCATGTTATTCTTACGTTGTGTTGTAAACGTTTTCTCAAGAGAGGTTGCTATGGATAAAATTTTGTCGGCAAGGGTAGATGAAGCTGTTATTCAACAAATTGGCATTTTGGCCAATGAACTCAATACGACTAAAAAGGCGATTATTGAAGCAGCAATAAAACACTACTCAGAGCAAAAAGGGTTAGATAAAAAAATCAATATTTTTGACAAAACGTGTGGCGCCTGGAAAAGGAGTGAGACCATACAAGAAAGTGTTTCAAAAACGCGCTCTGAATTCAATACATCCATGAAAAGGCACCATCAATGAGGGCATATATTGATTCTGATGTTTTAATCTGGCACCTGCGAGGGGAACTGAAGGCCAGAGATCTATTGTTAAAACTTCGAGATGAGGAACAGTATGATCTTTATACCGGAGCGCTGCAACGGGCAGAAGTCGTTTTTTTTATGAAGCCGGAAGAGGAACAAGATACAAAATTGTTTTTATCCCAGATTAAAACATGGTCGGTAGATCAAGAAATCGTTGATAATGCAGGGAGTTTATACCGAAAATGGCATCCAAGCCATGGAATTGATGTTAATGATGCATTTCTTGCTGCAACAGTTATTCAAACTGGAGGTCGGATATATACCCTGAACATCAAACACTTTCCAATGCCCGGAATAAATGCTCAAAAAGCCTGGTAAATGGAAAAGCACGTGGCAGAATCCAAGTCGATGACATTTGAAAAACTTCGGGAAAGCGGCGTGTTGGGACTGGTGGGAAATACCCCCTTGGTTCCGATTCGCCGGTTGAATCCCAATCCGAAAGTGATCGTGCTGGGCAAATACGAAGCGTTGATGCCGGGGGGATCTATAAAGACGCGCATTGCACTCAGCATGATTGAAACAGCGGAAAAGTCGGGTGAGTTGGGTCCGGGTAAGATCATACTGGAGGCGACTTCGGGAAATACCGGTATCGGCCTGGCGCTCGTGGCCGCGGTGAAGAATTACCCGGTTCTTCTTGCCATGTCCGAGGCAGTGAGTCTTGAACGCAGAAAAATCCTGGCCGCCCTTGGAGCGGATTTTCTTTTAACGGATCCCGAGAGGGGGACCGACGGGGCCATTGAGGAGGCTTACAGGTTGGCCAGGGAAGAGCCGGACAAGTACTTTCTGCCCGACCAGTTCAACAATCCCGCAAACGCGGATGCTCACTACCGGGGAACCGGGCTCGAGATATGGAGAGACACCGGTGGACTTGTTACCCATCTGGTCGCTTCCATGGGAACGACCGGCACGCTTATGGGGTGCTCGAAGCGCCTGAAGGAGTTGAATCCTCAGGTTCGTATAATAGGCGTGGAGCCTTATCTCGGCCACAAGCTGCAGGGGTTGAAAAACCTCAAGGAAGCTTATGTTCCAGGCATCTACGACGCGGGGGCCTTGGATGAAAAAATCAACGTGGTGGATGACGCGGCTTTTGAAATGACTCGCAGACTTGCGCGGGAAGAGGGTTTGTTCGTGGGAATGAGTTCAGGAGCCGCGGTTTACGTGGCTCTGGAACAGGCCAAACGACTGGATAGCGGGGTTATAGTTGTCGTTCTTCCTGATGGTGGCGAAAGATACCTGAGTACGAACCTGTTCGCTGTGGGCGAAGCGGAGCAGTCCGAGCCTGTCGAATCAACGCTCAAGTTGATCAATACGTTCACCAGAAGGAAAGAACGTTTTGAAACCAGGGAAGAGGGAAAAGCGGTTTTGTATACTTGCGGGCCGACCCTGGACCAGCGGCCTCATTTGGGTCTCTATCGACGGATTGTTCTTGCCGATATTTTGAAACGGTATCTCGAGTTTCAATATGCCTGCGAGGTAAAGCACGTGGTGGGTTTGGTGGACATGGATGAAAATGTTTTGGCCGCGGCGAAAAGGGAAAACAGGAAACCGGAGGAAGTGGTGAAAAAAGTTCAATCTTTTTTCCAGGAGGATCAAACAGCGCTGAATATTTTGCCCGCAGAAAGGGCTCCCCGCGCTTCCTGCAACACGGATTCCATGTTGAATCTCGCCGGCCGGCTCGCGGAGGCCGGGCTGGCCTATGAAAAACTTCGGTCGGTCTATTTTCGGCTGGATCGTTATCCCGAATACGGCCGTGTATCGGGCATAGACCTTGACAAGATACGGGTGGGCACCACGGTGGATCTGGATCGTTATGAAAAAGCGGATCCCAAGGATTTCACCCTGCTTAGGAGAAGCACGCTGGCTGAATTGAGGGCGGGTTTTTACACGGAAAGCGAATGGGGTAACATGAGTCCTTCGTGGCATCTGCAATGCGCGTCGCTTGCGATGGCCCATTGCGGCGAACGTTTTGATGCGCACATAAGCGGGACGGATCTGATTTTTCCACACCACGAAAACACTTCGGCTCTCATAAAGTCGGTGACCGGGGAATATCCTTCAAGGTTCGCATTGCATGCAGAGATGATACTCGTTGACGAGAAAAAGATGTCTCGCAGCGGGGGCACCGCTGTAACCGTTCCCGAAGTGACGGAAAAGGGTTTTACCGGGCGGGTCATCCGGTATTTCCTGGCCACGACTCACTACAGGCAGCCTCTGAGGTTTTCTTTGCAGGCCCTCGAGAGCGCGCGCAACTCGTTGAACAGGCTGGACGATTTCGTGATCAACATAGCCGGGGCTTCGGGTGTTGCACAAGGTGACGAGGTCGACGGCTGTATGGGCGAACTGAACGCGGAATTCAAGAAAGCCATGGATGACGATCTGAACGTGTCTGCTGCCATGGCAGCGGTGTTTAGCTTCGCCCGGAAGATCAATTCGCTCGTTGCGAAAAATCGCGTCTCCAAGGAGCAAATCGGTTCGATATTGAATTCAGTAAGAACTCTGACCGGGTTGCTGGGCTTCATGCCTGAGGCCGGGTGTCCGGCCGGACCGGAGATAATGGAATTGATCGAGCGAAGAAACCGCGCGAGACAGGAGAAAGACTACGAAACAGCGGATCGGATCCGGGAAAACTTATCCCGCAGAGGCATAGTCGTGGAAGACACGTCCGGATCCACCCGTTGGCGCCGCAAAAGAGCGACCGATAAAACAGTGGATTAATAACATTGAGAGCGCAGAGGCGGCGGGATGATTAGGGATCTCAAATTCTGAAAAATGCTGTTAACGGGAGGTGATCGGATGCTTTCCGTGACAACTGCGTTTTGTAAACCTCCATACGCACAACTGCTTCCGACGGAAACATCCAGATCCTGTCAAGTGCGAGTAATGGAAAGCGGGATGGATAAGTGCGCGGTGCCCTTTGTCTAATTGGCTTTCCAAGCATTCTGTCCCATGTGAGGGTTGTTCCGTCTATAGGCCACCAACTGTTGAAATCGCCCAACAGCATCATCGGTCCATTATTAGATCCGCCGATGATGTCGACCAGTTTTGCTGTTTGTCGATGTCGTTCCTTTCTTTTGAGGCCCAGGTGGGTGGTTATCACCCGGAGTGTTTTCTCTTCCCCCATGTCGAGCAGCACATCAACTGCAGCACGCGGCTCTCTTCCAGGCAGGCTGATGTTGTGGTGTTCGACGGTGCGGATGGTGTGCTTTACCAACAACGCGTTTCCGTAGTGTTCGTCAGCTTTCATCAAAGTGGGGCCGCTTATCAGGTTCAACCCGAGTTTATGGGCGAAATACGTCGCCTGGTTATCATTTGATCTGCCGTTTAGACGTGATTCAACTTCCTGCAGCGCCATGATATCCGCATTGATTCCGGCCAATACCGACAAGACGCGATCAATATCTTTGAGTCCGTCGGTTCCGACACAGCGGTGTATGTTGTACGTGCAGGCGGAAAATCTCATTTTTGCGTCTTTTCCCCGAGGTAATGAGTCAAAAGGAGGGCCACGGCCGACACAGCGAAGAAAAAGAACGCTGCTGTAGCCGCTTTCAGCGGTGTGGGATCCCGAAGCGCATGAAAAAAGGAGCTTATGAAAAAGGACATGACCAGAACGCCCGGTGTCATTCCCAACACGGTCCCCAAATAGAAGTCCCGAAATCTTACCCGGGAAGAGCCGGCGACTATGTTAAAGGTGAAAAAAGGAGCAACAGGGATCACTCTCACTGCTGCCATGGCGACTATGGACCGGCGGGCCAGGTTCCGGCTGAGTTTGTTTAGTCGTGATCCCGCAATGAGACGTATTGTTGAGCGTCTCATGTAACGTCCGATTGCAAAAGATGCCGCTGAAGAAACCGTTATCCCCAAAATAGATATGAAAAACGCTCCAATGGGGTGGTGAAGGGCTGCGGCTGCTGCGATTAGAATGGTCACTGGTAATCCGGTTGTTGCGCCTAGTGAAAAAAATACGAAGGACAATCCAATAGAGCAGGGAAGAGCATTGTAAGCATCAAACCAACCCGTCAACCGCTCAACATTCCAAAAACGAGCGGGTTGTGAGAACTGCGCGCCGATGAAAATCACAATCAGCACCGAAAAGATGGTAATAAATTTGATTGTTCTGCTGTAAATGGACTTCTTTGCATCGGGCGGCAGGAACATGTCGATCAGTTCTCCCGGGTTCATGGGATGTTCGGGATCTATTATCGCTGTTTGGGGCACCTGGCGGTCCAGCTCTTCATCAACCTCCCAATCCGGTTTCTGCAATCCACCCTGTCGAGATAAAAGAGCTACAGCTCTGTTCAGCGACCCCTCTTTTTCAATTGCTGCTTGAAGCTCATTTTCATGAATTTTGAGATGTTCACACAGTAACCTGTTCCGCAACCCGGGAATTGCTTGTTTGTCTGATTTCGTTGTGAAGCCCTGTTGTCCCTCCACGTATTCCACCGCCAGGTCGCATTCGGTGTCAAGACCCATTGAACGATTGCTTAGGTTGGCCGACCCGATATGAACAAAGCAGTCATCCACAATCATCAATTTGGCGTGAACGTATATTTCCGTTCTCTTGACCTCTCTTTCGACTCCGTTGTTGTCTTTTCCATTGCTGTCTGAACAGGTCCGGGCCACCGGGTAATAGATTCCCAACCTGTTGTATTTGTCGGCTGCAAAGAGTGTTCTTAAGAGCCGAGCCCGGGCAACATCCATTGTGGTTTGTTCAATCCATCCACCTGCTTTTCTCGGCATAATCACCAGGATGTCGGGTCCGGAAATCTCGGCAAGGCGGGATCGGAGTGCTTCGCCCACTGTTTTCGAGGAAAGGTATTGGTTTTCAATGTAAATCTGATTTTTCGCTGCGCGGATCGAGTCTACGAAAAGATTTTCGATTTCGCGTATTTCCCGGTTATCCTTGAATTCTGGAAATGTCCGCGAAATGGATACTTTTGTATCCAATAGATCCGGGGTAATGGTTTCCGGCCAGCAATCGGACTTCTTTTTGTCAGGGACTGAGATTGTCTTGCCGGTAGCAGCAGTCCAGCGGTTACGTGCCAGTTTGCCCAGGGCGGCCGCCGCTGGTCCGGAAACCATCATTTGACAATCATGAAATGGTCCGTACGGTTTACCGTCGGGATCCGTTCGTCGCTCGTCGCAGGCAAGGTGTTTAGTTGTATCCCATCGTCTTTTCGTAAGATCCAGACCGCCTGCAAATGCTACGGAATCGTCGATGACGACCACTTTCTGATGGTGTGAACTCCCCAACGGATGAGCATCATCCAGATGAAAATGAATCCGAGGTTCTCTTTTCCAGTTGAATCTGAAAAGAGGCAACCATTCGCGCTCCATAGCGAAAATCATGGAAAAATCCCAGGCCAGGATAAAAATTTCCAGCCCTGGTTTTCGTTGGGTTGCATCCTGCAGAAACGGGTAGAGTTCCGCAGGTCTTCCATCTTCGTCAGCGCCCCGTGATAACCGCACCCGGCTGTCTATGTCCCAACCCAGGATGAAAACTGAATGTTCAGCGTTCATGACGGATTGCCGGAACGCGCGGAAATATGCATCTCCATCTATGAGAAACGCGGTTTTAGGGGAGTGTTCGATACCCAGGCAGTTTTTTCCAAGAACCATGATTCCGGATGACATTTGATGTTTCCGATTACTATTATTTGAACCATTTCCACGGGCGGAAAAGCCTCTTCCACAAACTCGTTTGCCTCGACGACTCGGTCGTCCTTTGCGGCCCACCGGTTTCCGATGGTGGTTCATCTCTTTCCGGTGAATGGGCGTTGCTTTTACACTCCTTTAATTTGGGGCTTGGAATGCCCAGGATAGTGGATGTTCCTTTTCGAAGAACCGAAGCGGCGGCGCCGCGGGGAAGGGTTTCATCCGGCCTGTTGATTGATTCAAGAGTTTCAAAAGGTTCTTCTGGAGAACGGTCGGTGGTTTTGTCGTATACCTGCCGAATCCTGGTAAGCCATTTGTCAAAAAAATCGAACTCTTCCCTCGTGCTTAAAAGGCCGAAAATCTCTTCGGCAAAAGGCACATTCCAGCGGGTCCGAATGATCTCTTCCGGCACACTTAGGCCCCGGGATTCAACGTAATCCACGATTTCCCGACGAAGCTCGTCCAGTTCACGCTTTTGCTCTTCATCAAGCGGCGCGCACCGGTAGAGTTCGTCGCACAAAATAAGGGATGATTTCAATTTTTCCCGGAGATCGGGAATCGTTTTTCGAAACGCGGCCACGTTGTGCTGCGCGTATTCATCGACCAGGTCTTCCCGGGTCATGAATTTCTTGAAACCATCCACCGCATACGGCAGGGAAAGAACATTCGCATTCCGTCTTATCACGTCCAGGAGATGAACAGAACGGCTGGAGGGCAAAGAGAGTCTGGCCGGAGTTTTATGCAAGTCTGCCTGCAATTCTTCCAGCATTTCATATAGCCGTGATTGTGTCCGCCGAAAAACAAGATCAGGATCTTTGAGCGGCCCTTCGAGTTCAATATTACGCATCCGCTTTTGTACTCTCCGGCGAAGATCGTCGATTTGCGAAAATGCGAAACGCAAGGGCGTGAATTCTTTTTTGGCTTCTTCCCACCACTTGTTCATCGACTCCACCCTGGACCCACCGAAATCTTCCCGAAGGAGAAGCCTGAGGGCCTTTTCAAGGGCGGGGTGACCTTCCCGGGGCGACGCGCCGGCCGACACGATGTTTTTCTGGGCGGTTACAAGTTTTTCCAGTTCGCCCCCGTATCTTTTTTTGCACATGGCCAGAAGCCGAAGGTCCCGGTTGTCCAAATAGTTGTGGCTCATGAGCTTCAAAGCCATCTCTGAAGCCTCGACGAAATATCGTTCCGCAGCTTCAGTGTCTCCCTCTGCTGCCAGGCTTTTGGAATCCAGGAAGATCTTGGCCGTAAAGGCCGTCAGGAGACCTTCATTTCTGAAACGCTCAAGTGTACTGGGCGACACCGTGCGCATTCCTTCCATGCCCGCAGCCCTTGCAATGGTTTCCATTGTCTCTGGTGTTTCCGGTGGGAGCATCCCCGCCAAGACATCCAGTATCAGTAATTTGATTTTGGTTGATACATCCAATTCGGCAAGCGTGGAGCCTACAAGCTGCGACCAAGAAACCTCCACCGTTGCGGAAGTTTCATCGTTCTTTATCAAAAGGCGGCTGCCTAAAGACCCCATGTTTCTGACTACCGCAAAAAGAAAATCTTTCACCTCCCCCACAACCGCATCGCTGCATTCGATCTTGTCGAAAACATCCTGCAGGCGAGCTTCGCTCTCGGTCTTGCGTTTATCGAGCGATTGACGTCGCGCTCGATCGTCTTCAAGGTTCTCGATTCTCAACAGTGTGGTTGCGGTATCTGTCATTGCATCATTTTCTCTCTTCAGATAATAGCATGGAAACTGTTTGCCTTGTAAGATCGTTTGTTTCATAAAGGTGACCAAAAAGCGGATAAAGAAAGAAAGGAAAAGGAAGCAGGTTTTAGATCCATGAATGGAACCGTTGATGGAACCAAAGAGGGCGTTGCGGGGGGTGGGACCTCAAAAAGCAGATCCGGGACCGTGATTCTGGGACTTGGAAACTCCATACTGAGTGATGATGCAGTGGGAATACTTGCTGCCAGGGAGGCGGGAAAGCTTCTTGATGGCTGCCCAGGCATTGTGACGGCTGAAAACGAAAGAGGGGGAATGGATGTTTTGGATGAAATCGGGCCATATGAAAGAGCTGTTCTAGTGGACGGGATCAAGACGGGGCGCAAGCCGCCCGGAACGATTTTTCTTCTTTCTGCCCGGGAATTCATTCCCACCCGAAGACTTTCAGGTTTTCACGATCTGGATTTGTCCACTGCCTTGGAATTGGCCCGGCGTTTGGGGCTTCCGATACCAGGGGAGATTTTCGTGCTGGCAGTGGAAATAATTGATGACGTGAATTTCGGCGACAAGTGCAGCCCGGAGGTTGAGGCGGCTATTTCGAAAGTTGCGGCGGCTGCAGCGGCCAAAGCTTTGGGCCGACCCATCCCGAATGAGATCGAAGTTGTGACAACCCTTTAGCAGAGTTCAAGGCGGATTAAGGTTCGAAAAGATTTCAGGTTTGTTTTTTTACGGACCTAATCAAGTCGTTCGCGATCTTCCGGAGATTTGCGGCTTGGAATGGTTTTTCGATATTGATGGTTCCATTTGTCAGCAGATATTCCCTGGCTTTTGGTGTGAACGCGCCGCCGGTTATGAAGATGAACCTCTCCGCCAGTTCGGGTTTTGTCGCTTTGAGCCATTTGTGAAGCATTATTCCCGAAATGTCAGGCATCATTATGTCGCTGATGATCAGATCAAAATCCCCATCGGCTTCGATGATCTCTTGGGCTTTGGCGCCGCATCCCGCTTCCACAAAGTCATGGTTCCTCAGAATCCGTCTTATTGCAGATCTAATAGCCTTTTCATCGTCGACAATCAATACACGTCCTTTTGTCCCCGGGTCCTTTGTTGCCGGACAAGTTTTGTCCTCGTTTTTTATTTGAACTGGTTCTATGGGAATCAGAATGGTAAAGGTGGTACCATGTCCTTGTTTGCTTTGAACCTCGATTCTACCTCCATAGCTTTCTATGATGCTTTTGGAAATCGACAAACCCAAGCCCGATCCGTGTCCGGTTTTCTTGGTGCTGAAAAACGGGTCGAATACTTTTTTTAATATTTCAGGGGCAATTCCGCATCCCGTGTCGCTTACCGATGCCGACACAAATCCTTCTTCTTGCCGAGTGCTGACGCGGATCTCATTGTTTCCGGCATCGCCTTCTTCGATAGCCTGCGTGGCGTTCAAAATAAGGTTCAAAAAAACCTGGGACAACCTGCCTTCACTTACAGTGACAAGCGGTGTTTTGCCGTAATCTTTTACAAGACGCGCCCTGTACTTGATTTCGTTGTAGGCCATGTTTATGGCGGCTTCGATTGCGTGCTTTACGTCTATTGGAAACAGTTGATCTTTTTCAACGCGGGAAAATGTGCTGAGTCCTCGGGCTATCTCCCTTATCTTGAGCGCTCCGGCGAGTGCATCCTCGAATCGGGACAATAAATCGTCCCACAATCTCGGGTTCAAAGCTTTCAGCCAGATTTCAACCGTATTCGGAGGCAAACAGTTGATGACCTCATGAAAAGACCTTAGATGGCTGATTCCTTCGGCGAGGGACGGGAGGTCTTTATTGATACTTTCCAGATTGTAAAGGATGTAACACAAGGGATTGTTTATTTCGTGCGCCACCCCGGACGCCAGCATTCCCATTGTCGACAACTTGTCGGCCTGTGCCATTCTGGATTGAAGCTCGTGTCTTTCGGTAACGTCGTTCGCTGCAATAACCACGCTTTGCTTTCCTTCGAACATGAAAGGTGACGCGCTCACCAATATTCTTCGACACGCAGTTTTGCGGGCTTTTTCTATTTTGACTTCCGTTTCCACACAGTCCGTGTGGATTCCGGCCAATCCGTCACGCAGAGCGCGAGACAGTTTGCATTCTTCGCAAGCGGGACCGAAGCCGCAGCCGTCGGGACTGTCATCGCGGTGTACGCATCCTATTACATTTCCGCAGCGGCCTCCTTCAGGGTGCTTTGCCGAAACATCGAAAAGTCGTTTTCCGGCAGGGTTGATCTGCACGATGTGTTCGCTTTGATCTGCAACTAGTATAGCGACCGGTATTGTTTCCGAGACGGATCGGTCGAGGAGAGGGTCATTGCAACTAGTTGCATCATTCACGTTGCGGATATTGTTATCGGAAGGTGCGTTGTCCGCAGTGAAGTCGTTCATGCAATCTCCTGTTTTTCGTGTTCAAAAAAAAACAAAAAACTCGGCTTTCTGCAAATGCATAAATCAAATTAAACTCAACCCGAATATGTTCATACTACTTTTTTGCCGGCGTAACAACCCCCTGTGTCAGGAATGTTGTTGCCTCAAAATGAGGGAGACGAAGTCTCCCGGATGTCCCCCGGCAGCGCTAAGAGCTGCCGGGGATCCTTATGCCTCTCCGAAGGTCTGGAAGACCTTAGGAGGGCGCCCTCCGAGGAGGGC
>SLPX01000180.1 GCA_007131745.1 Myxococcales bacterium
ACTGTTGCAAATCAGCAAATTCACCTGAATTGCTTGGACCCGATCCCACAAGACATGTTCGAACCGATAACCGGGGATTACGCGCGCGCGGCCGTCACCCTGAAGGCCGAAGACGGTTCGGCCCATGGAACCTGCCAGAGCGTTCAAAGCGGGGTACATGACATCTGGTCGGATGAGCCCTTCGGCATCTGGGTCTACGGCTACTATTCCGATACCTCGTACGGATATCCGGGCGGCATGAACCTGGAGCAGATCAACGAGGTCGTCATAGTACACTAGAGCGAATACCTGAAACCAGTCGCCCTTCTAGCCCGAGTTTGCCACCCAATTCTCTATGCGTAAGCCCTCTATCCGGCTAAACTCATGTAGATTATTGGATACCAGACAGCCTTCATGGGCCTGGACGGTGGCTGCGATGAGGAGATCGTTGGGGCCTATGGGGCTTCCTGTTTTCTCGAGCCGAGCTCGAATCTTTGCGTAGGCGGTCGATTCCTTCTCTCCAAAGGGAACAATGGAAAAGGGAAGAAGAAAATCTTCAACTATCCTGAGGTTCTCCTTTTGCTTTGCACTCTTTTCTGCGCCATATAGTAGCTCAGCTCTGACAATCGAGCAGATGCGAATGTCGTCAGGATGCTTTTCCATGAGCAGGTTTTTTACAGAACTATGCGTGCCTTTAAGAAAGTAGATACAGATATTGGTATCGAGGAAGTATTTCACAACGATTCTCTTTCGTGGTCATCAGCAAAATCTTTCGGCCTATCCACGGCAAATGTATCATCCTGTATGGAACCGTACAGACTTTGGTAATGCTGCGGCCAGGCATTGAACATCGATTCGTTGAGCTTTCTTACGACATACTTTGAGATGGAGATGTGTTCCATTTTTGCAGCGGTTTCAATCTTTTCCAGGGTAGTTTTGTCAATATAGATTGATAACTGGGGCATGTGGGCACCTCCTTATCTTATATTATATAATATACTTGTATTTGCTTTATATGGCAAGGCTTCTCAATCCAGGAGTCATTTTTTAGTCAGCCCTAAACATCTCTGGATGGATCCTCGGTCAATGTGAGCGTCTTTATTATCATGGGTTCCAGGTTGGACTGCACTCGTAGACGGGGCCGACGTCAAAAGTGTCGGCGGGCCGTGTCATGGGGGGCAGGGCGTAGCCCGCGTCTTCAATCTTGGTCCGGCAGGAGTTTGCAAAACTACGGAGTTCTTCAAAGGTGTTGAACTCATCTCCAAACCCCGTGTTTTCCAGGAACTTGTCCCATACTCCCTGCAGAGCGGCCAGGCCGGCTGGGTCGGTAACGGTTGTCAAGAGCATGAGCTGGTTGAGGTAAGGTTCATTGGAGCCCATCTCATGCCCCCATATATCGCCCATGATCGAACACGCGGCCAACTCCGCGCGCTGCGCGAGGAAATTGGGTACTGAGTACGGGTGGCAATATGCTGAGTTTCGGCAGACAAATACTTCGTTGATGAGCATTTGCGTTCGTTTGGATGGCCATATTCCGATTTCGTATGTCAACGAAGGAGTCACGATATACCCGCGGGCTATCGCTGAAAAATCCACGAAAAGAGCGCACTGGTGTCGCCAGTCAAGGCCTCCCTGTTCGACTACATGTACTTCGTGGAAGTCCTGAGACGCGGCGCGATTAGATTCATTGAAAACCGGCGCTCCCGGCGGATTGTCTCCCACGACACAGTACCGAACGGGCGGGAAGCAGTAAGACGGCGACTCGCCGGCGAATGCTCCCATGGATCGATAATGCGTCTTGGCGCCGACCCGCAGGATCTGCGTGTTCGCGTTCAACTCAACCATGCCGTTTCCCACCATCAAGTGTGCCAGAGCGCACGCAATAGATGGATTGGGAGCGGCTCCGCACGCGAGCGAGAGGCCGAGTGGCAGTTCTCCGACCGCTGCCTTGACCGGGTCTCCCATCGGCTGAAGGTAGTAGGGTTCCAGGAGGTGTTGTATTGCTGCACTTTGCAGGAGCTGGGCGATGATGTTCCCTTTTTCCATTTTCTGGGTTTCGGAAACAACGTTGTCCATGACGACGGTGTTCAGCCTGTTTGTGAGATCGCCGACAAACTCCAGCAGGAATTCACTCAGGAAAATCGTAAAAGGCCCGAGCACGATTGCGGCGACTCCCTCTATGAGATCAAAGGGACAGCTCATAAAAGCTTTGAAACGTTCCAGCAATGTAGCGTTTTTGGCGAAAATATTCTTGCAATTGGGAGCGTCCCAGCCGACATCGAGTTTCCAGTCGTCACGGTTGATGTTGGGGATGGTCGTGTGGAGCCGCCGTGTTCCAATCGCAAAACCATCCACACCCTCGTTTCCCACTTGTGATATGACACCGTGGACTTTCAGATCCAGCGAGCCCAGGTTGAGAGTCGCGGTGTTGGGCCAACCCGGCGGGGGAAGGTCGGCGCCGATGTTGATATCGATGAAACCTCCAAGAAGGTTTAACACCCACTTTAAAAACCATGAAGCGATTTTTTTGAACCTTTTTTGGACCCACTGTTCGGTCAGCACCCAAAAGGGCCAGTCGAAAGAGACTTCGCCGGGGATCAACTCTACTATGACTCCTCCCATGTCCACCTTTGTGACGAGTTCCATCCCAGCCGCGGAGGTTGTTCCCTGGCCGATGGTTCCGGTCAAGGAGCCGAAATTTTCGGTTATCTGTTGGCCTACGCGGGCATATTTCGAGACCCGTCCCGAGCACCCGAATTTGATGACTTCCTGCATCGCAGCGTCGAGTGGCAAGGTGATTTTGCCGGGTGCATTTGTTTGGAATTGTTGGATGAAAGTAGCGGTGATTCGGTCATTGGTCAGGTCCGGATCCTGGCCTTGCTCCGCGAGTTCGTAAAGCGTCTTGTACGGGAGGACCTTGACCAGAAGCGGGTCCGTGCAAAGCGCAAGGTAGGCGTGCTCGGTATCGATAGCATAGTTTACAACATCAACATCCGTTACGTCTCGCGGGTAGAACTCGGTCACGCAGTAACCTCGTTCGGTCGGCTCGGCGTTCTCTCCCGGACAGACGCATTTCAGAGGAAGTTCAAAGGTTTGATAGGACGGAGAGCGGTTCAGCGCCAGGCATTGTGCACGAGTCAGGTTTGTCAAGATAAGGGCCTGGTCAATCATGCTCTTTTGACGGTCGGGGAACTTGATGTCGGTCAGGGGATAAGAGTTTTTCTCATCCATCCCCAGGTAATCGTTCGGCATATGAGTGGGGAAAAGTGAAAACCGGGTATCTTTCTTAAGGTCGATGATAATAGGTTTGGATTTCACTATCACGGCTCCGTCCCAGGCTACGGAGAGGGATATTTTGCCCTTGTTGTAGTTGTATCCGATGTTTTCAATCTTCAAGGCTGTCTCCCCGTCAACCTGGATTTTCGCAATATCCATTTTGAGCTTGGAGTTATCGGGCAACACATCAGTGAGAGCCATTAATTCCAGTGGATTGATCTCACACCTGAAAGTATCCCGGTTGCACTTGACGCCGTCGATAGATTCTGCCTCTCCAAGAGCGTACTGGATGGGGCCGTTTGCAAGCTGGTAACGAATGAAGTTGCCGGGAATCTCCAGCCTCAGAGATTGCAGAAGCTGATTCGAGTCAATCAGCGTCGGCGCGGGGTCGGGAACCACCTCACCATCGTCGTGCTCGCTCGCGGGCGGCGGATCACTCATCGTGACTTCCTCCGAATCCGTGCGAAACTTGTAACGCACGGCGTCGATATCTTCGATGGAAAACGGATCCCAACCCCTCAAATCGAATGGATTACAACGGTCATCCATATCTACCAGCGCCTGAACTTCCTCACAACTCGGAAGCACTTCAGCGTTTAGTGCATCAGCGCACTCGATCGCGCTCTCATCGGTAGGGTCGAATCCGGGACAAGCTTTCTCAGCAGCAGCGATGGCATCCTCACATGCCTGAGACAGGGTCTCTTGGGTTTCGTCGCCTTCGACGGTTTGATCCACGGGGAGGCCGTCGGTAACCACGCAAGCGATAGTTGCTTCTCCCCCTTGGCAATCATCGTAGGTGATGAAATCGTGGTCGAGTCCGGTAAACCCCGGGTGATCTCCGCCCACTGGGCAACAGGCATCCTGGATGGCAACGTGCGCTTCAACACATTTGTTTGGATCGTCTGCTTTTTTGTTGTCGCACGCAGTGCAAGCGAACGCGCTCACCACTATCGCTGCACAAATAAAATTTTTCATGGTACACCCTCTAACCTTTCTGGTTTGTCTACTACCCACATTGAATACACCCTTTTTTTCTGATATTATAGGAAATTCGCAATGAGAGTGGATTTTAGACATGAGTTTGAATTTACATAGGTTGCCTGTTCGAGTCGTCCTCCGCTGCATTATTTGTCTGATTGGAGTTTTACTTCTTTTCGGTTGTCGCACCAAATTCGGGGGTGCAGGTCATACAAAGGATGCGGGATCGGAGTCTTTATGCGGCAACGGGTTGTTGGACGATGGCGAAGAGTGCGACGACGGAAATTCCGAGGACGGAGACGGATGCGATTCGAATTGCAGAATCGAGCCGGGATGGCACTGTGAAGGGGAACCGAGTGTTTGTGAGTATACTTGTGGTGATGGAATAAAGCAGGAATGGGAGGAGTGCGATGGGGATGATCTGGGGGGGAAAACTTGTGAATCTTTGGCCGAGGGTTTTAAGGGCGGAGAGCTTGGATGCTATGAGAATTGTACTTTCGATAAAACATGGTGCATCTCCCCGAAGTGTGGAGATGGAGTTTTGGATCTGGGCGAGGAATGTGATGAAGGTGATCAAAACTCGAACGAGGGCGCTTGCCTGTTAAATTGCATGAAAGCTTTTTGCGGAGACGGCTTTGTGTGGGAGGGAGTTGAGGAATGTGACGACGGGCCTGATAATTCCGACACCGAGCCTTTTGTATGTAGAACGGATTGTAGAGCAGCGATTGAGGCGACAGGTGGGGAGATTGAAGACATCACCGTTGATGGGCGGCGTTGGCGTGTGCATACTTTTCGCTCCGATGGTGTATTTGAAGTCACTAAGATCGGAAGTTTGGGTGATGAAGTCGAATACTTGATTTTGGCCGGCGGCGGTGGTGGAGGAGCGGAGACCGGAGGAGGAGGTGGTGGTGGTGGACTCTTTTCAGGGTCCACAATGGTCGCGGTTACGAGCTATCAGGTTGGTGTAGGTAGCGGTGGGTCCGCTGGTTCAAATGGTCAATCAAGTTCTTTCATGGGGATCACGCCGTCGGGCGGAGGTCGTGGCGGAAGACTGGAATCGAATGGATTCTCCGGAGGGTGTGGTGGTGGAGCAGGCGGAATTTATAATCTGCCGCAGCCTTCCCGCTCGGGAGGATCGGGAAACCCGGGAAACCGAGGAGGCAACCGCGGCGCGTCCAGTACCGGAATAACAGCAGGCGCGGGTGGTGGGGGCATGGGCACAGCGGGAGAGGATGTATCTGGTGATCGCAGAACCGGAGGCAAGGGCGGTGATGGAATTTCTTCATCCATAACAGGGAGTGCCGTAACTTATGGAGGTGGCGGTGGTGGTGGTGGATCAGGTGGTAGCGGTGGTGGGGCAGGTGGTAAAGGTGGGGGAGGCGCTGGTTCATTCACCGGGACGGGATCTGATGGAAGTCCCAATACAGGCGGGGGTGGTGGAGGAGGTGGTTACGGCAATAATCAGGGCGGTCGGGGCGGTTCAGGCATTGTTGTGATTCGCTACCCTATGGAGCATTGACAAAACATTCATGCTTCTGAAAACACGCTTCATGGAACCTGCCAGAGTGTTACAAGCGGGGTACATGACATCTGGTCGGATCAGCCCTTCGGCATCTGGGTCTACGGCGATTATTCCGATACTTCGTACGGATATCCGGGCGGCATGAACCTGGAGCAGATCAACTAAGTTGTCACAGTACCCTCGTTCGGTCGGCTCCCCGTTTTCGTCCGGACAAACGCAGCTTATGGGGTATTCGAAAGTCTGATAGGCCGGTTCCCGCTGGGGCTTAAATCGGCGAGATTTTTGTTTTCAGCTGCAACCGAACCAGCCGGTTTTTTTGAGGTGGAAATAAAATTGCCACACCGGCTTAGCGTAAAGTGGAATAGAACAAGGTCGTCGAGTCTTTGCGGTTGGTCTGAGTGTATCCGCCTTCGAAATTGAAATTGACAAAACCCTGTGTAGATCTGGTCACCGTTACTGTTATAAGGCAGTCGTCCGCGCCGGATCGGTCGTGGATATAATTGATCTTGTACTCGCCGTTATCGTCGACGTTGTTGATGTGCTTTGCATATATGCACTCGCCTTCGACATCTATTGTCACACCGTGACCAGGACTTGATGCATCCCAGAACACGGTCAGGCTGTCGGTTTGTGACATGGATTCCTCCGGGTCGGTCCCGATTACGTGAGGGATTTCTCCCATATTGGCGGTAGTGGAGATGACTCTTCCCGGCCTGATAAAATCGAATACATACAAGCCGTCCTGATCCATTGCAACGCTGGAACGCACCCAGTGGTAACCGGTGACCGGATCATAGTACTCGTTTAGCAGTGTTCCATTGCATTCAATGTAATCCCCTCCCGTCAGTTCCAAAATTCTCCCCATGGGGCCGCCCGTTCGAAACACAGCCCATGCCGTCACGTGGTCGTTTTCATGGTGATCCACGATAAAAGTGGCCCATATACGCCCTGTTTCGACGTCTTCCGACTTCACGGTGCTACACCCTGTGGTCGGGAAAACAAAGGCCATCAAAAAAGCCCCGAAAACCGCTTTCTTCACAAGGCCGGATACGAAGATTTTTAATGAGCGCATTTTTTTACTCGAGTTTTCATGATTCCCGTTTACATTCATATTTTGCAAGGGACAACGTGCGTTTACAAGTATATCGTTGTGTTTCCGAATAGCATTTTTCTGTTGCACCAAATCGGGTGGGTGAAGAAAGGGCGGAAGAAAAAAAAGGAAAGAATATGTTTGTATATTGATAGGGGAAATTGTTTGGTGTTTTCTGTGTGTCGTCTCAAAAAGATGAATCCAGGAGGACCACGAAAAAGTCCTTCATCTTGAAAAATTCCGACAGAGTGAAATACTCGTTGATTGTTTAGGCTGATTAGGTTGTATTTTCTTGGAAATACAAACCCTTTTTGTGAAAATGAGCTTTTTGTGAAATTGGAGCTTTGCTGAATGTTGGAACAAGCGATAACATTGACGTTAATAGGGGTGGGAACAGTGTTTTTTTTTCTCATCCTCATGGTTTTCGTAATGCACGGAACCGCGGCAATCCTCAAGAATCGTTTTCCGGATCCCCCTGTACAAAGCAAATCGAAACCAACGCAATCCAACCGAACCGACAAGGTTAAAATCGCCATCGCCATTGCAGCGGCAAAAAGAAATCAGAGCTGAAAGAACAGCCTGCGGCGATGAGGTATTTTTTACCCATTCAAGCTCAAACAGCAATTTTAAGGAGATAATCGTGTCGAAAAAACGCATCAGATTTATGTGTACCGCGTTTAGGGATGGCTTTCAGTCTGTTTTCGGGGCACGTGTTTTGACCGAAGATTTCATGCCCGCAGTCGAGGCAGCACGAGACGCGGGCATCAACTGGTTTGAAGCCGGAGGCGGCGCCCGTTTCCAGACTCTGTATTTTTACGGCAACGAAGATGCATTCGATATGATGGATCGTTTCAGGGAGGTTGCGGGCAAAGATGCGGATCTGCAGACCCTCTCCAGAGGGGTCAACGTTGTCGGGCTGGACTCTCAGCCTGCAGACGTAATAAAAGCTCACGCCGAGCTGTTCAAAAAACACGGCATTACATCCATCCGCAACTTCGATGCACTGAACGATGTTCATAATCTCACATACAGCGGTCAATGCATCCACAACGCCGGTCTGAATCATCAGGTCTGCGTAACATTGATGGAGTTGCCCCCCGGTTGCAGCGGTTCACACGACGCCGAGTATTACATCAAGACTCTTAGAGAAATTCTGGACGCGGACATTCCTTTTGATTCTGTCTGTTTCAAGGATGCCTCCGGAACCGCAGTCCCGTCAAAAATCTACCGGACCATCAAAGCGGCTCGTAAACTCGTAGAGAAACCGATTCACTTTCACACCCACGAGACCGCAGGCATATCCGTTCAGGGATATATGGCCGCGCTGGAAGGAGGCGCCGATTGTATCGACCTATCAATGGCGCCCTGCTCCGGCGGAACGTGCCAACCGGATATCGTCGTAATGTGGCATGCGCTTCGTGGCAGCGACTATGACCTCGGCGTTGACATAGACAAAGTCATCGAAGCCGAAGAAGTTTTCAAAGAGTGCATGAAGGATTATTTCAAACCGCCGGAGGCTTATACGGTTGAACCGATGATCCCCTGGAGCCCGATGCCCGGCGGCGCTCTGACGGCCAACACTCAGATGCTTCGAGACAATGACATGATGGACAAGTACCCCGAGATCATCGCCGCCATGAAAGAAGTAGTCCGCAAGGGTGGATTCGGCACATCTGTAACCCCTGTATCTCAATTCTATTTCCAACAGGCTTTTAACAATGTGATGTTCGGACCATGGAAAAAGATCGCTGAAGGCTACGGCAAGATGGTCCTGGGTTATTTTGGAAAGACCCCCGTTGAACCTGATCCTGAAGTGGTTAAAGCATCCTCCGATGCCCTTGGTTTAGAGTCCACCCAAAGGCATCCCATAGACATCAACAATGATGATCCTAAAAAAGGTCTAAAAGCGGCCCGGGAAACCTGTGAAAAAGAATCCATCGAGCCCACTCCGGAAAACCTCTTCATAATCGCAACCTGCAAAGAGAAAGGCATTGCATACCTAAAGGGCGAGGCCAGACAAAACATCCGGAAGATCGACCCCAAGGCCGAAGCTGCAAAGGTAGAAAAAGCAGGAAAAGCAGCAAAACCAGCAGTATCCAATTACACAGTTATTGTTGACGGCGCCAACTACAACGTCTCCTTCAGCGGTGACACCGCTAAGGTCAATGGCAAATCCTACAGCTTCAACGTAATCGAAAGTGAGGCCGGTGGAGAGAACCCCACAGATGGTGGTGACACCAAAACAGTGGCCGCGGCGATGCCGGGTCTCATCATTCGCATCGACTGCAATGAAGGCGATACCGTAAACGAAGGCGACGTGCTGATCATAATGGAAGCCATGAAAATGGAGATGGAGGTAAAATCTCCATTCAAAGGCATCGTCTTGAACATTCTGGTCACCCAAGGCGACCAAGTGGCATCAGATCAAGAGCTGCTTTTCATCAAATCGTTATAAGGGCTGAAGGAGTGATTCAAGTGGATAACAAAACAAGAAAGAACACTTCCAGAATTACCAAGTCTTGGTGGATCACTTTTGCAACTGTGCTGATAGCAGGTGTTTTTATAGCGTCACTTCCCGCTTCGGGCGACAAAACCCAGGCTGAGAGCGCTGGTGACAAAATAGCTGCACACTCCGACGACGCCAAAGAAAACGGCAAAGAAAACAGCAAAGAAAACGGAAAAGAAACCGGGAAGCTGACCATGCTTCTGGAAAGCACCGGCGTGTTTTCTTTCTATCAAGGTTTTGTTGAGCTGTTGGGGGGAGAACCGAAGCCTGCTCGCAAAATACCGGAGCGCACCCCCCAAACCATAGAAAAAGAAAAAGAGATTCTCCCTCCTGGTGTAGGCAATTTGGTGATGATTTTCATCGGTTTGCTCCTCATTTGGCTTGCCATTGCCAAGAAGTTCGAGCCATTGCTTCTCCTCCCGATAGGCTTCGGCGGAATCCTCGCAAACGTACCGGTGGAAGAGATCGCCGGCCCGGACGGATTTCTCGGAATTATCTTTAACATGGGAATCTCCAACGGCCTTTTTCCGCTGCTCATATTTATGGGCGTAGGCGCGATGACGGACTTCTCTCCTCTCATAGCCAATCCAAAGACCGCGCTCCTTGGCGCGGCCGCTCAGTTCGGCATCTTTGGGACCCTCATGGGCGCCGTTTTCTTGGGATTCGACATTTCCGAGGCGGCTTCCATCGGTATCATCGGAGGAGCAGACGGACCAACTTCAATTTATGTTTCATCCCGGCTTGCACAGCACCTCCTCGGCCCCATCGCGGTGGCGGCATATTCCTACATGGCCCTGGTGCCCATAATTCAACCTCCTATAATGAAATTGCTCACCACAAAAGCCGAGCGAAAGATCAAGATGGAGCAACTCAGGCCGGTTAGCAGAATGGAGAGAATTGTCTTCCCACTAACGGTTCTGGGGCTATGCATACTGCTCCTGCCGAGCGCGACGCCCCTCATCGGAGCATTGATGTTCGGTAATTTGGTGAAGGAATCGGGGGTCGTTGAGCGCCTGAGCAAAACCATACAAAATGAGCTAATCAACATCGTAACAATCCTTCTGGGTCTCGCTGTGGGGTCAAAACTCTCCGCGGACCAATTCTTTCTCCTGGGCACTTTGAAGATTCTCTTGCTGGGCGCTCTTGCTTTTTCCATGGGTACGGCGGCAGGTTTGTTGCTGGCAAAGCTGATGAACTTGTTATCCTCAAAAAAGATCAACCCGCTCATCGGCGCAGCCGGCGTCTCTGCAGTGCCCATGGCGGCCCGCGTGGTAAACGCTGAAGGCCTCAAGGCCAACCCCTCAAACTTTCTATTGATGCACGCCATGGGTCCCAACGTCTCCGGTGTTATCGGTTCAGCGGTAGCCGCCGGAGTTTTGTTGGCGCTTGTCTTATGACCTGCTGATTCCTATCTCTGCTGCACGGAATCCGGTGGGTGAAGAAAGGGCGGAATATAAAAATAAAGGAGAGTATAGATTTACTTGATCATAGAAGAATTTCTTGCGCCGGTATATGGCTTTCCAGGATATGATTGCTTTTGTCTTGAAAGCAACAAAGCGGAAAATGATCTTTGTTTTCTGCTTTTTTCGATTCTTGAGGGTTTGAGAAAGGTTTTTGCATGAAAATTCTATGTCCGCGATTGTTGCTGTCTGTTTTTGTTTTTTTTCCGGTTGCAGTAAAGGGAAACCGGAGGATGATTGTGAACCCAACATAATGTCGGTCTGCAGGGAGGGTGCCCTTTATTGGGTGGATAGTTGCGGCAATGAAGGAGAGAAATACGAGGAATGCGAGTGTGGGTGTAACGAGACATTCGATGGGTGTGAGACTCCGTGCGAATGTTTTCCGGTTTGCGAAGGCAAGTGTTGCGGCCCGGATGGTTGCGGGTCGATATGTCCCGATGTTTGCCAAGAGATGGGAAGAATTTGCGATACTCAAACTTGCGAATGCATCGAAGAGTGTCGACCAAATTGTGACGGCCGGGAGTGTGGTGACGACGGGTGCGGAGGGAGTTGCGGCGATTGTGTGCATGGTATGGAGTGCGATGAGGAAGGGTTTTGTCAATGTGTGCCGGATTGCAATGGCCGCCACTGCGGTTCCGACGGATGCGACGGCTTCTGCCAGGGGGTTCCGTGCAGCGCCAATCCATCCAGCAACACGATCTTGAGAACCATCGGCAAATGGTATGTTTTCGGGTCGGAAGACTCGGTTTTCACGTTCTTGCCGGATGAGTACTGGACGGGAAGCGACTTTCTGGGCGCGCTGTTTTATGCTTATCCCTTCCCTGGAGAAAACCGGTTGCCGATGTACCGCTTGAACAACTATGGCAGTGCATCCGGTGAAGCGCGGGATCACATGATAAGCCCCAATCCCAACGAGGGGTCTCCGGTTTACGTCGGTGACGAGAATCCTTTGTTCTACGTTTCACAGCAGCATGTGCCGGGGACTGTTCCCTTGTATCGGATCTATCGTCACGATCCGGCCGACCATTCGCTGACGTTGGGAGAACATGTGCCCGAAGGATACGTGCAAGAGGACCTCTTCGGATACGCTTATCCCCGCGCAGGGCTCGAAGACGAATTGCTGGAAACAGTCAGCGGCTCCCAGGTGGATTTGAAGGCCAATCTTGTAGCGGGAGGCTCTGTCTGGGAAATCTACTGGGGCGGCAAGCAATTTATCAACGGATATGATTTCGGCCGCCAGCTTCAGATTGCATTCCAAATGAAAAATGCCGGCGAGGGGGATAATCCAACCGAGGCTGGCAGTCATTTCTCGACTCCGCATGTGCCTTCCGGCTGGCGCCATGGATCTCCCATTTTACACTTTCAAATCGAGGACACGGTTTTGACAACGGAGACAGCTCCTCTTCAGTGGTTTCCAGATGGTTTTTACGACGGGGCGGAGTTGGATGTGTTTGCGCATCCGGTCATGTGGAACGGCAGAATCGGAAAACGGGTGGAGTTGGATTTCGAGGGGCAACCCAACATTATCCACTGGAAGACCATGATATTGCTTCCGCAGGATCAGCGATACCTGAACATGGAGTTGGCCACCGCCTATCTCACCGGCGACTTCGGCCGCTTTTTTGCCTACAATGCCCGAACCGCGGTTTTAACCGAGCTAACCGACGAGATTCCGAATTTCGGTTGTGTAGACCCTGCTGCAGATGTTAAACAACGGCCGGAAATCGGCGGGGTGTTCATTTCCACTGCCGATGAAAATTATGGACTGGGCGTGTACCGAAACAGGAAACTACGAGTCAATGAAGGGTACGGTTTGTGCTGTTTTCGAGACGGCGCCACTGGTTTCCGGGATTTGGGAACCACCAAGTGGAATCTTCTGGAAAGGCCATATGGAGGATTGCCCGCGGGTTCATACGAGTGGGAACTCTACGTGTTGGTCGGCTCTGCCGATGATGTGGTTTCAGCCATGGATTGGCTATACCAAAACGGCTATTGAGGAATTGATTAAAAGGCTTTCTGAAGCACCCGATTGTTTCCTTTGTATAATGGTTTTCACGGATCTTTACGGATGGTCGGTGTGCGGGGTGTGTATGGAATTACCTGGTGTCCAAGCTACACGGAAGAATTAGCTCGTCCCTCCGAAGTTTGCAAAAGGAACGTCGTGGCAGTGTATGCGTCCTTGTTCCGGCTCCAACGTAAGGAGAGTATTTCCTTCCTCTAAAATCCGCACGCTTCCGGGATGGTCCTCAACAGCGCACCGAATGAGAATTGCATATTGTGACTCACCAATCGACGCCTCATAATTCCATTCTGCAGATGTTGCTCGACTTGCGGAATGCATAGGATACAGAGCTTTGATCGTGGGGAGGTCAACGGCTATCACACCGACGCCGTTTGTCTCTCCGGGGTTCAATCGCAAGAAGAATCCGAAGCCGACCGAGTTGCCGTTAGCGGGACCTTTCACTCCACCGGTCACCCAGCGTGATAAGTGATCATCCAAGGTTTCCTCCTCCATTGTTTCCGGGTCGAAAGTGATCGGGCAGACGCCGGGTTCGGCGAGACGCAGCTCGGAACCCACAGCCGGCAAGGACAGGGTAGTGGGCCGGTCGTCAAACAGCAACCGGGTAACCGCCTCATGGGGGTCCGCGTCGGTGGTGTTCATTTGATGGAAAGTCAAGCGGATCCGATGGCCCTCGCGAAATGTATTTGCAAAAGGAGCCATATGAATTTCGTAAGGCTGCGGACCTTGGGGCGACGGTTCGTAGGTGCTTTGGTTGTTTCGCAGAGAGGCGCGCAAAAAACCTGAGCTTAGATAGTGGCTTGATCCGTCGGGCCATACATCGGTGAGAGTGATCATCCAGTCGAAGTCGTAAAGGTCGGTCTCCGCTGTGAAGTTCACCTTCACCGGCCCTTCAATTGTAGCCGACTCGACAAAGACTTCGGATGTAAAGACCACTCCTGAGCGCTCCCGGAAGCGCTCGTCCGGAAATGTATAATAGGCAACCGGAGTGTCGTTTACCGCGTATGTAGCTTGCCATGCCGGTGGCAACAGATAACCGAACTCAATGTGATTCGCCTCTTGCTCAGGTTTCGCCGTTTGAAAGCTGCTAAGCGACAGGCTGCCGTCATGAACAGCGTTTGTGGTGGAGGAAGCTTTCGGCGAGAGGTGCATCTCAACAGTTCCGGTTCCTTCCGGGGGCCAAACCGTCGAACTCTGCCAGCCGCCGAAGCGACGGTTCATAAAAGCCGGCTGAGAACCACCTTCGTGACGGAAATAGAGATAGCTGTAGTCTTCAGTGGGCGAAATCCCGTCATTTAACAGGTAACTGCGCAAAAAACTTCGAACCTCGGCGAGAAACAAATAAGGACGCGAGGGTTGTGGTTCAAACCCGCCTATCCGAAAAGGCCGCTCGTTTGTCGGGTCGAATGAGGGGTGCAACCCTGCGTACACAATGAGAGCGCTCCCGGTATGTTGCATGCGGTCCAATATGTCGAAGTATGGAGCGCTTCGATCGCCGGTTCCAAAGCCGAAATCCTCCCAAGAAGTCTGAAACAAAATGGGTACATCGATTCGAGTAAGCGCATCGCCGGCGTCCCTCTCTTGGAAGAATTCGGTGCGGTGGGTTGAATGGATCTCCACTAACATATCCACCAGGGTGGGTACTCTTATCTCAGGGGACTCCATCGCGCCGATACCGTAAGTGGAGATAAGCCAGAAAGAAGCAGTGGGCCACCACGCCCCGGCCTTTGTGGCTCCATCCCACATGTTTGTCATCCCACCCCCCACGAAAGCGCAGGAAAGATGTTCGGGTTCAATGGACGCAGACATCGCTCCCAATATTCCGGGTCCCGAGTGACCCCACAAGCAAAAGCCACGGTCTGTATCAAACCACTCCTGCCGGACGAGCCAGTCGTCTATCAAGGCAAGATCCTGCCAAGACGCGGGTCCGAAAAAATCAATGTCCCCGCACGAATTCTGTTGTCCTCGATTTACGACGTGAACCACTGCTACATCCCAAGAGAGAAAAATCGGAATAGGGCCGGTGGCGTTCGCTGGGTGGTCCTGATGATATGGAGTATACAAAACAATCGCGGGTACAGGTTCGTCTGTGGGCGGGGTCCAGTATTTTGTATCCAGACACTCAGCGATCCTGTCTGTTTGAGCCTCCGCAACAATAGGCTCCATCCCGGCCCATAAGTATTTCATGGCCTGTGACAATCTACCCTCTTCATCCCAAGTAGCAAGCGCCGCGGAATATGCCCCAGGCTCAGCATAACTGTGGATCACGTTTTCGCAATCGCCGGTTTCTCCGGCAGCCACCTCGACCACGGGTGTTCCGTCGCCGAAGTTGTATATGCATTGAACTGCGTTATCGCGTTTTCCCGAAAACTCAACATCCAGCCCTGAGACCGCGGTCGTCTCCAATTCCGTTTTCGGTTGATCCATCATCCCGGCGCGTCGATCCGCGTTCGCAGCGTAAGTCAAAGCTCCCTCCACCGCCGGATCGGGGCACAGGTTCGTGTTTATGCCGTTACCTTTACTTTTCACGCACCCGGACAAGCAACACAATGCTAACACCAATATCGAGCCGATTGCCGATATTTCACCAGGAAATATTGGAAATATTGTATGTTGCTCTGGAAACCGCGATTTTTTCATTTGTCCGAATCCTGGTGTTGATTTTGAGTCAGCCCTTAGGGCCGACCTAACATGAACCGTGTTTTCTCACAAGTTCTCTTCCATGTTCGACCTGAATATTCGTACAACGAGAAACTCCTTGCCGAAAGAACAGTGAAAACTTAGGGTCAAAATATACAAATCCAGTAAGGCATTGAGATTTGCAGTCAGTCTCATGAATGGAAGAAGCCGAAGAAAGGTATAGATGAAGTACGGATGATGATCAGCTTTTCTCTTATAACTCGTTTCCTCGATAACCGCGAAGATTATTCCGATTCTCGGATGTCTGTTCAGATGGAGTTTTCAGCAGTGTCCACCTCGTGTTGTCCGGTGTCATTATATCGGTACGGGTTATTGTGCTTCGTTGTTATTTTGGTTTTTCTCGCAATAGGGTGCTCTTGCTCAGATACCGCTTCTTCGCCTACGGACCAACCTGATGAAGATAAAGAATATCGATTCGGAGTATTTCCTCCCGGGAATCTGATCGATCACATGGAATCGGCAAGACGTCTTGGGATAACCGAGCCGAGAACAATATTGTCGTGGCAAATGTTTGAGCCTGCGAAAGGTGAATTCACTTTTGAGTTTCATGATCAGCACATGGACATGTTTCATGCAGCGGGAATGAAGCCGATCATTACCATTCGGAGCGATTCTTCGTGGGGTTCAAGAGAAGGGCATCACGCGATTATGTCAAGTCCACCCATTAACATGGACGATTATACCGAGTTTTTGCAGACCGTTGTCGATAGGTACAAGGGAAGAGTCAAGTACTGGCAAATAGAAAATGAAATCGTAGACGACAAAGCTCTTGTCGGTTTAAATATCGGCGCTACCCGTTTCTGGATGGGGTCGAGGGAGGAGTATGTCGACCTTCTCAAGTCTGCGTATGAGGTCATCAAAAATACGGATCCCGATGCAGAGATTGTGCTCCAGGGATTTGCCCATTCTCTCTTCATGGGAATCGAGGAAGAAAACGAAAGCTTGGCGGAATTCTTTGATTACATAATGAGCCATGGAGATTATTTTGATGTTGTGGATTTTCATTATTATTACGAACCGGAAATGTTACATGGAATAATCGATATCCTGAGAGGCGCCATGGAACGTCATGGATATGACAAGCCTCTTATTTGCACCGAAGCGGGAGACCTGGATATCAGATTGTTCGACCGACATTTCCGCCATTTGCAGGGACAAGATGTTCCGGCCGTCCCGATTGTTGAAGAACTGATGGAATTGCCGGACGTTGGGGCAAAGATAGAAGAATTGTCCGCGGGCGGGATAACAGAGCAGGACCGTATTGATTTCGGGGTGTTTTTGTCGACCAACCCGGAGGCAAGGCCTGTTGTGGAGAGATTTCAAGCTGAAAACCTCGTAAAAAGAGTGGTATTGTCTTTCAGCCTCGGCGTCGAATCTTTTAATTGGCATATAATGATGGATCAGAAGGAAGATCCGATGAACTGGTGGTTCACCCTCATGGGACTCATGGATGCCGAGGGGACACACAAGCCTTCGTATTACACTTACAAACTCTTGATAGAAAAACTGTATGGGATTGCAGGGGTTGAAAAAGTTGGGAACCATTCCTATCGGTTCAGGTTCAAAGAAGACAAGCCGCCTGTATATGTTGCCTGGAAAAACGATGGAGATATTGTTCTTGATTTATCTCATGAGATCACCGGTGAAGTTGAAGTGACACACATCATTACGGAAAGAGGAATCACCCACGAAGATGTGGTGACCGAGCGGATGGACTCGAGTTCAATAACGGTGGGAAACACTCCGATCATATTTGCTGCGGCAAACGCGATTTGACTTTCTGCCTTGCTTTGTCTTGAATAAATTTTATGGCAGAGTCCGGCAGGAAACGCTCGTAGCGTGAACCCGCGGAATTGTTGGAGGCTGAGATGTTTAGTAGATGGAATGCAGTGCTTTTGAGCGTCGTGGTTTCAGCTTTTTTTTGGGCCGGCTGCAATAAATCCAACGGCGGGGTTGAAGAGCCGTGCGTACCTGAATGCGGAGATATTGAGTGCGGCGAGGATCCGGTTTGCGGCGAGGTTTGCGGTTTTTGTGAAGCTCATGAGGTTTGCAATGAGGGACAGCTTTGCGAGTGCGTGCCGGATTGCAGCAACCTGGTTTGCGGTACGGACCCGGCGTGCTTCGAGAGTTGCGGCGACTGCAACGAGGTTGTGCTTGCAAACGGGGGCTTTGGGCTTCCGGTCCAACAAGGGGTCGAGAGGCCGCCGTTTTGGTATGTAGGGTTCAGGGGTGAACCCGAGGCGGCCTCCGGTACATGGGCGATCGATACGAGCGATCCGGCCGAAGGAGAGGGATCGCTGATGATTGAACCCGCGGGCGATTTTTTTGTAAGCCAGATCCTGCACCTGCCCGCGCCTTTGATCCGGGGTCGAACGGTGAGCTTGTCGCTTAGTGTGAAGCACGAATCCACCGATACACCGCCCACGTTTTTTGTGGCCGGGTTCAACCCGGAGGTGACCCAAGAGCATCCTTTGCTGGGGCCGGGTATTGCCGGCGCCTACGTGTCCATAGCGGACGAGGAAGAGGGCGTATGGAAGGAATATGCAGGGCAGTTTACCGCGGATCATCCGGCAACGGCCGTGGTGGTCATTCTTTTTGCAAACGGGAGCAACGGCCGGGTGTGGTTCGATGATGTGAGAGTCGTTGCAGATACATGGTCGCCGGGTGAAGGGCCGGATCCCGAGTCTATTGATACTCCGCTGGATGAGCGAAGTTTTGCAATGGGTTTTACCGGGCAATCCCCCAAGGACCTTTCTGAGTTAGGGTTCAGCGACCTTGTGGAGAAAACCGCGGCGACCGGCGAGATTCTGAATCTGTTCTTTCATGTTCGCTGGTGCGCCCACGATCTCAGTGTGATTCCCTGTGAAGACGATCCCGTTCATGCTCTGATGGTGGATCTCGGTAGGGAGGCCCGGTCCCATGGTCTGGATCTCGCGATCACCGTGGATTTCACCCATAACAGTTTTGAAGAAATCGGCGAATTGAACCCGCTGCCCGACGGCGCTTCGGTCGGGACACTCGAAGACCCCGCCGTACGCGCCGCGTACAGGGAAGAATTGCTCTGGATTTTTGATCGGCTTGAACCCGAGTTCGTGATCGTGGGCATCGAAGTGGATATCATGTACGAGAAGAATCCGGATTCATGGGATGATTTTGTCACCATGAATGCCGATGTTTACGACGCTGTCAAAGGACGCGCGGCCGAAACCCATGTCACTGCGTATTTCACCCTGGATTGGATGGTGGACCGAAACGGCGAGCTTGACGAAGAGAGCGCAGAGGTCTGGCGCATGCTTTTGCCGAAACTGGATTCCATAGCGTACAGTACTTATCCCAATGTTTCTTTGCAGAACATGGACATTGCCGATTATCCCCCCGGGTACTTCATCCGCGCAGCCGAGGTCGCGTCCGAACTGCCCATAATGATCCCCGAATTCGGCATGGTCGGGGGCGGCGGGTCCTCCTTCACCGAGGCGGAGCAGGCTTGGGTTTTGCGCACGATGTTAAGTGAATTCTCCTCCATCGACACCGCTGCGTTGATTTGGTACTCGGCTTATGATCAACCTTTTTTCGGCCAGGTTCCCTGGTTCAAGGAAGCGTTTTCATTTCTCGGCCTGATGGGCATGGACGCCACTCCGAAAGAAAGCTTTGTTGTTTGGCAAAAGACCGGGGATATCCCTTTGCAATGAATGCTCCTGACTCGGGAGCATAAAACTGCCGGTTCCGCGAGCTTTTCCGCAGCTTTTGAGATAACATAAGTTTCAGCGAGCTTTCGAACCGTTTTTTAAAGGAGGGCTGTGCATGAAATTTTTTGTTGGGTTGAATCGAAATAAGGAGGTCGCTACTCCCTGTGTCCGGTTTCTAACGTTGGGTTTCGCATGTTTGACGGCCCTGGTGGTCCTTGGACCGGCGTGCTCTGACAAGAGTTCCGATGAGGAGGATGCGTCCGTTTCCGATGGAACCCTGCCGACCGACGGAGACCTGCCGACCGACGGCACCCTGCCCACCGACGGTGAGGCGGTGGACGGGAGCACGCCGGGCGACTGTGGTGAGATCAATACTTTCGAACATGGACAGACTCCCTTGAGCGAGATCCACGTGGCCCAGGGGGGCAGTGACACAAGCGGAGATGGAAGTGAGGCCAACCCCTTTGCCACCATCTCCCGAGCAGCGGGGGAGGCGGACCCGGGCACGGCAATCAGGGTGCATGCAGGCGCCTACGAGGGCGGCGCCTACCTGGCCGACCTGGCCGGCACAGCGGAGGCGCCGATATGGATCGGTGGCGTTGCCGGAGAGGAGCGGCCCGTGATCCAGGGGGGAGGCCAGGCGCTTCACCTGGTGCGTCCTCGTTACGTGATCGTCCACGACCTGGAGGTCACGGGCCAGACCGCCAACGGGATCAATGCTGATGACGGAGGCGATTACGCTAACAACCTAGCCGCGCATCACGTTGTTTTTCGCAATCTGCTCATTCACACGGTGGGCAGCGGAGGAAACCAGGATTGTCTAAAGCTATCCGGGTTGAACCACTTCTACGTGCTGGACTCGGAGTTTCACCATTGCGGAGGTGGAAGCGCGGGGTCCGCGGTCGACTGCGTGGGCTGTCACCATGGGCTCATCGCGGGAAACCACATGCACAGCCTCCATGAGGGGGGCAACGCGGTGCAGACCAAGGGCGGAAGCGAAGACATCGAGATCCGCGCGAACCTGATCATCGACGGCGGGCAGCGAGGTCTCTTAATGGGCGGATCAACTGGATTCGCCTACTTTCGTCCGCCTCTTTCCACAGACGAGGAGAACGTGGAGGCCCGAAACATCCGCGCCCTGTCCAATATCTTCGTGGGCGGTGTGGCCGCGGTGGCTTTTGTGGGCTGTGTTGACTGTATTGCCGCCAATAACACCATCGTGAACCCGACCCGATGGATCCTCAGGATCCTTCAGGAAACCACATCAGAAGGCGACTACCTCTTTGCTCCCTGCCGGGACGGCCGTTTCGTAAACAACATTGTCTACTTTGATCGCAGCGCTCTCTCCACCTGGATCAACGTAGGGCCCAACACCCAGGCGGAGAGCTTTCAGTTTTCCCACAACCTCTGGTACGCCCACGATGATCCATCATTGTCTCAGCCGACCAACCTGCCTGCAGCGGAGACCGCAGGCATTTATGAACAGGATCCCGGCCTGGGCGATGATCATCAAATCACTCCGGGCAGCCCGGCCGCCGGGGCGGGCGCCCCCGTGGCTGAGGTCTTTGGGGACTTTTTCGGAAACTGCTACGCGGATCCTCCCTCCATCGGCGCACACGAAGTTGCACCGCCCTCGCCCTGATTAATCCACGTTTGCGGACCGCCAAAAACCCAGCTTTCCCAATGAAATGCCGATATCGGCGGTGCTCTGGCCGTGGGCGCTCATCAGCAAGGAGCCGTCTTTGTCCACGATGATGTGAGGTGATACTATCCTGAGATCATTCCATGAACCTGGTTCACCGGGTTGGACCACTGGGTTCAAAGGACTTCGCTCCCATTCGATTCCGTCTTCAGAAAAAGCCAACCCGATGTACATGCGGGTTGTTTCCAGGTCGAGCGGTTCCTCGTAGCCGGTATACCACATCATGTAACGCCCGTTTAAGATCAACACGGTGCAACCCAGAACGCCTTCGTCCCAGGAACCCAATTCACGTTCAAAAACAGGGTTTTCGGGGTGTGGAGTCCAGGTTTCTCCCCGGTCATGTGACACCAGCAATCCTATGCCCACGGTGGTGCCTGCTCCACCGTAATAAAGGCGCCATTCACCTTCGGGAGTTTCCAGGAACTTCGGGCTTGTGATAAACGCAAAATCCCAGCTATCGGTTTCGGGCCGGTATATCGGTTCATCGGCTCGCTCCCATTCTATTCCTTCCCGGTCGGTTGAGTAGATTTGTCCAAAAGCCGGGTCATCGAAAAAGGAAATCTCGTAACCTAGGTACCACATGATCCAACGATCGTTTAAATCATCCCATTTGAGAGAGACCGTTTCCCGGTACTTGTCCCACACATCATCCATCAGCATCAGTACGGGGGAGTCATCGGGATCCAGCGTAACTCGATAATCATCATCCACGGTTGCACGTCCTACAACAGGCCCCCCGAGGCTACCCCCGCTGCTGAACCACAAGAGAAGATTGTCATCCGTGTCCCAGGCCATCCACGGATCAGTGTGCGCAAGACAATTCCACGCAGGGCAGGCCGGTTGATGTATTTGGGGATTGCCCGGTATTTCTTCCCACACAACTCCCAACACGTTGTTTCCATCGGGCGATTCTCCATCCCATTCCACCTGTGAATCATGCTCGGCATCCAACTCGACTCCGGCATCTTCTGTGTCGGACTTGGATGTGTCCGAGCACGCTGATACGGAGAAGACAAACACACACGCAACAGCCGGGAGCGCATGAAACCGGAGGTTGCGGAATGTGTCCCGGATACGCGGGCAAGTGGATTGTTTTTTTTCAAAACCGGTTTCTCGAAATTTTTTCATCTGCATACCTTATCGTTCCCAAGGGTCAGGGGTCAGCGAGAAGGGATTCCCAGAAATCACAACGTTGGGTGCGAAGGCCCTCGGCCGATTGCAGAGGCGCGGTGATGTCCAGGTAGGGGTCGGTTGCGGGATCGTAGATCGGCCAGGTGACTCCTGCGAAGCTTCCGGGGTCCGCGTCCGCCGCCAGGTTCACCCAGAATGCGCTCATGGCCTCCTGGACTTGGAAATCCTCGGGAGTTGCGTTGTAAGACTCCAAGTCGGCCATGTGCTGAAAAATGTAGAAAAGCTCGAAACCGTGGCCCGCGCCCAGCAGTGCAAGACCAGGGGGGCCGCCTTGCATGGCGTGGGAGTAGAGGTAACGGTATACGGGCTCTGAACTGTTTTCAGCCAGGGTGCGGGCGTAGGTGCGGTTGGGGCAGATAAACTGCAAATCCGTGGTCAATGCGATGAGAGCGGCAGCGTGATTCGGATATTGATCCGGGCCCGAGCCCACGGTGTATTCGGCCAAGACGTCATCGGCCAAGGGGCCGAAGATTGCGCGCACCCGCTGTTCGTATGTATCAGCGTTCCAATCTTGGCCCGAGCCAACGATGCCGAAAAGCGGGGCCGCGGTTTCGTGGGCGTTGACCCCGAAAACCATGGGCACCTGGTTGGACTCTCCCGACGCGAACATGGCCAACGGGCTCTGGGGCAGAAGAGCGCCATCGATGGTGGGGCCGGCTCGCATGTTAACAAAACCCTGGCTCGGGTTGCTTCCCAAAGATGCGGCGAGCGCCAAGGATTCTCCAGAGGCTTCCCTCATGCACGTGAGAATTTCGGTTTCATGACCACAGCCGACTTCCTGGATTATTTCAGCGCTCCAGTCGCGGACTTCGCTCAAACCGCGGCCTCCGCATCCGCCCGATTGCATCAAAGCGGCGCTGAACAGCCCTGCTGCAGCCGGGGTTGCCACCAGCCCACAAACGCTCGCTGCTCCCCCGGATTCGCCGAATAAAAGGGTGCGCTCCGGATCTCCGCCGAACGCGTGGATGTTTTCCTTGACCCATTTCAAAGCACCAATCTGGTCGCGAAGTCCCCAATTTCCGGATGCTCCCTGGGTGAGCTCTTCATCCAGGTCCGGATGCGAAAAGTACCCCAAAATGTTCAACCGGTATTGAATCGTCACCACAACCGCGCCGCTCGCTCGCGCCAATCCGGCTCCACTGTACAACCGCACCCCTGAAACCTCTTCTGATGTCGAGCCGAACATGTTTCCTCCGCCGTGGATGAACACCAGCACCGGAGCAACTTCTTCTGCTGTGGTCCGCCAAACGTTGAGATAAAGGCAATCCTCTTGTCCGAACGACTCGTTCATGGAACGCGTCACCTGCAAACACGGGGGCGGCCACGTGTCCGCCCGGAGTTCGCCATCCCAAGGCTCCACCCGTTCGGGAGGTCGCCATCGCCGCTCTCCGATTGGAGGAGCTGCATAGGGAATGGATTTGAAAGCCACCACCCCGTCTTCGAGCACACCGCGCACCATCCCCGACTCGAGGAAAACAAGGGTTTCGGAATCCTGGGTGGATCCATCCAGGTCCGGGGTTGCATCTGCAGACACTCCGGTATCCGGCCCTGCATCGCCCGGATCCCCGTTCGACCCTGATCCACCTGAATTGCAACCAGTCGCAACCGGCACAAAACTCAACGTCAATCCAAGAATAAAAGTAAGAGTTGCGACCTTGTTCAGACAACACACAAGATACATGAAAACCTCGCCTTCTTGATCCCGGGCGATCGATTGCAACGCTTAAAACCGCGTTCTGTTTCATCTATATTCATCTATAACAGAAACAAAGAGTGCGTAAACATTAACGTAACTGGTCGGTGCAATGCCGGGTGCAGAAATCCTGGACGACCTCATCCGCGCAGAACGAGTACCAGTAGAGTTCACCGCACTCGCTGCAGTGATAGCTGTGAAGGAAATCCTGTAACGGTACCTGTTCGCACCTGCATGGCGGCTCCATCATCGCGTCGAGGTGTGCGTTGGAGGGCCGCTTGTACTGAATGGAGTTTCGTCACGCCGGCATCGTAAGGACAACTCCCCGGTCCCGCCGGATCCGGGTTTGTCAGGGTTCTAAGCGGGTTGACGCTTTTGTTATCAGCCGTCTGATACTTGAAGGGCATAATGTATTTATACGTATTTAATATACTTGATTTATCGATTAGTCGGCGATATGCTTATTTCATGTTTGTACCCAGGCTTATCAAACCCGTGATGCGGGATCTGGCCGAAAGTCCGGTTGGAAAAGGATTGATACTAACCGGAGCACGGCAGACCGGAAAGACCACTTTTCTCAGGCGTGAGTTTCTCCCCTCCTATGAATACCATTCTTTTGACGAGGCGCTTTACCGGGAGCAGATCGCCCGTCGCCCCGCGGCCGACTGGATAGCGCGGGGAAAAAACTATATTTTCGACGAAGTCCAAAAGGCCCCGGCCTTCTTGGGGACCGTAAAGGCGCTGCTCGACCGGGGAACCGAAAACCAACGCGTGATATTGTCCGGCAGTGCACAGATTGTGCTTCTTTCCGGTGTGCGTGAAACACTCGCCGGGCGGGTGGTAACGCGCGAACTCTACCCACTTACCGTGACCGAATCTTCCGGAGTAGAACATCCGTTGTTATGCGATTTGTTCGCGTGTAATTCCACGGTGGAAGTTAAGACCTTGCTCGATGAGGCCGCGCTTGGTTCGGGCGGAGGGGAGGCGGCGGGTACAAGAGCTGCATCGGCAAGCGCTGCACTCGAACAAGTGCTGGCATGGGGCGGCATGCCCGCTTTGCTTCATCTCAATGAAAAAGCCCATCGGTGGATCTGGCTGGAAGAATATTGTCAGACCTATCTTCAGCGGGACGTAGCGGACTTGGGAAGGGTGTCGGACCTGGATGATTTCCTCAGGCTCCAGCGGATAGCGGCACGGCGTACTGCTACGGTGCTGAATTATGCGGACCTGGCCCGGGACGCGGACCTCTCGCCGTTAACGGCCAAGAAGTACCTCCGTTACCTGGAACTGTCTTACCAGGCATTCATACTGCCGGCGCAGCGAAAACCCCGGGGCAAGCGCCTCATAAAGGCACCCCGCCTTCACTGGATGGACACGGGTGTTCAGCGGGTTCTGTCGGGTTGGCGACAGGGGCTTACCGGCGCGCAGTTCGAATCCGGAGTCATCGCCGAAATTCACAAGCTCGTCCGTACTCTGCGCCTCCCTGTTGAACTTTCCTTCCTGCGCACCAAAGACGGCCGGGAAGTGGACCTGCTCGTAGAATTGCCCGGCGGAAAATTCCTGGCCTTTGAGTTCAAAGCTTCCCCCAGGGCCGCGCCGCAGGATGCACGGCACCTGCGCGGGCTCGGCGAGTTGTTGGGCGCTCCGGTCCTGGCCGGAATGGTGATACACCAGGGCGATTCCTTTGAAAAATGGGATGGTAATTTGTACGGTGTGCCCGCTTTGCTTCTGTTTACAAGATCTCCGGGTTGAGCACCCGAAAAAGCTCGATGTTTTTTTTGCCAACGATACACAGCAGTTCTAAATTGTAACCTGCACCAACCGAAGCAGGTCCGGCTTCATAGGTTAACTTGGTGTTTTGCCTATGCTGAGTTAATGGTCGATTCCGTTTCCGTTTCCCTCTTGTTTCTCAAACAGCGGGGACGTAGTATTAAAAAAAATGAGGTTTGATTTGAACCTTGATTGAGTCAGCCCCAAGACTTGTAAGGCTTGAACAATGATTCGGGATACACCGGGGAAATCCACGACCATTGAGAGCAACAACAGTGTTTGGAACAAAGGCCGAAATCCGGTCGGCAGTCGCGGGATTCGATTGTGTGTCCTCTTTTTGTTTTTAGGAGCGCCCGTGTGGAACGGATGTGGAGACAGCGGCCCGAGCGGAGAAGAGTTAGACGGGGGAGAGGGAACATGCGGCAATGGCATAGTGGAGGAGGGGGAGGAGTGCGACGACGGAAACACCGAGGACGGGGACGGTTGTTCTTCGGATTGCCGCGTTGAACCCGGCTACTTGTGCGAAGGCGCTCCCAGTCATTGTTTCAGAGTGACAGCGCTGGAAATTACGCCTCCATCCTGGAGCGGGTACGGGTTGTTCGAGGGGACGACTTTTTCCTGCTCGGCTCACTTGTCGGACGGCACTCTTGATGAGGACTGCACCCGAATGGACGCTCCGGTTCTCTGGAATTCTCTTGGTGCCGGGTATTTCCTGGTGGATTCCTCGACCCGGGAGGCGACCGACTTCATGGAGGGCGGCGCGGTTCTATGGGAGTCGGGGCACGGAGAGTTCAGCGGCGGGATACGCGTGGAGTACGCGGGGGTGGAGGCTTTGATACCTGTCGAGGCGACGCTTCCAGATGGTATTTTACCGCCGGGATACTGGAGTCACGCGGTTCTTCCGGAACTCACCGATGCACAGGTGCTCCAGATATGCGCGGCCGCGGATGAAAACTACCTAGCCAAACAGGAAGACGCGGCGGATGTTCTTTCGGACAGCCTGGAGGATTACATCCGTGGATGGCTTGCGGGGGAAAATCCTCCGGAAATCCCGCCGGGATACCTACCGCCGTCCATAGATAATGAAAAAACGCCCATGTGGAGGTTGTACAGGCCGGATGAAATCACCGCGGAGGAGCAATGGTACGTCTACCCCGCGGGCGAAGAGCCCCAGGCGACAGGTTTCACCGAACTTCACAAAAACAACGCTGCCACGCATGTCACCTATCTCAAAATGCATTTTCTGGCCCCTTTCGGTTCACGGCTGGTCGTACATGGCGAGTTCCCCCACGCTCGTTTTATGACTTACCAGCTTTCTCCGCCTTTTGACCCGGAGTTTCCTTATGTTTCCAACGTCGGCCAACTCGAAGTGCCGATCGTGGATGTCGACATCGATCCTGATCCCGGCAGCGTGAATCCCTTTCGGCCGGGCGAAGACAGGTCCGCCGCGGACAGGTCTTACACTGTGGACTTCGACCTGGCGCGGGGGAACATGGTTGCCTTGAACCCGGTGTTGCAAAACGGGAATTACCGGGCCCCCGGAAACACGAGGGTCGGCGGACCCTTCAGCGCCACCGGGCCGATGGGCGATGGTGCGATTATTCCTCCTGTGCTGTGGCTTCGTTACTACGTGCCCGACGATGGAACGGGCCCGTTTGCGGGCGCGCCGATTCCGAAGGCCGTGCTCCGCCTGGATACCGGTGAAGAGTTCTGGTTGCAACCCGACCTGGAGTTCATCACCCGGAGGCAGGTAAAGGTGATTCCCGGCGTCGCTGAGAACTTGTTGTATACCGTGCCCGATATTATCGGGCCGGGGTTCGGTTGGCAGAAGATGTTCGACATCTACCTCGTCTGGGCCGAGGGAAGGGCGAGACAGAAAGTTTGGCAGGAGTGTCCCGGCCACAGTGACCCACCGGGGTGCGAGCAGGCGTACAAGGAAGCGGTGTTGAACATCTACGAATGCAAGACCAACAAGGGTCCGGATAAACCGCCTCCCGGAAACATAGGCCACAGCGCGACCGACTGTCCCTACAATTACTACCTTGTCAGACCCACGCAATTCACTCCCGGCCGCGTGTACGCGGTGAAAGGTCGAAAACCCGTTACGCCCCGAACCAGGAGCGGCGAAACCCTGATGACTCCGGCGGAGGCCCGCTATTGGTCCATCTGTCACACCGGCACCGGCCCGGACGGGCTTTACAACGGTGTTGTATACGGCTGTGTTCTTGATGAAGACGTCACCGTGGACCCTGAAAACGATTACATCATCCTGTTTTCGAGGGGAGAGGACAACCGCCCTGAAAACGCTCGCAGTGAATGCGGCGTTACGTGGAAGGACATAGGCCCTGAATGGCGCCAGACCTTTGTCGTGAGATGGACCGCTGTCTACCCGGACCATTACCTCGAAAACCCCCATGTACCGAATGATGACAATCTTCCCTGGCGCACAGCGGCCTGGTCGCAACCTCTTTTCGACGAAACGCTTGTGAGCGAAAACGAACCCGGAGTCATGGGTCCCTACCACCCGGTTTTGCACAACTTGAGCGTGGAGGAATTCGAATCTCTGGGCTGCCCGGTGGACAAAACTCTCCTGCCCGAGTGGGAGTGAAACATCCACCTCCGCCCGAACGCTGGATGTCCTATTCGGGGCCCCTTTAAGTCCCGTTCTCTTCTCTTTTTCACACATTTCTATGCATTTCTATTGCGTTTTCCTTGCAAAGCGCCTTTTGATTTCATATGCTTTGAAAGCATCTTAGGAAAATTACTGCTTGTTTTCTTTATCTGTTCGCACACATGCTTAGATGGAGTATAATTAAATGTATGCGGCGGGATATTGACGTTTTACAAGAGAGAGGAACATCCTGTGAGTGTCGTGTTAGAGATTCCGGATCATGTGGCCCGTGCGATCCGATTACCGGACAGTGAGCAACATCAGTCCCTCATGACGGAGCTGGCGGTCGCTTTGTATAATCGAGGGATTTTGTCCTTTGGCAAAGCGCGGGAACTGACCACGCTCAATCGAATCGAATTTGGTTTATTGCTCGGCCGTCGATCCATTCCACGGCATTATGTCGAACAGGATCTAAAGGATGATCTTGCCTATGCCCGTGGTAAGTAACACCTCACCACTGTGGAATCTGGCGAGTATTGAGCGACTTGATCTGCTGCATGATCAGTTTCCGGATATTCGTATTCCGCAGGAGGTGTGGCAAGAATTGCAGGCCGGCCATGCATATCCTGAAGCGGCCCGTCTTCAAGACGCGCTTAACGCTGGATGGATAACCATCGAATCGTTGACCACTCCGCATATTCAGCAGTCCCTAATGTTAACTCTTGATGGCGGTGAAGCAGCAGCAATTGCCCTGGCTCTGGAGTTGGGCGTGGGCCGAGTTTTGATGGATGAAACGGATGGGAGGACAGTAGCGAAAGCGATGGGATTACGCCCGATGGGAGTTCTCGGCGTGCTGCTTCGCGCAAAAAATGCGGGTAAAATTGCTTCGTTATCTCGCGAAATGTTACGGCTCAGAAAAGAGACGGGATTTTTCATTGCTGAACCACTTTTCCAACAATTGCGGGATGAAGCCGGGGAACGTGAGTAAGGTGGTTCCGGCCCGTCTGCCTGGATAGCAATAAACCGGTCGGCAGTCGCACGATTCGATTTTGTGTCGTCTTTTTGTTTTTTGGAGCGCCCGTGTGGAACGGATGTGGAGACCGCGGCCCGGGCGGAGAAGGGTTGGACGGAGGAGATGGAATATAGCGAAACTTTTCATTTGCATGGAAATCGAAAGCGGTATGTTTGTTATGCATTTTAACTTGTATTGTACAGGTAAAACATATTGAACAGAGAACTCCGTTTTTGTGACGCTCCTTCCTTGTAAAATTGGTTGACAGTGGTTTTCCATGGTTTCAATAATGGCGGAATGGAAAACATCATCGAAATGTCAAAATCCAGCCCCTCCAAGGGCAGGTTCATTTACTGATCATGAAAAATTCAGGGGGACATAAACCGAACATGTGAACATTGGGAACACAACCAAGCAAGCAAGGAAAAGGAGATGAATATGAGCAATCTTTTGGAACCGATCGAAGGAGTGAGCATTCAACAACACGCACAACTTCAGGCACAGAAAATGGCAGGCATGTCGCAGGAAGATTTTGTAAAGTTGCTGGCTCAGCACGGAATGGACCTGGAAAAGTATTCCCGGGTCGAGGCGGGCTGGAACGCGAGAATGTCCGCGGACGCCACGGCCATGGTGGCCACCGAGTATGGCAAGGCGTTCGGCATGGCGGGCGCGGGTCAATATGGAGCGGACGCCCAGGCTGCAGGCGGGTTTTCATACACTGCTGCAGGGGTTACAGGCCATGCCGCTCAGGGCGAAGCAGGTATTTCTTTTGAAAAGTACTGTGAGATCCAGGGAGCGCAGACCGCATGGTCCAACACCGGGCAGGACGTGAACGCTATGCTGCAAGAGACGTTTAACATGTCTGCTCTGGATTTTTCCAACCTTAGCGCCAATTTCATGAGCAAGATGACGTCCGACCCGAGCATGATGGAAAAATACTCTGTTTTGACCCAGCAGTATGAACAACAATACACCGGTGACTTCGGCGGGGGCGATGATGACATCGACTTCTGATCGCTGCGACAATTCCGGCGGCGGGAAAAAGAACCGGCTCGGAGGGGTTTTTGCGAATGTTCGCTCCACAAGGAATCTTGTGGAAGAACAGAACAAGAAACATGAATGGAAAGATTCTCTCACTCTCAGGTGTGAAGGCTGCGGTGCGCCCCAGGAGGTGGGGGGCGACATAAGGTGTCAATATTGCGGCGGGCGGATAGTGAGATCAGAAGAATCCCATTCAGAAGGAGACGGGACATAATGAGCTTTGCTTCTCCAACGATGGAGCGTTGGGATGGTTTTTTGAAAAAGATCGCGCAAAGATACGAAGAGATTCTTGCCGAGGCGGAAGAGGGGTTTAAGGGATTGGCAGCGGAGAATCCGGAGGATTCCAGGTCGTTGCTAAATGCCGTCAACGCCATACAGATGCGGCTCATCGGGTTGGAAGGGAAAATGGGTGACACCATGTCGGACAAAATCTCAGATTCTCTATCAGGGGCCGCCCTGGACGAAGCAGTGAACATGATGGAAAACACTCGTTTCTCCCTGAGAGAAAAATGGGAAACTCTCCGGGTCAAAACCGTTGCCGGTTTCTACCGGGCCATGACCGAAAAGGTTCAAGAGCAGCTCCGGGTCGACAGGGATTGCACTCAGTGCGGCGGAACTTTCACCATACCTGAGCTGAAGCGTCCCTCTTCCTTGAAATGCGAATACTGCGGCGCGGTGAACAATGTGACCCCCACCCAATTGGTGGGGGAGTACTTTGCCATGGCGTCCATAGCGTTCGCTGAAGAGGCTGTTGCGGAAAAGCGTTTTGCGATTGAACGTCTCGAAAACATTGCCAATAGACATAGGGGCCTCACCCGAGCGGAACTCGACAAGCTTGAAGCCATGGAGAGGGATTACTGGGAGAGCTATGTAATCGAGATGGAAAAACTTTCGCCTCAAACCGCGGAGAATCGTGAGCGGTTTATCGAGAACCGCATGCAGGTATGGCGCCATTCGCACCGTGATATACATGTGCCGCGCATGTTAGACTGAGAAAAAACCCTATTGTTCAATCCACGGTGACTCCGGTTACGAATGGGTTGTAAACGATCTTGTGAAAGTCGGGAAATCCAACTAAACTGGGGATGTGGGATAATTGTATGGACGGCCCATTTGTCAGCCCTCATGTCTTGCGGCCGGCGGTTGGCCCGATAAAGGAAGAAGAGCGGACGGAACCCGCAGAAATCCGGAGATGAGTCATGAAACATCTTGTGTTTACAGGTGGAAGCTTATTTTTATCCGGATCCCGAACATTGAGATTTTTTCAGGCAGCCCTTATCACCGTTTTATTCTTCACGGTCGCGTGCGAAGGGTTGTACTACGAGGAAGATCCGGACGAACAAGATTTATCCGAGGACAGAATTGAAACGGAAGTGCGTGCTCTTGGGGTGCCGGTAGATGGTTTGCCGACATACCACGGGCGGACTCTGCACCACATGACGAACCGGATCAGGGCCGGCATGCACTGTGGAAACGCGGGCCTCAGGTGCGATGGCGCTCCGGTTCGTCCGCTTCGCTGGTACCACGACGCCGGAAGGGCGGCTCAATGGTTTGCACGGCACCTGCATGACGCAAGATGCTTTCAGCATCGAACATGCTGCTGGCTGGAAGTTGTAAACGGCGTGGTTCAATGCAACAGCCAGGGTTACCAGTGTTCGGGCGGCACGGGAAATTGCAGCAGCAACAACTGTTCTGGAACCAGCACAGCAGATCGTCTCGCCTTGTTCGGCGCATCGTACACGGGAGAGAACCTGGCAGCGGGACATTCCACGGCCGCGGCCACGATCTGCCAGTGGCTCAATTCCCCCGGGCACCGCACCAATATGTGCAATCCAAATCACGGCGCACTCGGCACCGGACACTACGCGGGATCAGACTGTTACAACTCGTACTGGGTTCAGAACTTCGCAGGCGGGCCGCCCCCCGCGGGAATTGTATCGGGCAGTCACTGGCCGGGGTCGAGCGGAACCGTGTTCGGAGCGTTGCTGTATTTTCCCGGCGCTACCAGTTCGCCCATGTCGGCCGATGTCGTGCTGAACGGTGTTTGCCGCAACATGACAAGAGAATTTGGAAACAATGTTACCGGCTCTTTTATAACGGGTAATTTGAACCCCGGTTCAGGTTGCCACGAATACTGGTTTCTCGTGCGTAACGCGGGCGGCGTACGATACACTTACCCCTCAACAGGTTCGTACCGGTTCGGGACCGGTTGCGGAGGGCAGTACACAACGAACCGGACAGATGCGGACTGTGAAGTGTGCATTCCGAATTGTGCCGGTAAACAGTGCGGCCCCGACGGCTGCGGCGGTTCTTGCGGAACGTGCGGTACGAATGAGGTCTGCCAGAGCGGGCAGTGTGTTTGCCAGCCCAACTGTTCGGGGAAACAATGCGGCCCCGATGGCTGCGGCGGTTCTTGCGGAACGTGCGGTACGAACGAGGTCTGCCAGAGCGGGCAGTGTGTTTGCCAGCCCAACTGTTCTGGGAAGCAATGCGGCCCCGACGGCTGCGGCGGTTCTTGCGGAACGTGCGGTACGAACGAGGTCTGCCAGAGCGGGCAATGTGTTTGCCAGCCCAACTGTTCTGGGAAGCAATGCGGCCCCGACGGCTGCGGTGGATCGTGCGGAACGTGCCACACCAACGAACTCTGCCAGGACGGGCAGTGCGTTTGCCAGCCCGATTGTACGGGTAAACTATGCGGCCCCGACGGCTGCGGTGGATCGTGCGGAACATGCGGTGCGAACGAGGTCTGCGAGAGCGGGCAGTGCGTTTTTTCATGCAGCGAAGAGTTGGCGAATTGCGGCGGTGTTTGTGTTGATCTTCAATCCGACCACGGCCATTGCGGTGAATGCGGTAACGTTTGCGGAAACAAGGAGACATGCATTGACGGTCAGTGCGTATGCGAGCCTGACTGTGGGGGGAAACAGTGCGGTCCTGACGGCTGCGGCGGTTCGTGCGGAACATGCGACTCAGACGAAGTCTGCCAGGACGGACAGTGTGGTTCTTCGTGTACTGATGGTTTGACTCCTTGCGACGGCGTTTGTGTAGACCTTCTTGACGATGAAAATCATTGCGGTGAATGCAACAACAATTGCAGACCCGCTGAAAACTGCATTGACGGCGAATGTGTTTACATTTCGGTGGACGGAGGAGTGATAGATCCGGGCGACGACGCCGGCGCGCCTGGAATCAAATCCGTAGTAGGCGGCTGTTCCTGTCGGAGCAGCCAATCTTCTTCCGGCACTCCGCTGTTTCTTCTCTTGTTTCTCTTTGCCATTGTGATTCAATCCAATCGTTTCCGCACAACCGGACGAAGGTCCTGAAATATTCCTTTTCCACCGCCCCGATCATGGCAGATGCTGTATTCTGAAATGGGTGTGCCAAAGGCTGCCGATTCCTTCGTTTTTAACTTCCAGTCCTATGAAATAAGACATGGTAACCACCCCCTCCCAGGAATCGGGCGGGACGAGCCAGCCGTTTCCGACCGCGTCCTGAAGTATTTGGCCCCAAGGTATATCAACCGTGACGTCTTCCCCTTCGGCGATGTCCATTCCCCACCATGTCGCGTCCAGGGCAAGAAACTCGAATTCCGGCGTGTCAAAGCGCACCACGAGACCGGGGTGGGGATCCGCGTTCCCCCATTGTTCCAAGATAAGATTGAACTCAATGGCTCTCGCCTTGTCGCCCCACCACCACTGGCCGCCGACAAAAACCCGGGCGGAGCTGTCCGGGGTAGGGGTGAAGTGGGAGAAATTCAACACATGGTGGGTCACTGTCTCCAGCGCCGGCGGATAGGGTCCGCCTGAAGTCTGGAGATGATCCATAAATACGAACCATGTCCACCAGTCGCCCGGGCAAGGCGAAGGGTAAGAGCTGTGGTCCGCCTGCATGTGCACCGTCCAGTTTTCGCCGCAATCGCCTGTGTGAGGGTGCCATTCCATGGTGACCGGGCTCTCCGGCCCGTTGATGAGAAAAGAGCAGTTCACCGGGCCGGGGCAGCTTGCTCCCAGTTCG
>SLPX01000147.1 GCA_007131745.1 Myxococcales bacterium
CCGGGAAATAATTTGATAGTTCCCTATAGCACTCCCAACCAGAGAATCCCGGTCTTCAGATGGTTGTTCCTGGTTCACGAGGCATATCTCCTCATTATCGCCACCGTTTTTCTGTCGCTCTTTCGCTGCTGAGTGTCGCCTGCCGAATTCTTTCTCCGAGAATCAGCATATATGCAGCTCAAAATACCAGAAAACGAATTGAAATCAAATTATGAAAATGGTGTCAGACACTAGCAATTAAGCTTTTTTGAGCGGGCGAAAATCAAATGATTGCGGGATGTTGGCTGAGCGGGGGGAGGGAGAAAACGGCGCCGGGGCGGAAAAGGTGGTTGGGCTTGGCGGGCTATAATCGATGCCGTCGTCAATACCGTTGTGAGTTGTCACAAATCTTCCGGCTCATTGACCACGCTGCAACGGCCGCTGAGGAAAGTCCGTGGTTGAGGTTCTTCAGCGCGCACGACTCGTATCTCTGTTTTGTGGGGACAATAGTTATTGTCTGCAGCATACCAGCAGGCGCTCGAACGGCCGATGCAATCCTCACCTTGGCAGGGCGGTTCTTGTCGAGGAATCAAAGCTTCCAGGTGTGGATCCAAAGTGCCGGCAGGAGAACCATTTGGGTATAACAGTGGAGCACAGTGTACCTGATTGTCTTCGCCGAAAACCGTGGGGCTTTGGCCGATGGGACAATGGCAGAAACCGTGAACGTCGAAATTGCACGGATTCACGTCGGCTTCGGTGCAGAGTCCTTTCTCGCACACCTGACCGCACCAGACGACTTCCATCTTCTGCTCTCCCGTGAGGCCTTTTCCTTCGATATCGAAGATTGTGCATCTTGGCAGGCATGACGATTGGGTTGTTCCAGAAGGACCTTGGGGGCACCCTGTCAGTGGTTGGGTCGGACAAATCTCGTTTTTCATTCTTCTAACTATACTACTTGCGATGGATTCGAGAGCAGTAGCAGTCTCATTATTGTCCAAACAAACGCTTGTAAAAGCCCATTCGCTCATGTCATGCAGGGAATTGAAATGATGTGCAAAGGCTTTGATCCGCACTGCCGGGTCGGCCCCGTACGATGAGCCGGTCGGGACGCAGGAAGGTTTCAATTCAGGCCTGTTAGAAGGATCCGCCACGACGTTTATCACATCCGGCACGGGGGCGGCTATTGCCGCAACAATGGTCATCATCGGATCTCTAAGGGATTCCAAGTGCGACGTGTAGCGTTCAATCGGATGGAGCAGCATATTTGCATCCGTTCTTTCGTGGGTGCAATTCAGACGCTCGCCCGGATTGCGGTCGTTTACATGGCAATTGATGCCGAATTCGAAGCACCTGAAAGAGTGCAGGAACCCCAGCTCTGAATTAACGTTGTCCAGGTTTGGGTCGGGATTGAATATCATGTCGGGGTTGGCGGCGGAGCAGTCGTCTTCGTCGGCTACAACCACAACCGCCAGGAACGATTCGTTCCGCAGAAAGCCTGCATTTTGAGGTGTTTCAGAGACGTTCAATGCTTTTCGCACAGCTTCGAGATGTTGTTCGAAACCGCAGCCGTGGATCCCCACGTCCGCGTAACAGGAAAAGACGTCAACAAGATCTCCAGTGTAATTTCTGCAGCGCGGGCAACCTTGCTCTTCATGAAGGGTCAAGCCATGACCCACCTGGCCGCAGTTGGTGGGTTTACAGGAGTGGCTCAAACAATGTCCATCGGGTGTCTTGTCGATTTGGCATCCGGCGGGCTCGACATCTATGATGTAATGTCGGTCTTGCCCTATGCACTCTGCGCCGAGGTTCAAGTTGCCCACCTTGCCCAGAACTCCTCTGTCTCCCCCGACCTCCTCGCAATAGCGAACATCGGTGTGATCCCCCGTGCCCAGGTCGGAGGTGACAACACCGATGTGGACATTCGGGAGGCCGCCCGACATGTGCGCCAGGGTGTCCATCAGGACCGGGAAGTTTTGCTTAACCCTTTCCTGGTGTACCGCCATGGAGTGGGAATTATCGATCTGGAACAAGATATCCACGTTTCGTTGTGTTGTCTGCGGCATCTCAAATTCATAATAAAAACCGTTATCATCTTCACCGTTGCCCTTTTTTTCCGGCTCGCTGAAGTCCCAGCACGCGGCCGATCCCAGCAGCGAAGCGATGCAAACCAAACAAGCGAAACGGCGGGGGAAAGAGAAAACCAAGCGGGCAAAAAACCAACAGAAAAGGTCTTGTATCTTGTTTCTTTTTTTGATGCTCATTTTTACTGTTCCTATGAAAAAGAAATCCACTATGTTCGAAGAGAATTCTCAGGCCCGCTGCTAACGCCAACTTCCCCGGACTCCCAGCATTACGCCGTTCGAAGACGGTGATAATAAAGGGTTCCAGCTTATCCCGTCCTGATCCTCCTTGTGTTCATTCCTGCTTTCCGCCGTCTCCCGCAACGGCTTTTCTTCGCCGCCGGACCTTACGTACAGAACAAATCCGGTTACGGCCAAGGCCGCTGTGAGTCCCGCTATTCCATGAAATGCATAGAAGGCCGCTCCATACGAATTGTTCGATGTCGTTTTGCCTCCATCATACTTTGCCCAAAGTGCCCACGCAGCAGCTTCAGCGCCGACAGCAACGAGACCCGATGTAATGCCCACCCACAACCAGCCCTGGCTTTTCGGGGTATGTTTAACCTCGAGATCACTTGTTACTATCGGTGTATGTGTGGATTCTGCCGTAGATGGCAACGCGGGTGGTTGAAAGCCGGTATCATGCGGCCGAAGCAAAGGTGAAGCGGAATCCGGTTCTGCCGAAGAGTCAGGTTCGGGTTTCGCCGGAGGTACGGGGTCGGGTTGCTTTTTAACCTTTGCCTCCAGTTCTTCTATAATCGTTTCCACGGCATCGCGGTTGGGGGCATCAGGCAAAGTTTTAAGGTATTCGCGATAATGGGAAAGGGCTTCCGGGTACAATTCCAGCATTCGATAAGCTTGAGCCATGTTGAATTGTATAAGCGCTTCCCTTTTAGTTTCTCCCCCTGCGCGCCTGATCCATTGCAAGGACTCTTTGTATTTTTCGATGCACCTGCGATGTTCACCCTTTTCACACAGGTTCCTTGCCTGCACGAAGGCTTTTCTGGCCTTTTCCATCCGCCCTTTTTTGTCGGGTTTCGAGTCCGCGAATGCTTCCTGAGCGCCGAAGTTGAGCAGGAGGAAAATCGCCATGAATGCA
>SLPX01000370.1 GCA_007131745.1 Myxococcales bacterium
ATCCTGATCGGAGAAACCGCGGGGGGCGAGGTTTACGACGATGCGTTTTCATACACCCTCGACCTGGGCCTCGTGGCCGTGCGGGGTGGAAAGCGGCAAATAGCAAACCCCATCTATGCCGAAATAATCCCGCGGGTTTTGACCTACATGTTGCAGACTTCCATTGACGAAGAACCTGCGTGGTATGTCGCGAAAGACGGAACCCTGGACATGGAAAAGCTCATAAACGGGTTCATAGAGTTCTGGCGACGCCACGGGGAAGTTTTGCTGAAGGGAATGAAGTTCCAGGAGGCCGCGCCTCACCTGGTGTTCATGGCGTTTTTGCAAAGAATCGTGAACGCGGGCGGGGTGATTGAGCGCGAGTTCGCTCTGGGAACAATGCGAGCGGACCTGTTCTTGAAGTACGGGGCACGGGAGGATGTAATCGAGATCAAGTTGCAGCGCACATCATACACTTTGCCCGACGGGCTCAAACAGGTTTCAAAATACGCGAAGAAGCTTGGTCGTGACACCGGTTATTTGGTGATCTTCGACCCCGGCTCTGAGCTGGAGTGGGAAAAACGAGGCGAAGTGGAGGAAATCGAACACGACGGCGTGAAGGTCGTTTTGCTTCGAGCGTGACGTGGTTTGGAACAAAGCTGAATGGTTGTAACTTCAGCTTTCTCGCCTTCATTTGTTGACTTGCATGGGTCGGTCCCCTCCATGATTCACACCTCCGGGCATCAGCGGTTGCATCTTGTAGCTTAGAGTGCTAGTCAATTCTTCGTTTTTTTCGTGTGAGCACTTTGTGTAAACACTTTGCAAAAAGGAGGCTGGTTTGCCGTTCAAAATCATAAAAGGCGCCGGGGATGCCGGGCCGAAGAAGAATTTGCAGGCTCTGTCCGGGTACATAGGAGTCGGACTCGTCATCGGAGTGGTTGCGATTGCAGCCATAAGCAGAGTCGGATGCGTCAACGAGATGACCCCGGCCGGACATGAAGGCTACATAAGGTCGAATCCGATATTCGGACAGGCGGACTTCGTAGGAATTCAGGAAGGGCCGACCTCGACCGGATGGGTCTGGAGGCAGCAGGTCGTAAACATCGACGTGCGCCCTAAAACATACAGTGAGGAAATGAAAATCCTGACAGCCGAACGGCTTGAACTCAGCTTTCGGGTCCATGCGCGCATCAGGCTCCGCAGGGGTGAAACAAGGATGCTCGTAGAGCGTTTCGGCGGAAACGAGTGGTACCGGTCCAATGTGCAGCAACAGCTTCGCTCGGTGGTGCGCGCAATGGTGCAGGAACTCGAAACTTTCGAGGTCAAAGATCAGATGGCCGAAATTGCAACCAGTGTGTTGGAAAGCATGCAAGAGCGTTACAAGGAAACTCCCGTTGAATTCCTGAGCGTGGATATCGGCGACATTCAATATCCCAAGATTGTCGTCCAGTCCGTGGTACGCAAGTTCGTTACAAACGAGGAAAACGAACGTCGCGACATCGAATTGCAAATAGCGCAGCGGCAGATCGAAATAGGAATCGCTGAAGCGGAAGGAATCGCGGACGCTCAAACCATAATAGCCACAACCCTGGATCCGATGTTTGTTCAGTACGAAGCGCTCAGGGCCATCGAGCGCCTGGCAACTTCCAAGAACACGACATTTGTACTGAGTCCCATTGGCAAAGACGGATCATCACCAATGATCATGAGCCTGGACAGGTAGAGGGGGGAATCAAAATGTTGAAAAATATACAAACAATCAGAACAAAAAGAAACGACCATAACAGCGTATTTGTTTCAAAGGCCCTCTTGGCAGTCTTTTTACTTGCCTGCCTGGGCGGGTGCACGCATCCTGAAACCCCGGCGGGACATGAAGGCTATGTTTTTCACAAGCCCTTGATCTTCGGAAAAGCCGAGTACAGACAGACTCTCAGCGGACCATCTTCGACAGGACTCTCCTGGCGACTTTTTGTCATCAACGTGGACATGAGAACAAAGAGTTACAAGGAGGATTTTCAACTGCTCTCGAAGGACAATCTGAGCGTGTCTTTCGAGGTCAATACCCGCATCAGCCTCCGCCCGGAATCTTCAAAAGAAGTAGTCGAAGAATGGGGTGGTGAGAACTGGTTCGAGTGGAACGTGAAAGAACCGCTCAGAACGGTCGTGAGAAGGGAAGTCACCCAGGTGAGCGCTGTTGAGATACAACTCACAACCAACAAGGTAAGGAATCACATTCAAGACCGGTTGCTTGAATTGTACAAGGATTCGCCGATTCAAATTGAAAGCGTGGATATCGGCAACATACAATTCCCCCAGGCGGTGACCCACGCGATCGAACAGAAAATCGGGCAGCAGCAAGAACTTAAAAGGCAGGAATTCCTGCTTGCCATGGCTAAAAAAGAGGCAGCCATCAGAGTGCTGGAATCACTGAGAGCAGCCAAACAACAGATGATCATCTCTGAGACATTGAACCCCCTTTACGTGCAGCGCATGGCCGTTGATGTATACCGAAAACTTGCCGCATCCCCCAACAAAACCATCGTAATGTTGCCGAGCTCCACAAAAGGCACCGGAATGCCGATCGTACTCGCCAGTGCGGAACATAAAAAACTCTCTCCCGAAGACAAGTTGCTGCTCAAGGAAATGGAAGATAAATACATGCGAATCGCCAAGGAGCAGGACCTTCCAACTGACGATCTCCCAGCTCCAATAACAGCGAAACCGCCCGGTCGGGATGAAGCCGAACAAGACCAAGTCGCTCGGGATGAATCCGTTCAGGATGAAGTAAAGCCGGAAGCAAAAGCTCCCTTGACCGGCGTGGACCCGGATGAAACCGAGCAATAGGTACCAGGCAGGCGTATTCACCCGGCAATCTGAATCATGAACGAATCCGATAATTCAACCTCGACCGGTAATAGTGGTTCAAAAGAGAAAAAGATGGCCAGAGCGCTCGGACTCTGGGATGTTTTTGCGATCGCATCGGGAGCAATGATCAGTTCCGGCCTGTTCGTTCTGCCCGGCCTGGCATTCAACATGTCCGGGCCTGCAATGATCCTGGCATACGCCATAGCCGCTCTTTTCGTTGTTCCCAGCATGTTGGCAAAAGCAGAACTGTGCACTGCGATGCCCAAGGCGGGGGGAAGTTATTTCTACGCGGAACGGAGCCTGGGTCCGGCCGTCGGGATTTTCGCGGGTTTTTCAAACTGGTTTTCCAT
>SLPX01000213.1 GCA_007131745.1 Myxococcales bacterium
AAGATGGTGGCGGAAGAAGAACCGGTTGAGCAAGAGAAGATGGTGGCGGAAGAAGAACCGGTTGAGCAAGAGAAGATGGTGGCGGAAGAAGAACCGGTTGAGCAAGAGAAGATGGTGGCGGTAGAAAGAGAGAGCGTCATCCGAGAAACCGTGGAGCAGGAGGAACATGAGGAACATAAGGACTTAGAAGTCTCAAAGGAGGCGACAAAAGGGTTGAGCAGCGACGATGTAGAGAGAATCAAGGGAGTTGAACCATTTTTTTCTTTTGCAGCGGATCGGGTGCTTGACACGGCCGGCGTGGAAAAAGAGGATTTGCGCGTTGACAAAGATGGAATGCTGGTAGCTGGAGTCAGGGATGAAATTTTCATTCGTGAAGCAGGGTTGGTCGCTTATTCCCGTAATTTGAAATACGCTCCCGCTCTGATGCGCTCCAAGGGCAGAAATCTTGAAACAACTATGGAGGATGAAGGTTTGGGGCGCATGTTCAGGGTGGAGGGCAACGGGCTTGTGTTGAGCGCGCCCGGTTCCGAAGGTAGGTTCGTTGTACTGGAATTGTTCGATGACTTCTTGTACTTGAAACGGGAAGCCGTTTTTGCATTCAGCTCTTCCCTTTACTGGGAAAACGGCAATATACGTTCTTCAGAGTTTGAAATGCCGTTGATACACCTCAGAGGCGAGGGAAGGCTGGCGATGTGGATCAGCGGCGAAATTTTGAAAGCTCGCATTGAGCCCGATCATCCGGTTGCTATACAGGGGCATTATCTTCTCGGGTGGATGGGAAACGTTGTGCCCAAGGTGGTTATTCCCGGTCCGAATGAGCCTATGGCCGGGATTCCCGTCTTGGAGTGCAAAGGCGAAGGCGTGCTTTTGCTGAAACCTTGATAATCCGGATCCTCGGCGAAAAAAAGGCGGCACAGGATATGGCGAGGAATCATAGCAAGAGTGAAGGCCGGGTGAAACGTTCGTCCGTTTTGCAGGAAGCCTTGGCGTTACCCAACCTGGTAACCTTGGCCCGCATAGCGCTTATTCCCGGCGTATTGATTCTCATGGATCCCGAAAGTCCTGTTAAGAGTTTTTGGGCCGCAATGTTGTTTGGCATAGCTTCCGCGTCCGACGGTTTGGACGGATATCTGGCGAGAAAAACCGGAAAAGTAACGGTTTTGGGCAAGTTCTTGGATCCCTTGGCGGACAAGCTGCTCGTCATGTCGTGCCTTGTATTCATGGTGCATACCGGACACGTGGACGCATGGTTGGCTGCACTTCTTATCGGAAGAGAGATGGCCATTACGGGTCTTAGGGCCATCGCTTCAAGCGAAGGTCTTGTTATACCGGCTTCTGCAGGAGGCAAAAACAAGACAGCTTTTCAACTTGCAGGGATTGCGGCGCTGATGATTCATTATCCCTATCCTGTTTTGGGAACCGGGGCCGTGGTGGATTTCCATGTTGTAGGCATGTACCTCATATACATTTCTCTTTTGTTTTCGGTTTTTTCAGCGATAGAATATGTGCAGCTCTTTGTTGAGGCCGCGGACGACGAGATTGTAGAAACCGGAGTCAGGGATCTTTGACGGTCCAGTGGGAGGTTTGATTGAAGAGAAACATGAAATTATTAGTTGTGCTCTTTGTTTCCGCGTTTTTGCAGCCGGCAGGCGCAGTGTTGGCGTGGGATGCTTTGGAGCCTGGGATTACACACAAGATCAGCGTTGAAGCAAGAGACGACAACCCCTCAATGGGGACGGAAACACCTACTGTCCTGATTACTTACTGGGTGGCGTATCGGCTTCCGGCCAACAAGGAAGCTACCGACATCATTGAAAAGCTTGCAGCCAAGTATCCGAATGATGTCCGAATAGAAGTATACCACCGCACCAGGGTGCTTGATACTGAAGAGGACGGGATAGCTGAAATAGCTCGGGAGGTTTTTGCGCAAGGAGGCAACAAGCTTTTTTGGCGGTTTCACAAAAAGTTGGTCGACACAAATACGCCTCATTCTCTCACAATCAAAGATGCCATGGATCTTGCAGTTTCGATGGGAATCTCGCAAGCCTCCCTGGAGCGGGGTTTGAAGATAAGGAATCACGGCAATTCAATAAAAGCCGGTACGATGGATGCTTTGCGGTTTGGAATTGCTCCTGATTCCCACAATGTCGCCATTCTTGTAAACAGGGTGCTTCAATATATCAGCCGCTCCACGAATGTGAGTCACATAGAAAACGTGGTGTTGTCTGAAAGGAAAAATGCTGAGGCCGCCCTTGAGCGTGGAATCGAGCGGAAGGATTTGCCGGTCTGGATTCGTCGGCAGGCACGGCGTCAAAATCGAAGGATAGCCCGAAGCAACCATATGTTGATATGGAATGATTTGTTGGAGAGTGAATACGGAGCCGCTATGCCCGTGGAAAGACACGCAATAGCACCACGAAAAGCGGTCTCCAGAGGGCCGGACAATGCAATGGTTCACGTGGTCGTATTCATGGATCCGCTCAATACTGTCAGCAAGACGATCATGGAAACGGTTGAATCGTTGATTGAGCAACATGACCGGGATATCAGGGTTGATGTGCGTTTTTTACCCGGTTACGGAATCAATCGTTCAGTCGAGTTTTCAAGAACGATTATTGGCGCCGACATGCAGGGATACGCATGGGCGGTCATGAACAAGATCATCGAATTGCGATACGGGTTTAGGATTCCTATACTTCAGGCGGTCGAGGAAACAAGGGGGCTGGATCTTCAGAAACTTGAATCCGACCGGGACGGTCCGGAGGCAAAGAAACTGCTGTCCGAAGATATCGGCTTGGCGCATGAACTGGGTGTATACATGGCACCCGCTGTTTTCGTCAATGGCGTCAGAATTGCCGACATCAGGCAAAACAGGGGCGCAGGACTTTTTCTTAGAGAGGCGGTGAAGAGCGAACTGAGACCGGGATTGCTTGGAGGATTTCTCGAATCCGAACGTAGAAACAGCAGGGGATCTGATTGAGACCTGGGTGAAAACGTGGAGGCGGGCCGGCGGATGTTTTTCTTACGGGAGAGCGTCTGTTGTGTCGACATGATCGATTTATTTGTTTGGAGAGGCAATAAAGGAACAAGAATATGAATGTTCATTGCAGCGGAGGGAAACACGAAAACGGGGGAAAAGAACGCGTGGTGGCCGTAACGGGAGCGCACGGATTTTTGGGCTCCAGGCTGATAGAGGCGATGGAGCGGGATGACACATTCGGGAAAATCCTGGCTCTTGATGTTCGAAAACCGGCCGTGAAGTCCGAAAAGACTGTTTTTCAACGAATAGATCTTACACTGCCGACAGCAGGATCTGCGGTGGCTCAAGCCATGCGCGGGGAAAACGTGGATACAGTTGTGCATCTTGCCTTTTTGTCGGATTTTACTCCCCGGGCTGAATGGGCGCATGAACTGGAGTCGGTAGGCACCATGCATATGCTTAACGCATGTATGGAGGCGGAGGTATCAAGGTACATCCACTGGGGGTTTACCGCATGCTACGGGGCTAGGCCGGATAACCCCAATTTTCTCACGGAGGACAGGCCGTTGCCCCGGTTTGGTGAATGGAACTTTCTTGCCGACAAGGTGGAAGCCGAACAACAGGTTGCCGAATTCAGGCGGCGGAATCCGCATGTCTGCACAGCTGTTTTGAGAACCGCTCCCATGGTGGGTCCGGGGATTGGGAATTTTATCACGAGATATCTTGGTAGGGGGATTGTGCCCGTGTTGATGGGATATGACCCAATGATTCAGCTTCTTCACGAGGATGACGCTGTGGATGCGTTTATGCACGCTTTGAAGATGAATGCAGACGGTGTATATAACATCGTGGGACGCTCCATTCTTCCATTGCGGAGAATATTGACACTGATGGGAAAGAAGACGGTTTCATTGCCGCTCAGCGGGGCCGTACAGGGGGCGAGAATGCTTTGGATGGCGCAACTTTCCAATGTTCCATCCGGTTTTTGGGACTTTTTGAAATATCCTTGTGTCGCTGATGGAAGCAAAGCCGAAAAAGAGTTGGGGTGGCGAGCGAAGTATAATGTGCGGGAAATCGCTGAGAGTTTTCGCAGCGGAAAGCGGGCGGTAGATGTCCAGCGGGAGAAAGGCGAGGAGCAGAGTTTTTTCGGGGACAACAAGGCGGAAGAATTTGATGAATTCGGTTTTGATCCGGCTGTATATCGGAAACTGGAACCATTACTGGAGTTGCTTTATACAAAATACCTGCGTGTATCAGTCTCAGGTATTGCCAATATTCCATCCAGCGGAAAAGCTCTTTTGGTGGCTAATCGTTCGGGCGCGTTGCCTTTGGACGTTGTTATGCTGCTCTACGCCGTATACAAGGAACATCCTGCCGAACGCAGACTGAGGGTTCTGCTCGAGGACATGGTGTTTTATTTTCCTTTTCTGGGAGGTTTGCTGAACAAGATAGGGGGTGTCAGAGCCTGCCGGGAAAACGGCGAGCGGGTGTTGAATGGAGGCGGAATAGCTGCGGTTTTTCCGGAAGGAGTCCACGGCATGAGAAAGCCCTTTAAAAAGCGCTATCAGCTGCAACGTTTCGGCCGGGGAGGATTCATAAAGTTGGCCTTGAAGACTCGTTCTCCGGTAATCCCCACTGCGATCATAGGAGCCGAAGAAAGCTATCCCATGCTTTCGAAAGTTGATTGGTTTTCCCGTTCACTGGATATTCCGTACATTCCTGTTACGCCCATTTTTCCCTTTTTGGGTCCGTTGGGCCTGGCGCCCGTCCCCTCTAAATGGTCTATCCTAATCGGAGAGCCTGTCCGCATCCACGAGGACTATGGTTCGGATGACGCCGGAGACTCAATGCTGGTAAACAAGCTTGCCGAGAAAGTGCGTGCGGTTATCCAAGAGATGATAAACAAGGCACTCCAGGATCGAGAATCAGTGTTCTGGGGTTAGCCGGCTGCAGGGAGCGCAATCAACCTATACAGCAGTTTCGTCCTGCATTTTTTGCCTTGTACAGGTTTTCATCGGCTGCTTTGACGAGGTCCTCGGCTGATTCCAATTCGTCCCATATGGTGCAGTATCCAATGCTGATGGTTATGGGGATGACCATTTCTTCGAAACGAAAGACATGCTTTTCTACGAGCCTTCGAATTTTTTCCGCGACCATTGCGGTATTGTAATTGTCTAATTCCGGCAGCGCCAGGACGAATTCCTCTCCGCCGTAACGGCCTATGATGTCTTCCCGCCGGATACTTGCTTTAATGGCCAATGCCATTTCTTTGAGTATGTAATCTCCCGCCAGGTGGCCGTATGTGTCGTTTACTTCCTTGAAATGATCTATATCGAACATGATCACGGAAAGGGGCCTGTTGTAGCGGTGTGCCCGCCCGATCTCTCGATCCAGAGTCTCCATCAGGTATCTTTTATTGTATACCTGTGTCAATCCGTCTACCGTTGTCAGACGATAGATTTCTTCGTGGTAGGAATGCTCTATGTTGCCGCCGCTCAAAAACTTGAAGATGGTGCCCCCGATCTTGATCAGATCTCCGTCGCGTATGACCTGTTCATCAATGGGTTCATCGTTTACGTAAGTGCCGTTGGTTGAACCCAGATCCCTGATCATGATCAGCTTTCCGGTGTTGATGATCTTTGCGTGGTTCCTGCTGACTGATTCCTGGTCGATCTGAATTTCACATTTTGCCGAGCGGCCTAGTATGAAAGTTGAAGCATCCAGGTTGTATTTTTTTCCCAGTTCATCGCCGTAAATAACGACAAGGCAAGCCTCTTTTCTCTCCGTGATCCGGCTGGGCAACTTGTGAATTACGGTGACTACTGTCTTGTCTTTCATGGGGTAGAAAACACCTGATTATGGGCGCCCCGACTTGGGCGGAAAACCAACGCCGACTCTCGGCTTTCACAAAAGTGATATTCCAGGTTCTTTCGGAAGCCTGAAACAATAACGCTCCATATTCTACTGCATCTTATTTTTCTTTTCTACAAATAACAGGAAAAATCCGAGCAGAAAAACCATCAGGGCTGAAAATAAACCGGGTGCCAGAACCGCCGGCGGCAATCCACCGCGTTTTTTCATTCGGACCGTCAAACCTGCTGTTTCACTTGGATGGGACGTTTCTGATGATGTGTAGTGGGAAACACCCTCAGGCGAGTCCGCAGAGAGGCTTATTTCCAGGATATCCGGCCGTGTTCGAAATTTTTCAAGAAGCGTCAGAAGTGGATTCAAAGGCAGGGATGCTGCCACGTATCCCCTTAGAACTCCCACTTCATTTGGAACCACAGAACGAGATGGCTCTTTAAAATCCCCCGGTTTGCTCTCCGAAAAATCATCGTATGATACAGTATTCTTTGTGTTTTCGCCGTTATCATGTGTGGATTCATCATCCAAAAAACCTTGTGGGCGGGAGTCATTCAATCCGGGGCGGGCATATAGAGGCACGGCCATGAGAACTACGGTTGGATTTTCGGGTTTTTTTTTCACCAAGATGACTGTTCGCTTTTTTTGTCGGACGAATTTGCGCCTTGCATCATGAGGGTCCAGCGAGCCGGTGAGATGCGACTCCAGCGACAATCGGTTTGAAGGATCAAAAGAAGCCAGTACTCTTCCTTCTTCATCCGCAACCAGCAATTCAGTCAACTCCGGATTGCGAAAAGATGCAAGTCTCAAGGATCTTTGAAGGGCTTCTTCCGGGAGAGCCACCCAGATGTCGAGTTGCAGAGCAAGTGAGCGCAGTTCACGCAGGGGTCTTTCGAGATACTCGTCAACTCGTCGGCTCAGTAGACCTTCGCTTGTTGTAGTTGAATGTGTTTTATCCGGCATGAATCCGATTAACTTGAAGGAAAAATAAACAGTGGAGGAAACAATGATCCAACTCAAAAGAGAGGCGCAAATAACCAAGACCCACATGTATCGCAGTCGGTACGATTGAGATTTTTCAGACGGTTTGCGCTCTGTTTCAGTCGGCTTGTCGATTGTTTTCCCGGGTTCCTTCATGTTTCGGTGATTCTCAAATATCTGGTCGTGAGACTATAGTCTTGTTTTTTCCAAGTGCCTTGGCTTTGTACATTGCGGCATCCGCAAGGCGCAGAAGGGTGTTTTGTCTTTGTTTAAGGGATCCTACGGGAGGGACATGTTGATTCAGGGATGCAATGCCGAGGCTGCATGTGATTCTTACAAGAAAGCTTGTATCTCCTTCATTGCTGTTTTGCGCCTCATCATCCCATGCATCTGAAAAAGTCGTGTTTTCAATGTTGATGCGAATGGATTCCGCTGCTTCTTCAGCCTGCGTTGAATCAAAACCTGGCAAAACCACCACGAATTCATCTCCACCGTAGCGTGCTGTGATCGACCCCGGCGGCGAAGTCTGCTGTAGGATCTCGCCGATTTCTCTCAGAAGACGGCTGCCCACCAGGTGTCCGTAAGAATCGTTAATGTTTTTGAAATAGTCCAGATCCAGGAAAATCACGGAAAGGTCGGTTTCATTTTGTTCAGCGCGCAGGAGTTCATCCAAAAGGCGGTTGTGTAGAAACCTGTCATTATACAAACCCGTTAGGTCATCTCTCCGGGCCAGCTCTCTAACCCGCAATACATCCAGGGCGTTTTGTATGGATGACGAGATGTATCCCGCAAAAGTCTCAAGCAGAGTAAGGTCACCGTGGGTGTATTCCTCGCCGGTTTTTCGGTTGAGAAGCTCAAGTACGCCGCAAATTGATTCGCCCACGATTACGGGCACAGCTATCATCGAACGTGTTGCATAACCTGATTCGTCGTCCATCAATGGATAGAAATGTGCGTCTTTTTGCGCATCGCGGGCGATATACGGAGTGCCGGTTGAATAAACGTGCCCGGCCACGCCCTTGGATGCCGGAATGGATCGTCCCAGGAGATTCTTAGAATACCCTCCGAACACGGCGATGAATGTCAGCCGACTCCTTTCGATAGTTCCCATTTTAGTCCTGGGATCGTCCAAAAGTATGGAACCGGCCTCAGAAGGAACGAATTCGTTCGCCTTGGCAAGAATCTCTTTCAAGAATGTGTCAAGGTGAATTTCAAGCCTTTCCACGCTCTTCTCCCGGCGTTGACGTCCCAGGAAGCGGTAGATTTCCGCAGGATCCAGGGTTGTTATATGAGACGGATCCACTTGGTGCCCCCGAAATGTCGATCTATGACATGTTCAACTTCAACAATTTCATTTCAATCCCAACTTGGATTTGAAATACGATAGAAGTTCTCTTTCAGCCCGTTCCGGTTCTTTTATTTCCACACTTTTGTATTGAGACATTTCTTTCTCAACTTCGCGGAGGAGATCGGAGCGAGAGGTTTCATCCTTTACAATTGCGGCCGGCGAACGTCGCCTGACTTCCCGTTTCATCATGAGTCGAATCTCGTTTTCCAGAGGACGGTAAACATCCCCGAGGTATTCTCGCAGCATGTCGCAGTCGTTGGCCAGCTTGAACATGGCTTTCATTTGCTTGGGTTCAAGTTCCGCGTTTTGTTCGGCGCCGATGTCGGCCAAAATCCTGAATATTATGCAGTCGTCTATGATTCCCAAGGGTTTGTAGTGATCGGGCACGAAATCCATTTGCTTTACAAGATAGTTCAAGCCGGTTGCTGCAATAAGACGTGCACCTTCGGGTGACTGTTCATTCTTCAAGATTTCAATGAACAATATAACATCCCGATCAAATGAATCGATCCATTTCTGGAACTCGCGGGCATACTTCTTTGCGGAGGTTTGACGGTCGTTTTTAGGGCCCATTGATTTTTCTCCATTAACGAACCTCCGGCCCAGCCCGGAGGGAATGAGCGTTCCGTGTCTTTTGGACCGGAATGCAATTCATGACAATCGGTTGCCCGTCGGAATAGCCGGTCCGTCACCAAGGAGGTGAGTACCCTCCTACGCGGACTTTCAGGGAATACTCCCCGCAGGTCGGAACAGCGCCGGGTGCTCTCCGGACACCGATATAAATATTGCGTCCCAGTTCATTGCAGCTTGGTGAGCATTGGTTGAATAAATAGCTGTATCGGATATATGGCGAGTCGTCTGTGCACTGTAACTCTCCATCGCTGCAATCGTCTACGTTACCAGTACCTGAACGTACTTCGAAAGCGAATTCATCCGAGGGGTTGCTTTCAAACCAGGCATACACTGCGAGCGACCCCTCATCCGCCACGGCCCCGACACGATACCAATTGAAACCGCCGCTGTGAAGAAGATTTCCTCTAAAAGTGTGCGTTGCGGGAATTACGTCGTTGTTTTTCAATACCACCGGAGTTCCGGTTCCACAAACGGTGCCCGACCCCGGAGCATTGTGAAGAACGCACTCATCCGGTCCGCAATCCAGTGTTTCGGCTTTACTGCAATTGCCTTGTCCGTCGCAAAAACGGGTCATGTGCACTACCGAGCCCTGGCATCTGCCTTCTCCGCAGACCGTCGTGGAATCGTATATAGAGCATTTGCCTTTACCATTGCAATAACCCGTGAGGCCGCAGCTTTCCGGAGGTTCTTCGGGGCAATCGTCCTTGGGATCGGTGCCGAATTCCGCCATTGTGCAGTGCCCGGTGGGGCCGCAATAATGACATTCTACGAAACAGTCCTCATCCTTGGTGCAAGGACCGTCGTTGCGCATGCAGTCTTCCGAACAGACGCTTTGGCCCGGAGGTAGGCCGTCATCGCATACTTCTCCCGGGTCAATTATTCCATTACCGCAAAGAGACGGGTCCGGGCCCACGTCACCTGTCCATGCGTCGAGATCAACAACGGTAGCGTCATCACCTGTTGTGCCTGAAACTGCGCAGGCGAACGTAAGCGACGTACAGAGCAACGCTGTTGCAATACCCGCCAATTCCAAAACTCCAATGGTTCCGACATAGTGCAAAAAACTGCTATCTCTCCGTTTGTCGTCCGGTTTCCGCATTTCTTAACTCAATCACCAAAAAAAGTTCAGTCTACAACAAACATTTTAGTTCAGGTGCTCTTTATGCACAACCCCCCACCGCTCGATTGCAGGTTCGTTCACTGAAAAAGGGGCAAACTTTTCGCAGTTGGCACGGATGATTTCAAAGTTCAAGTGAATGTGGGACAAAGAAGGGGGTAACATATGGAAATCACGGCGATTTCCTGCTTCTTCTTCAGGTAAACCGTTTTTGATAACAGGGGGGATTTTTTTTCACTTTGGTCAAGAAAGAGCAGGGATCGACAGATCCCATGAATTGATTAAGATACGCCCAAAAATAAACGTGGCGCCGGGGTGGGCACCCACGACGCCAAATCAACGGCTGTCATAAGACAGCTAAAACCTATGAATCCAAGGAGATCAAAGGAGAGATGAAACGTCAAGGAGCAAATGTAAGAGGATTAAAAAAAGATTGATGTACATGAAATTCGAGAAAGTTGATGACCCTCGAGTCGAAGGTAAAGTCACCTACAAGCTGTCAAATATGCTGACTGCCTTGGTCGTATCTGTTGTCACCGATGCACGCTCTCTTCGGCAAGTGGAAACCCGCACGGGCCAAATTTCAAAGAAGAATAGAAAGTGGCTGGGCATCGAAAAGCGCATTGCCGACAATACCTTCAGCAAAGTATTGCATCGACTGTCATTGCCGGCATTAACGCCCTGTCTGCATAGGCTGATTAAAACCGAGCACAGAAGGGGCAACCTCAAGCCTGTAAATTTGCCATGGGGAACAGTAGCCATCGATGGAAAGAATGTGGCTACCCTTCGATGGGAAGACCTGTGTCGGCTCGTCGCAGTCGAAGAAAACACGAAACCTAATCGTGTAAAATGGCTTTTTGAAAAAAAATATCCGGAAGCGCAGGTCTGCATTCCGGAAAATGGCAAACCCTATGCATTGATGCGGGTGCATACAGTCACATTGATTTCATCAGGGGCACCGGTGTGCATTCATCTACGATCTATCGCAGGAGACACCAACGAAATCGGTTCCATGAAGGCGTTGCTTGGCGAGTTGAAAGAAAACTATGGACGAACAAACCTGTTTTCAATGGTGACCACAGATGCCGGAAACATCTCGGTAGATGTGGCGGCTGAGATCAGGAAACACAAGTTGCATTACTTCGCTCAAATCAAAACCAACCACGGAGAAATCTACACAGAGGCTCTGAGACGGCTGCAACACCGGGACGAATCAAAAGCAGACGACAAATACGTGGACGTGCAGAACGGCAAAATAGTAACTTATTATGCGTGGCGTACAGACCTGACATATTCAGGATGGCTTGATTGGGACCATGCGCGACAGATAGTACGAGTAAAAAGGTCAGTTATAGATCCCGTCACCGGCGAGATAAGGGAGGGAAACCGTTACTATGTGTCGAGTAAATTTGTGGACGAGTTGTCGCCCAAAGCTGCTTTGAAATTCTCACGGAGACACTGGACCTGCGAAAATAGCACTCACTGGACTGCTGATGCGGAATTTATGGAAGATCGTTACAGACATGCTTGGTCCCGGCATCCCAAAGGACTACTAGCTGTTTCTCTCCTGCGCATTGCAGCGATGGCGATTCTATCCATTGCCCGATATTTTTGCCGGTTTGAACATACAAAGGAAAAACCGACCTGGGAACAGATCAAAGAACACTATCTCCTGACCCTATGTGCCAGCTCTTTGCTCACGGAGGATTTTGACGCTATCTGAATATGCCCACCCCGGCGTCGCTCTTTGAAATTCTTTTGCTGTCCTTTTTTCCTCTTTCATTTATGAGGCTGGGATAGGTTTGTCCCTTCAATCATCTTTTTCTGCCATTTCTACATCATATCCCTGAGCGCCCCCATTTTTCGCCGATTCAGTCCCTTACATGGGCTTTCATTGATCTATCCTGCGCTCGATTGAGTGCGGTGGTTTCAGCCCGAAGACATTTTGTACAAAAAGCCGCAAACCGGCAGCAGCACTTATCCCAGTTTTGCTTGATACTGGGCGCTGTAAATCGAGCGAGCCTGTTTTTATACGGCAGCGGACAAACCGCCGAGCGCCTTGTTAGAACCTCCCTGGCGGGAGTTTCATCTGCGGCTCGTCCGAGTTGCTTCATCCTTCACCCGTTCCCGCCACCCCCTACACCCGGAAGCGCAACTCAGATGTCGGCTTATTGTCCATCTGCCTTTTTTTGCGGCTCGCTCTATTGGCCGCGAGTGGAACGAGCGAGCCTGTTTTTATACGGCAGCGGACAAACCGCCGAGCGCCTTGTTAGAACCTCCCTGGCGGGAGTTTCATCTGCGGCTCGTCCGAGTTGCTTCATCCTTCACCCG
>SLPX01000116.1 GCA_007131745.1 Myxococcales bacterium
AAAAAAAAAAAAAGCCTCAAAACCTTTTCCTCTAGTTTACGGTCTTTACCGACCGGTACAAGGTACCTGGAAAGAACGACTCCCGGTTGATGATCCAGCCGGGATTTCAACTCGTTGACAATTTCTGAAATCCCTTCGATATCGAGATCCGCCATGGATTCGAAAAACCGCCTTACGCATCCTTCATCAAGCTGCGACAACAGGGCTGCAGTTTCAGGCATCCCATCTTTTAAAACAGGAAGGTAGCGATTCAACAGATTTCGTTTTTCACGCCTGTTCAAATCAACGTTAAAGGATTCCAAGAGGTCCGTCAGTCCTCTCCCTTCACCCGCGCTTTGCAAAAAAACCCGCTCCAGTGTTCCGCGCACATCCTCGTCGATTCCTTTCGCGCCCAACGCCTGCAAAAGCCTCGCCGCTCCTTCGACCCCGCCCTGAACCACAAGTCTCGGCGCCAGGATCTGAATGTCTTCGCTCGTCTTGGATGAGCCGTCCCATAAAACCGCGACTATTCTGTTACACATGGAACGTTCGGAGATATCAATCTTGCCCGCTGGACAATGATGATCCATGATTTTAAGCATCCGGTCGCGCAACCCCGGCACAAGAATAAATGTTTCGGGCAAACCGGCACAAATGCCGTGAAACCTCCACAAATCTTCCCGCCGGTCCTCACATAACGCCTCAAACATTTTCAACGCCGACGCAAATCCTTTCTTTTCAACCGCGCCCCGCTTGAAACAGCTCAATATAATCTTTTCACACATTCGGTCTTCATGCGCGCTCTTCACGGATGCGCAAAGCTCCAGAAGCGGCCCGGGACCGGCCGAATCCATCACTCCATAAACCACCCTCAGGTACTGATCGGTTTTTCCCGCTCTCACTCCCGCCCTCCGATACCACTTGTTGAAGCCGGCGAAAGCCAGCCCGGCGGCCGTTTCGTATTCCCCCTTCTTAAGCTCCTCCTCGGCCCTTTTCAAAAGCTCGTCTCCCCGAGTCTTTTCCGAAAAGGTTGAAGACTCGGGCCGATCTTCCCGGTCCTTCGAACACCCGATGACCATCACCAACAAAATAAATGACCCCCATGCCGAAGCACTGCAGAAGTTATGTTTTCTCATAAAAACCACGCGTTTATGATAGCATATTTGCCTCATCCAATTCAAACAAGGCCGTCACTCATCGCCCCCCCTTTTTTTTAGACGGCTAAACGCCGGTCCGGATAATCGATTCAGGGCAAGTCATTCATCGGCTCACATGTGTCCAGATACACGCAAACCCAGCATCCGTCTTGGATCACCGCGACTCCACCTTCGCCGCAATCTTCCCTTACTCCGTAACACATGAGTTCATCTTCAGTGGGACAATCGTGAGGAATGCAAGCAGCAACACAATCATCGCACATCGGACACGAACTCGTGGCACAGAAGTAGCAGTAATCCTTGGGTCCACAATCCATATCGCTATCGCAGCCGGGTTCCCCCCACGGCGCGCATGAAACCGGGTTGACGCAAACATAGCAGTTGTCCTGCACGGCGAGTATTTCGTGTTCTCCACACTCGGGGGGCTCCATGTCACACAAGAGTTCGGTCCCGTCATCGCAGCTCATGTCGACATCTGTTTCGCAAGTCAGTGCATCCACGCATATCCAGCAGCCATCACGTATGACCGCGGCGCGGTATTCACCGCAGTCGGGTTGAATTGCGTCACAGATCAAATCCTCCAAGGATTGGGTTTCACAACTGTGCTCCACGCAAATAGCTACGCAATCATCGCACCCAGGACAAGAAGACGTTCCGCAAGGATTGCACCATTGTCCGAGTTCGCAGTCCAGCCCGCTCGTACAAAGCTGAACTTCTTTCGGTTCACAGGTATCCAGTTCCACGCAAACCCAACAACCGTTTTCCACGATTGCGGTTGCGTATTCCCCGCAATACGGACGTATTTCGTCACAAGCAACCGAACTCTCCGTCTCACAACCATGTTCAATGCAGGCCGGTACGCAATCACGACAATCCGGGCAAGAACTGGTTCCGCATGGATCGCAATATTCGGTCAACTCGCATTCGGCATCCTCGCCGCACTCGGCTGTTCCCCAAGGCAGGCAGGTACTTTCGTTGACACAAACATAACAATTGTTTTGAACTGCAAGCACTTCGTACTCTTCACAAACAGGTTCCTCCATGTCACAAGTCAAAAGAGTCCCGTCATCACAGACTCCGTCCGGAGGGCCGTTTGACGTTCCCCCGCGATCACAACCGTGGGCAAAAACAAACAGCAACAAGCCAAGACAAACAACCTTCATTCCAATACTAACAAAAGACAACTTCTTCATGGTTTTCTCCTTCCTTGAATCGCATCTTATAGTCTCATGAAAAAGCAAATTTCGTGCCTGAAAGCACGAAATCACTAAAGTCAATGATATCTGGATGTTATGCAAACAAATGGGTGTCGAAAAGACAATCAATCATCAGAAATCTGATGCTCTTGATGCTCTAAAGTCGGGATTTTCCTCTCTCCCGCCACCCGCGGACACCTAATGACGGTAGCATGAAAAAGAATTGATTCGGTCCGTAATAATTGCTAATAACTTCATGGAAATAATATAACCCTGTTTCATTTTTCAGAATGCCGGTGCAGGAGGCTTCCATGTCTAAAATGAAAACCAGCCGTGACATGCACCTCGGGGAACCGGGGATATTTCAAAAATTGTTCCGTCGCCGTCGCCTGGAATCGGTATTTCTATTCGTCACGGCCAAATGCAATTCAAAATGCAGAACATGCTTCTACGCCAGTGAAACTCACCCCGGCAATGACCTTACGTTTGACGAGATTCGGCGGTTATCCGAAACCGCTCCTCGCTTTGATAAGCTCTGGTTGTCTGGTGGGGAACCCGTCCTAAGAGACGACCTGGTCGATATTGTTGAACTATTCTACAAGAACAATGGGGCCAGAACCGTGAACTTTCCCACCAACGGTTTGCTTCCGGACCGCATTGTGACCACGGTGGGCCAACTGGCTGATCGATGCCCGGAATTGGCGATTCACCTGAATTTCTCCCTTGATGGATTGGGTGAAATCCACGACGAAATCCGGGGAGTCAAAGACGGATTCAAAAAGACCATTGCAGCGCTTGAAAGAGCTCAATCCTGCTTCGCTGATCACCCCCGCATCTTCCAA